>JABJAG010000242.1 GCA_018666195.1 Alphaproteobacteria bacterium
AAGACGGGCTGTTCGTTCGTGACGCCGATGGCAAACCCCTGACCCATGACCGCATCACAGGCCAGCAGGTCGATGCATCACGCACCGATATTGATCCGGCCATGCGTGGCAGCTTTACACTGGAGGACGGGACGGAAGCCGTTCCCGCCTTCTCCCTGCTTCTCGATCGCTACACCGATGCCCGCTACAGCCCTGACGCTGTCGCCCCTCAGACCGGAATTGATGCCGAAACCATTCGTCGGATCGCCGGTGAACTGGCCCATGCCGCGTTCGAGCAGGAAGTCACCCTCGATATTCCGTGGACCGACTGGACTGGGCGCAAGCATGACAAAATGATCGGCCGTCCCGTCGCGATGCATGCCATGCGCGGTATCTCGGCGCACTCGAACGGCTTCCAGACCTGTCGCGCGATTCATGTGCTGCAGATGCTGCTCGGCAGCATCGATTGTCCCGGCGGGTTCCGGTACAAGCCGCCCTTCCCGCGCCCTGCATCTCCAGGACCCAAACCCGCTGGCAAGCCAGATCAGGTTGCCCCGGGGAAACCAATGGCCGGACCGCCGCTGGGCTTTGTGACAGCACCGGAAGACCTTCTGGTTGATGACAATGGCAAGGCTCTCCGCATCGACAAAGCCTATTCCTGGGACGCGCCGATAGCTGCCCACGGCATGATGCACACGGTGATCCGCAACGCCTGGGCCGGTGATCCCTACCCGATCGATGTCCTGTTCATGTTCATGGCGAACATGAGCTGGAACTCGTCGATGAACACGACCGAAACTATCCAAATGCTCACCGACACCGATCCGGAGACCGGTGAATACAAAATACCCAAGATCATCTATTCCGACGCCTTCCAGTCCGAGATGGTCGCCTATGCCGATCTCATCCTGCCCGACACCACCTATCTGGAACGCTGGGACTGCATCAGCATTCTCGATCGCCCAATCAGCGATGCTGATGGTCCGGCTGACGCAATCCGCCAACCGGTGATCGCACCCGATCGCGATGTGCGTCCGTTTCAGGATGTGCTGATCGAACTCGGCGTGCGTCTGGGTCTGCCGGCCTTTATCAACGAGGACGGCAGCGGCAAATTCCCGGGTGGCTACCCGGACTATCTCGCCAATCACGAACGCACGCCCGGCGTTGGCCCGCTGGCCGGCTGGCGTGGCGAAAATGAAGACTCCCACGGCAAGGGCGCGCCCAACCCGAACCAGCTCGACCGATATGTCGAGAACGGCGCCTTCTGGAAGGGGAAGTTCACCCCCAGCCAGCGCTACTTCAAGCATTCCAACCGCGAGTATCTCGACCACGCCGCCGAGATGGGCTGGATCCTCAATGCCGATCAGATTGTGCTGCAGCTCTACAGCGAGCCAATGCAGCGCTTTAAGCTGGCCGGACAGGGCTTTGGCGATGTCGTGCCACCCGAGCAGTATCGCGCGCGGATCACCGAGACCTTTGACCCGCTGCCCATCTGGTACGCCCCCTTCGAGGACAGCCATTCGGACCCAGCCGCCTACCCCATTCATGCGCTGACCCAACGCCCGATGGCGATGTACCACTCCTGGGGTTCGCAGAACTCCTGGCTGCGCCAGATTCATGGCTGGAACAAACTCTACATGAACCGCAAGACAGCCGAAGGCCAAGGACTGGCCGATGGCGACAAGGTGCGCGTCGAGAGCCCTTATGGTTCAACCGGGGCCATTCTCGCCCTAATGGAAGGTTGCAACACCGATACGGTGTGGACCTGGAATGCCATCGGCAAGAAAAAGGGCGCCTGGAACCTTTCCAAGGATGCCCCGGAATCCAACAAGGGCTTCCTGCTCAATCACCTGATCACCGATCTGCTGCCCCCCAAGGACGGCTACCGCTTTGCCAACACCGATCCGGTGACAGGACAAGCCGCCTGGTTCGACTTGCGCGTGCGGGTGATCAAGGACGACAATGTGGAACTCGGGGACGGACAGAAAACCGCTGTCCCGCGCGCCCCGGGTGTTGAAAAAGCCAAGACAAAATCACGCTACGGTGCGCGTTTTCTGCCGTTCGGCAACTGGCGACGCGCCCGCGGGGGAGAAGACATATGACCAGCCTTCCCCAACAGACCAGCGCGCAACAGCCTGGACTGGTAATCGATCTTGATATCTGCGTCGGCTGTCATGCCTGCGCGGTGAACTGCAAAGAGTGGAACACCGGCGGTCATTCCGCCCCGCTCACCGATGAAGAGCCCTATGGTGCAGACCCGCTCGGCGTCTGGTTCAATCGCATCCATACTTATGAGGCGGGTGACGGGGCCGAAGGCCAGACCGTCCATTTCCCACGCAGTTGCCTGCATTGTGAAGAACCGGCCTGCGTCACGGTGTGCCCGACCGGGGCCAGTTACAAACGCGAAGCCGACGGCATTGTTCTGGTCAACGCAGACAGTTGCATTGGGTGCAAGCTCTGCTCCTGGGCCTGCCCCTATGGCGCGCGCGAATATGATCATTCCGACGGCGTGATGAAGAAATGCACGCTCTGTATCGAGCGGATCGAGAACCAGAACCTGCCCGAAATCGACCGGGTCCCGGCCTGTGTCTCGACCTGCCCGGCTTCCGCCCGGCATTTCGGGGATCTCGGAGACCCCAATTCCGATATCAGTCAGCTTGTACAGGAACGTGGCGGGTATGATCTGATGCCGGAAATGGGCATGAAACCGGTTAACAAATACCTACCACCGCGCGCACAGCCCGCTTCACTTGCGCCCAGCCCGACCCCCACCAGCACAGCAGCAACCGAACCGGGAGGGACCGGAAGCCCGTTCCTCGACTGGGTCGACCGCACGCTGTCGCGGTAATTCACGCCGAGCCTTCATCCGATGCATCCAGCTTACTCCGTCATCTTCTTCACCACCGCGTCGGGCGCCGGTTACGGCATGCTCGTCTGGTTGGCTATTCTCGCCGCCACCAACGCGGTCAGCCCCAGCCTTGCTTCGGGCGTTACAATTTTTGTTGTCGCTCTCGGCCTGATCACGTCTGGACTGCTGTCCTCCACATTCCATCTCGGACATCCCGAACGCGCCTGGCGAGCCCTGTCCCAATGGCGTTCCTCGTGGCTGTCACGCGAAGGCATTGCCGCCATCGTCACATATATCCCAGCCCTGTTGTTCGCACTGGGTTGGATTGTGTTCGCGTCTGTTGACGGGAACTGGCGCATCGTGGGCTTGATAACCGGCCTCATGGCGCTGGTCACTGTGGCCTGCACCGGCATGATCTATGCCAGCCTCAAGGCGATCCCGCGATGGACAGACGCAACCGTGGTTCCGATCTATCTCGCATTCGCCCTGTCCAGCGGCGGTGCACTGATCATCACGGTTCTCGCTATCCTCGGCCCACTGACATCCCAGTGGGCGTGGCTTGTGGCACTGGCCACGGCACTGGCATGGGCGCTAAAGCTCCTCTACTGGCACCGGATCGACAACGCGGCACCTGTTGCGACGGCGGAATCGGCAACCGGACTGGGTCATCTCGGTACGGTACGCCAGCTTGAAGCACCCCATTCCGGTGAGAACTACATCATGCGCGAGATGGGCTTTCAGATCGCCCGCAAGCATGCGGCCCGACTGCGCATGATTGCGCTCCTCTTTGGCGGTGCGATCCCAATTCTCGCCTTCATTGTCGCTGGTTTCGTCGGCGGCCCGGCACTCATGATCGTCGCTCTTGCCGGTCTCGCCGGAACCGTGGTCGGCGTTCTACTTGAACGCTGGCTGTTCTTTGCCGAGGCGCAGCACGCCGCCATGCTCTTCTACGGCGCCAAGGCCGTCTGAGGCCGTCATGGCAGAAGTGATCTGCGTTGGCGTCGCCTTTCTCGACTATGTGTTCGAAGCCGATCTGCCTACCTCCAATGACAGCAAGACATTTGCCCGAACCTACGCCCAGTACGGCGGCGGTATGGCCGCCACGGCCAGTGTCGCGGTTGTTCAACTGGGCGGAAAAGCCTCGCTATGGGGCCGGTTGGGCAATGACGACACCGGAGAATACATTCGAAGTGATCTGGCCCACCGTGGCGTTCTCACCGAACACATCCAACGCATAGAAGGTGCCCAGTCACCGGTCTCCTCAATTGTTATCGGTGACAAGGGCGTGCGTCAGGCAACGGTTTATCCCGGTCAGAACCTCGACAGCAACGCAGACTGGCTGCCGCTGGAGCGGATATCGGAAACCAGTGCAGTACTTGTTGATCCACGCTGGCCGGAAGCGGCCATGGCAACCCTTGAGCGCGCGCGTATCAATCATATCCCTGCAATATTGGATGCAGATATCGGCCCGGACCCTGTTCCCAGAGAACTGGTCGAACTGGCCAGCCACGCAATTTTCTCGCTCCCCGGGCTAACCCAATACACAGGCACCAAAGACATTGCTGCGGCGCTCGCAAAGGCACGGGAAGGCACCGAAGCCGTTGTCGGCGTAACCGCTGGACCGGACGGGTTCTACTGGGTGAGTGACGACGAACCGGAGGTTCACCACATCCCGGCAATCACGATAGAAGCCGTGGACACTCTGGGTGCAGGCGATGTGTTCCACGGTGCCTTTGCGCTGGCAATTGGAGAAGGCAAATCCATCAAAGATGCTGGCCGGTTTGCAACCACAGCTGCTGGTCTGAAATGCGGCCAAAGCGGCGGCCGTGATGCCATCCCATCTCGCGCCGAAGTCTGGGATGCGCTGGCGCTTGAAGACGAGGCCTAACCCGCCAGCTTTGGCATCTCGATCGGGCCGTCGACTGACTGGGTGATGAACTGCCGGACATAAGGATTGTCCGTCTCGTCGAGTTCAGCGACTGGGCCACTCCAGACCACCCGCCCCTCATGCAGCATCACCACACTGTCGGCGATATTTCGCACTACGGCGAGATCACTGACGATGGAAATGACCGTCGCTCCCAGTTCATCCACGCGTTCGTTGATCAGTTCGCTAATGATGGTGCTCATGATCGGGTCCAGACCAGCAGTCGGCTCATCAAGGAACAAGATATCGGGATCGGTGGCAATCGCACGGGCCAGGCCCACACGTTTCTGCATGCCGCCAGACACTTCGGAAGGATAGAGATCAGCGGTTTCGGGAAGCAGACCCACCTGACCAAGGCGCTCGATGGCCCGGTCACGGGCTTCAGCGCGGCTCAAATCACCTTCATTGAGCAAACGAAAGGCCACGTTCTCCCAGATCAGCATGCTGTCGAACAGGCCCTGACGCTGGAACAGCACACCAAAGCGCTTCATCCAGTCCATACGGGCACTGTCGGACATTCCGATGGTGGACATGCCGTCCACTTCGATGGAGCCGGCCTCCGGATTGACGAGACCGAGGATGCATTTGAGCAGCAGCGACTTGCCACTGCCCGACCCACCTATCAGCACCAGCGACTGGCGCGGGTTCACCCTCAGATCGACATTGTCGAGGGCGCGGATGCCATCAAAACTCCGCGTGACCCCGGAAAGTCCCATTCTCGGCTGATCGACCCCTGTCATCGGTGCGTCATAGATGCGCTACAGATGCCTGAAGGCTACTGCATCGTCGGCAGGTTCAGGCTGTGACCCTCACGGACACCGGATTTGGGCCAGCGTGACGTGATCGCCTTCTGACGGGTGTAGAACCGCACACCTTCCATGCCATGCATGTGCATGTCACCGAAGAGCGAGCGCTTCCAGCCGCCAAAGCTGTGATAGGCCACCGGCACAGGGATAGGAACATTGATACCGACCATGCCGATCTGTACCCGTTCGGCGAAATCTCGCGCGGCATCACCATCCTTGGTAAAGATCGCAGTACCGTTGCCGTATTCGTTGCGGTTCACCAGATCAACAGCGCTCTCGTAGTCATTCGAGCGCACCAGCGCGAGGACTGGTCCGAAGACTTCCTGCTTGTAGATCGCCATGTCTTCAGTCACGTGGTCGAACAAGGTGCCGCCCATGAAGTAACCGTTTTCATAGCCCTGCATCTTGAAGCCACGACCATCAACAACGACGGTTGCACCTTCTTTTTCGCCCTGATCGATCAGGGCGAGAATGCGTTCATGGGCCTGTTTGGTGACCACCGGGCCCATCTCGATACCCTCACCATTGCCAGGTCCGATTTTGAGTTCCTGAATTTTGGGGGTCAGCTTCTCGACGAGCGCGTCAGCGGTTTCATCACCAACGGCAACGGCCACTGAAACAGCCATGCAACGCTGTCCAGCCGAACCATAGCCCGCACTGATCAGAGCATCAGCAGCCTGGTCCATATCGGCATCGGGCATCACTACCATGTGGTTTTTGGCCCCACCCAGCGCCTGAACGCGCTTACCGTGCGCCGCAGCGGTCGAATAGATATAGGACGCAACCGGTGTCGAACCGACGAAAGAGACGGCATCAATGCCGTCATGGGTCAGGATCGCATCAACGGATTCCTTGTCACCATTGACCAGATTGACCACGCCTTCTGGCGCACCGGCTTCATGTGCCAGTTCAACCAGTCGGGTCGGGCAGGACGGCGCCCGCTCGGACGGCTTCAGAATGAAGGTGTTGCCGCAGGCAATTGACAGCGGGAACATCCAGAGCGGGATCATTGCCGGGAAGTTGAACGGGGTGATACCCGCACAAACGCCAACCGGCTGACGAATAGTGTAGGCATCTACGCCTGTGCCAACATCGTCGGTGAAATCACCACGCAGCAAATGCGGGATACCGCAGGCAAACTCGACAACCTCGCGACCGCGCAGGATGTCGCCCTTGGCATCGTCGATGGTCTTGCCATGCTCGCTGGAGATCATTTCTGCCAGCTCATCGGTGTTCTGCAGGATCAGTTCGTTCAGGCGGAACATGACCCGGGCACGGCGCAGCGGCGGCATGGCCGACCAGGCAGGAAGTGCAGCCTGCGCCGCAGCGACGGCCGCATCTACATCAGCACTGTTTGCCATGTTGACTTCGCCAGACTGCTCGCCCGTGGCCGGATTAAACACAGGGCCAGTGCGGCCCGAGCTGCCGGCCGTCGAGGCACCGTTGATCAGATGGTTCAGGGTCTTCATGTCGCCAAATCTCCTCAGAAGGCACGTTGTACGGGCATCCTTCGCCGCACCAATATTTGGCCGGACTATACCCGCCCCAAGGAGCCGAGCGAAAGGCCCGGGACAACAGAATTGGCAAATTTTATTGAGAAACCCAGAGTGGGTGCGTTTCTACTCGGGCTCGGCAAGCTTGCCCAGCTGACCGCGGAAGAAGGTCAGCGGTTCACCCTCATTCGTTTCATAGCGTTCGACCTCGCCCACGATAATCATGTGGTCACCGCCCTCGTGATGCACGACGCTTTTGCATTCGAAACGCGCAAGACATCCATCGAGCAACGGCGCACCACCCAAACCCTCTGCATAATCAATGGCACCGAACTTGTCGGTTCCGGACTTGGCAAAAGCCATGCACTGCTCGCCCTGATTCTCGCTCAGGATGTGCACGCAAAAATGGCTGGAATCCTCGAGGATTTGCAAGCTGGGAGAGCCTTTATCAATGCTCCACAACACCAAAGGCGGATCCAGTGAGACTGAGTTGAAGGAGTTTGCCGTCACTCCGACCAGATCACCCTTGGGACCTTTTGCGGTGATGATGGTGACGCCGGTGGCGAAGTTACCAAGTGCGTTACGGAACTCACGTGTGTCGAACGGTGTCTCTGGCATTTGCTTGACCTCTTTCCCCAACCTGTCGCATCAGGCGCAGGCTTTCTCATGACCAAGATTTAGCGTTCCACCCAGCATGAATGCAACCATTGCTGCGGATAAGTACTCGTGCATCACAGGCAAACCTCCTGTGGAGGCACCCCGGGTTGATGCAACACGCCGACGCGGCCATTCTGTCGGCGCATAATTTTCCGGAGTTCTCATATGCCCCTCACCTCACCGCGCGATGGCGTCGCGATCAACTACGAAGTTCGCGGCGACGGGCCCCCATTGATCCTGATCAGCGGAACCGGTCATGACCTTGGCTTCTGGGCTGGTCAAATTCCGTTCTTTTCGAAGTCATTCCGCACCATCGTGTTCGACAATCGTGGCGTCGGACAATCCAGCGTGCCCGAACCCGGCTACAGCCTTGCCGATATGGCTGATGACGCCGCCCATGTTCTCGACGATGCCGGGATTGATCAGGCCCATGTGATGGGATTCTCCATGGGAGGCCATATCTCTCAGGAACTCACCCTCAATCACGCGGATCGCGTACTTTCGCTCGGCATCCACCACAGCTGGACCCGCAACGGCGCGCGCTTGAAGAAATTTCAGGAAACCAGACGCTATCTGGCAGCCCATGACCAACGTGTCGCGCTCGCAGAAATCAGCATGATGGCGCTCCACGCCAGCGCTTATTACGACAAACATGTTGAAGAGATGGATGCCCACCGGGAATTTCTATTGAAGAACTCCCCAGTGAACGCCGGCTGGATCGGCCAGTTAGAGGCCTGCATCGTAGGCGACACTTATAGCCGCCTGCCCCAGATCGCTGTACCGACTCTGGTGACCTGTTCGGACCTCGACCTGATTGCCTCGCCCCATCTCTCCGATGAAATTCACGCACAAATCTCCGGATCGGAACTTCGAATTCTCAAGGGGACAGGTCACGTGGCCCTGATGGAAGAACCAGAGATGTTCGCAGAAGTTTGTCTGGAGTTTCTGAACCGGGTGTGCGGCTAGCGGTAATCTCTTCCCCTTGAGGAACTGCGCTGTGGAGCGGATAATCCTTCTCAACGGGCAAACGCCTGACTCTACGGGGAGTAATGTTTCATGCGCGGCCTGATCATGGACCAGCCACAGCTGATTTCAAATCTGCTGATCCACGCAGATTTTGTTTCCGGCGACCGGGAAATCGTCACCCGCACGGTCGAGGGTCCGATCCACCGCTACACATATCACGACGCCCATCGCAGGGCGCGCCAGCTTGCCAACGCGCTGCAATCCCTCGACGTGAAACTCGGCGACCGGATCGGCACTCTGGCCTGGAATACCTACCGCCATTTTGAGATTTACTATGCCGTCTCCGGCATTGGCGCGATCACCCATACACTGAATCCGCGCCTGCACCCCTCGCAGATGACCTACATCATCAATCATGCCGAAGATGCCTACATCTTCGTCGATCTGAACCTTGTTGGATTGATCGAGGCCATTGAAAGCGAGCTCCCCAAGCTGCGCGGCGTGGTGATCATGACCGATCGGGCACATATGCCCGAAACCTCTCTAACAAATGCCCTGTGCTACGAGGAACTGGTCAACGGCCACTCCGACGATCTTGAATGGCCGGTCTTTGACGAAAACACTGCGTCCTCGCTTTGTTACACCTCGGGCACAACTGGCAACCCCAAGGGAGCGCTCTACAGCCACCGCTCAACGATGATCCACGCTTACGCCTCAGCCCTGCCGGATGTGCTGCATATGGGCGAGCGTGAAGTCATCCTGCCAGTGGTCCCCATGTTCCACGTCAACGCCTGGGGCATCCCCTATGGCGCAACCATGGTCGGTGCCAAGCTCGTCTTCCCGGGCGCCCTGCTCGATGGCAAAAGTGTACATGAGCTGTTGCTCGCCGAAGACGTCACCATGACCGCTGGCGTGCCCACTGTATGGCTCAACCTGCTCAACCACTGGCGTGAGGCCAAAACCCGCGTGCCCAGCCTGAAACGGGTAATCATCGGTGGTTCGGCCTGCCCGGAATCCATGATCCGCGCCTTCCAGGAAGAATTCGGTGCGGAGGTCCGACACGCCTGGGGGATGACCGAGATGAGTCCGTTGGGCAGTGTTGCCATTGCCAAACCACGCATCACCAATGACGCCGAGGCGATGCGCAAGCAGATCAAGCAGGGCCGCCCGGTCTATGGCGTGGAAATGCGGATTGTCGATGATGCGGGAAAATCACTCCCCCATGACGGCAAAGCCTTTGGGGAATTACAGGTACGCGGCCCCTGGATCACCAGCGGCTATTTCAAACTCGACCATTCCGAAGCCCACGGGAAAGACGGCTGGTTTGCCACTGGTGACGTCGCGACCATCGACGAAGACGGCTATATGGAAATCACCGACCGCGCCAAGGATGTGATCAAGTCCGGCGGTGAATGGATCGGCACCATCGAGATCGAAAACCATGTCATGAGCCACCCGGATGTTTTGATGGCGGCCGTGATCGGGGTTCCGCACCCAAAATGGGACGAACGGCCATTGATCGTCGTGGTGCCCAAGACGGACAAGTCGCCAACCCATGGCGAGATCACCAGATTTCTCGATGGCAAAATAGCCAAATGGTGGATGCCCGATGACACAGTGCTCACCGATGAACTACCAATCGGGGCCACCGGCAAGGTGCTTAAGGCCAAACTCCGCGAACAGTTCGGCAACCACAAACTGCCGAATGGCAACTAGAAAACTCAATCGTCGTTCCCGCAAAAGCGGGAGCCCCAAACGCAGGCGTCTGCCTGTTTGACTATCGGCGTTTATGGATGCCCGCCGTCGAGGGCCTGACAAGAATCATCAGGAGTTTAATTAACCATGACCGACAACCAGTCCATCGACGACTTACTACAACTTCGCTTCGGCGATGCCCCGCAGGGTGTCTCGAGCGATGCCGACACCAGCCACTGGCACGCCATCGCCAATCACCAGTCCTGTCGCCTCTATGAGGACAAGCCCGTGCAGCTCGATCTGGTACGCCAGCTTTGTGCGCTTGCCCTCAGTTCGCCGACAAAGAGTGATTTGCAGCAGCGCGACATCATCATCGTGAGCGACCCCGATAAGCGCGCCACCATCAACGCTCTTTTCCCCGGCAGTCCCTGGATCGCGGGTGCCCCTGTATTTGTGATCTTCTGCGGCAACAACCGCCGACTGCGCCAAATTCACGAACGCCACGGTCATCCGTTCGAAAACGATCATCTGGATGCGTTTTTCAATGCCGCCGTGGATGCCGGCATTGCGCTGTCGGCGGTCGCCCTCGCCGCCGATGCTGCTGGCCTGGGCACGTGCCCAATCAGCACCATCCGCGATCATCTTGAGACAATAAACGAACTTCTCGAATTGCCGGACTGGGTTTTTCCCATCGCCGGGATGACACTGGGCTGGCCGTCCCGAACACCGCGGATCAATCTCCGCCTACCTCTGGACGCCACCGTCCATACAGACACCTACAACGAGGCTGCCCAATGGGACGCTATCGAAGCCTATGACGCACGCCGCGCCGAGTTGCGCCCCTATGGCTCACAGCGCGATCCGGACCGCTTCGGAACTCGCGACCCCTACACCTGGTCCGAAGACAAAGCCCGCCAATACGCCGAACCTCAGCGCGCGGATTTC
>JABJAG010000243.1 GCA_018666195.1 Alphaproteobacteria bacterium
GGCATTGATCGTCACGCCATCCGGCGCAAGCTCCAGCGAGATTGTCTTCGCCCAATTGGTCAATGCAATCCTCAGAGCGTTCGAAATACCCAGATGGGGAATCGGTTCGACTACGCCTGTCGAAGTCACCAGCAACACACGCCCCCAGCCCTGCGCACGCATGCCGGGCAGAATGTGTCCGGTCAAACGCGTGACCGAAATGAACATGGATTCAAAGTACTGACGCCAGGTATCTGAATCGACTTCGCTCACCTTGCCAAATGGTGGACCGCCGGTGTTGTTGACCAACACGTCAATCCCGCCAAAGGCCTCCTGCGCAAATGCAGCCACACGGTCGACCGCGTCGACATCGGCCATATCGCAGGCTGTCCCCAGCACTTCGACACCCGATGACATTGAAATATCGCGCGCCACCTGTGCACACGCCTCACCGTCACGACTGGCGAGAATGACCCGGGCGCCTTCCGCGGCAAGTTCTTCGGCAATGCCTCGCCCAATGCCCTTGCTGGCCCCCAACACAAGCGCCCGCTTATCCCTCAATCCCAGATCCATGCTTCCCCCTAATACGAACACAGCCCGAAACAATGTTCCGGGCTGTGCCTGATATTCAAATCCATGCAGTCCCGGTTCAGGATGCGTCAGGTGCTGCCGGCGCGAGCACCTCGTCGACGGGTCGCGTGAGATTGGTGAATGTATTGCTGGGCAACCAATAAACCCAGTTCCCAACGCGTGCGTTGATCACCTTTGCAGCCTCACGCGCAGCATTGGCTGCATCCGAGCTATCTGTGGCATCACCGACATAGCTTGCTTCAAACGTTGCCCAGTTCTTCTTGTCGACATTGGCCAGTCGCGCCCGAACAGACAAACCACCGAAGGTGACAACTTCAGCCACCTTGGCATCCTGTGGCAATGAGAAAGCACTCCGCTGCTTCACATCCTCAAGCTCAACATCCGCCAGAGCACGGTTCACGGGGCGAACCTTTTCCTGATCAAGGCTACGCCCTTCGGGTGCACCTTCAATGGTGAACTCTGCGCCCGCTTCAACTCGCGACAGGACATAGCCTTCTTCACCTGTTCCGATTGCAATTCGCGCAATCCGATCAGCACCTACCGAAACGATGTCCCGATCCAGCCAGGGAATTAGACGCGTCTGCACATTGGTCACACTGGTAACCAGCCATGTATCAGTTGTCTCGGGGAAACGAATATAGGTCCCGCTGGAATTGCCTGCGAAAAATCGTGCACTCGGCCGTCCAATAATCACTTCCGCAAGGGACTTCCCGCTGGCATCAGAGACTTTCACATAAGCTGAATCCGATAGTTCATCAGTAATTTCCTGAACTTCGAGGCGCTTGAAACGTTCGGGATTGGCTGTTTTGCGTTCGACAAAGCGCATATCCGCAAGTCCAACAATCAACCTGCGTACATCGGCTTCTTCGACCGGGTAGTCAGCCCGATCAGGAGCAACCCATCCGGTATCGCCGCGCTGTAGCGTGAATTCGCCAAATCTGCTTTTCACTTCCACTTTTGCAGGCGAATCCGGGTTCTCACGAAGGTCCTCGAAGACCGGCTCACGCTTTACCAGATCAAAGCTTGCGGTCTCATGGCCAAGCCCAACCACAACAGCCATCACAACAGTGACGACGGTGACAACGAACCAGGTCAGAAATATACGGGGGCTCATGGTCTCATCCTCCTCTAGTGCAACACAGTGCGATGGTAACGGGCTCGTCGCATGCGACGGACGACCGCTAGGACAATTGCAAGCAAAGCAATCAGCACAGGGACTGCCCAGATATTGATCAGCCGAACATCCCGCTGCAGCGTTTCAACATCCTGACGCAGTGAACGTTGTACCTCACGTAACTCCCGTCGCTTGTCGAGCATCTCAATACGGAAATTGTCGACCTCGGCCTGCTGTTCGGTTGTCAGCAGCACACCCGTGGTCTGTTCTTCACGCTGCAACCGTTCGATCGTTTGCTCCACTTCCGCAATACGACCCAGCAATTCCTGCTCTTTCGACCGGAACTTGGTGTCGGCTTCCTGACGCATATCCGCAATCACCGTAAAGGGACGGATGGCCAGTCCGCGGCCACGCAATGAAACCAGACCCTGGTTACCACGAAGATTGTCGATCGCATTGATGAAGAAATCAGCGTTGTTGGCCGTGGGAACCGGCACGCGCTCACCGGCAACATCACGGACCTGCGCCCAGTTCTGATCAGCCAGCATATCCACATCGCCGACCAGGATGATGTTCACCGGTTTCTCCGAAGCACTCTTGTGTGCTGCGCGAAGCTCGTCTTTTTTGGCGTCATCCTCAACATCCTCGAGAACTTTCTCCGAAGGACCTTCGGGAAATGCTGATTTCACATTGCCGGTCAGTCGGGCCGCAAGATTGAAGACAGTATCGGTCGACTCAAACTTGTCGCGCAACGCGATCGGGTTGGGTTGCTGTGAAATGTCAAAGGCGCTCATCAGATCAGAATTGGCCGTCGTGAAGATCAATGGCTCAAGTTTTGTTTCCGCGCCTTCCGCAGACATGAACGCCCCGGCTGAACTCACGACTATCCGCTGCAATTGCGCTGTGATCGTATCGTCTTGAGAGAAACGCTCCCCCTGTAAATCCAGCCACGCCACATAGTCCACCGCGACCTGTTGTCCGGTTTCCGGGTTCGGAAACCCGACGCGAATGGCATCATCCAGGTTCCCAACGAATTGACCACGCTCGACTGTTACGCCCCAAGCATTGAGCAAAGGCTCAATCGCCGCCTGGCCGACACCCGGCGGTGGTAACTGTCCGGCAGCGGGGCCGGAAAGTGCCATAGATTCTGCCAGCGGATCGGCAAACACAAGTGCCTTCCCCCCGTTCACCACAAACTGGTCCATCTCGTAGAGCAGTTCATCTTGAATGGTATGGGCACCGGCAACGATCAGGATTGAAATGTTGTCAGGAAGTTCCTTGGCATCCTTGTCGAGAAACTTGACGTCGAAGAACTGACGCATCCCGTCGATAGCCAGCCACGGCGTGTACTGATCGAACTGGGTGCCCTGCATCGGCAGGTCAGTAAGCAGGGCCACAACCGGCTTCTCCGGATCAGCCAGATTGGAGATCAAACGCGTGAGATCATGCTCAAGAAACGGACTGCGCTCGGGTGCCAGATAACCGATGGCATCGACATCATCTGTCGAATTGGTACCCGAAACACCAAAATAGGCGCGCGCGCCCGATTGATCGAAGGGCAATCCCTGAAGGCCATCACTGACAGCCAGGTCTTCTTCTGTCGAGAATGGCTGCGGGTCGAATATTTCTACCCGGACCTTGCCATTGGAAAGCCGGGAGTATTCGCCCAGCAACTCGCGCACACGGTCAGAGTGACGGGCGATATCAGGTCCGATCTCATCGAACTTCTCGGAGTAATAGAACCGGAGATCAAGGGGTTCTTCCAGATTGGCCAGCACCTCGCGGGTGCCATCCGACAGCGTGAAAAGTTGATCTTCCGTCAAATCCAGACGTGTGCTGGTAAAGACCGTGTTGACCAGCGTGTTGAACGCCAGAAAGAAAACGATGGAAAGTGCGACGGTGCCCCAGGCAAGCGCAGCACGGTCAGCATTGCGGATCTTGTTCCACATGGTTCAGACCCCCTTCTTCGCTTCGACAATCGCTGTGTTGACGAACAACGCGACCCCTATCACGGAGAGGAAAAAGACGATATCCCGAATGTCGAGAACACCCCGGGCGATCTCGGTGAAGTTCGTGAGGAAACTCAACTCTGCAACGGATTCCACAAATACCTGTGGTGTCCAGGCCCGGAAGAAGGACTGGATGATCTCCACCCCACTCATCATGAATACAAAGCAGACTGCAGAGGCCAGTACAAATGCAACGACCTGATTTTTGGTCATTGCTGAAACACAGGAACTCAAGGCCAGAAATCCGCCAGCGACCAGCCAACTGCCAATATAGGCAGCCAGAATGATTCCGTTATCCGGCGCGCCGAGATAGTTGACGGTCAGCCACATCGGGAAGGTCAGTGCCAGCGCAATTCCGGCAAATATCCATGCCGCAAGAAACTTACCCAGCACAATCTGACCCGTTGAAACCGGCAATGTGAGTAGAAACTCGATGGTGCCGGATTTTCGCTCTTCCGCCCAAAGCCGCATACCAACGGCCGGAATCAGGAACAGATAGAGATACGGGTGGTAGATGAAAAAGACCTGTAAATCGGCCTGCCCGCGATCGAGCCAGGCACCGAAGAAGAAGGTCAACCCGCCAGCCAGCGCCAGAAATATGACGATAAAGATATAGGCCAACGGCGAGGTGAAATAGGCCGACAATTCACGGCGGCTCACGATCCAGATGCTATGCATTTCCAACCTCCGAACCCACAATGGGCCGTGCTTTCAGGCCTTCAACTTCAAACGTCAGGTCGCGGAACACATCTTCAAGACGCCCCCGCTCGACAAAGATTTCATTCACGTGAATTCCTTTGGCATCGATCGCAGCACGCACCGGGTCAAGAATTTCCAGACCGTTTGCAGAAACAGCCAGCAATTCGACGGTGTCCCGCACCTGCGCAGATGTCTGAACAGCCGTGACCTGTTCGAGACCATTGAGAACGGCTGTACACGCCTCGACCTGTGCCATCGGTAACCGAATACCAATCGCGTTGTGAAGACGAGATCGGGACTGCAAGGTCAGCGGGTCCTGATCGGCGACAAGCTTTCCCTTTGCAATGATGATCGCACGAGAACAGACGGCCTCCACCTCCTCAAGAATATGAGTCGAGATAATCACAGCCTTTTTGCCAGCCATCTCGGTCAGGAGCTCGCGAACTTCGTGTTTCTGGTTCGGGTCCAGCCCGTCCGTCGGTTCATCAAGGATCAAAACCTCGGGGTCATGCACAATTGCCTGCGCTAATCCGACCCGACGCTTGTAACCTTTTGAAAGGGTTTCGATCGGCTGATAGAGGACATTGCTGATGTGCAGTTTCTCAACCGCGTATTCGATCCCACGCCTGGTGTCATCTGCAGAAAGACGACGTAGCTTGCACACAAACTGTAGCAACGCCATTGGCGTCATATCGCCATAAAGTGGTGCACCTTCCGGCAGATATCCAATTCTGCGCTTGATCGCCATCGGTTCACGCGCAACGTCATGCCCGCAAACTTCGACGGAACCCTCCGTCGGAGACAGGAAACCTGTCACGATTTTCATCGTCGTCGATTTTCCGGCGCCATTCGGGCCCAGAAAACCGAGAACTTCGCCACGATCGACCGAGAACGAAACGTCGTCCACGGCTGTAATTGGTCCAAACCTTTTGGTCAGGCCTTTAATATCTAGGAGCTTAGTCACGGCTCGTCCATTCCCTCCGTTGCGACCCCCGCTGCTGCGGGAACCATTGGGGTCGGTCAGATCGACTTTGAGATTCGCGGTCAGAAGCGCCGCTGTAACAATTCTCGCCGATGCCGCCAAACCGCCGGCATTTCTTCATTCTTCACCCCTGTTCGCGGGGTCTTCCGTAATATCGCCGACCGATTTAGTCGTTCAGCGGACTTGTTTCAAGGTATCTGCGTATCTGTTCTGCAGCGCACACGCGTGGTTTTCATCCAGGATCGCACGGCGCGCGCAGAACTTACGCCAAACGGATCACAAACACCCGCATCAAACACATGATTTTGAACAGAATTTCTCAGGAGATCGGGCACCGCTCCCCAGTCACATTCACAAATGAACGGGCCCCAACCACTGCAGTAAACCGGTATTCGACATCACCAATGGCAACCGACTGATGGAGAGGTAGTTGTCCGGATATCTTGGAGTTTTCACCCCCCAAATGCGAAATGGTCAGGGTTACCGGTGATTTGTGATCAAACCAGGCTTCCGGCTGATTGCTGGCATTACGCGCGGCTACACCATCGCCTGTAATAGTGATCTTCCCATTCGCAAAACTGACAGAGTCATTCGCGCCACGGCTGATTTCGTTGTTTACAAAGAAACGTTTGGTCACACCAAGCGGTTCACACGTGACGTCATCTCGCACAATCGAAACCACTGTCTGCAATCGCTCGGTCGAAACACCTTCACTCAACCGCTTCCGAACCGCTGCTACGACAGGCATCTCACGCTCATTGGGAACATCGTCCTCATACCGTGACCGCCAATTTGCTACCTTGTCGCGTTCGCTACGCAAGGCAGCTTGCAGGCCGATGATCTCCAGGCGCAATTTTTCACCACTCTCGGTCTCTTCGGTCAACTGAACCCGCAATTCGCCAACCTGCTGTTGAGCGATATCCGACCCGATATTATGCGCGTACAAGCCCACGCCAATGCCAACAGCGAGGACTAGCCCCCACCGAAATGAGGCACTGAACACCAGCCGCCGACGTCGTCGACGATTTCGATCATCTGATAAACCTAGTGACATCGTCGTTACGTTCGTCGGTTAGGCGCCAAATACGCCAAGATCACGGAGCGCTATGAATCCCATTGCCAGACCGATTATCCCGAACAAAATGGCAATTGTACGTTCCATCGCCCGCTGCGAGACTTTTCCCTGCAACCTGGGGCCAATTTGACCACCAATGATCACACCTGGAATAGTGTAGCACACAAGATTCCACGGAATAACGTTGGCGCCGCCTGCGGCGATCAGCGTCGAAACTTGCGTAAATGATGCTACGGCGATGGTCACAATCACAATGAACACCGATGTCGCGGCAGCGACAGGCACCGGCACGTGATTGCGCTTCACGAGTTGCGGCATGATCACTTCGCCGATCCCGACCCCCAGCAAACCCGTCAGGAATGAGCCCACACCGGTGGTGGCGGCACCATCAACGCCCTGCTTTGGCTTCTTGAAATTGTAGGTTTGGCCATCTGCAGCCGTCACACTAACTGGTTCCCGGCCGGAACCGTCAAACCGATGGTCCTCCTCGGTTACCATTTCCTGCGGCGGGTGATGGCGGAAAATAACCGGTGCCAGCACCAACATCAAAAGCGCATAGGCAGCTTTCAAAATGCCTTCCTGCTCTTGCAACGTCGCCAGCATCAGGGCCCCAACGACAGCCACTGGAATGGCCACCATGAGGAACGGGAAAGCACTCCGGAAATGGATCAAACCCTTCCGGTAATAGCCGACGAAACCTGATGAGAACCCGAAGACTTCGGTCATCAGTGCCGTGCCAATCGCAGCGGCGGCACCGGCCAGAACGTAGTCTGGCCCAAGCAATGGAAAAATAATCAGAAAGATCGGTGCGAACAAAGCTGCCCCACCGATGCCACTCAGCATCGCTGTTGTCGCCACACCCATCGAAATCGGAAACATGAACCAGTAAATGGTCCAATCCAGATTTGCCAATTCCATCGTTTGTCCCTCAGTATTAATCTGTCCTACGACACCCTTCTGACGGGGCGGCGCAAGCTAACGCGCGCGCGTTCGAAAATCCACGCGCAATTCAGTGATGATCAACTATCGAAAACGCCCGAATCGCTTGACTCAAAGCGACCAATGAAAACCAATCACCCTGTTGGCAATTCGCCGCAAATCTAAGAATTCAGTTGGGGGAAAGAATGGCAATTCGATTTGATGGACGTGTCGCAATTGTAACCGGCGCAGGACATGGACTGGGCAAGAGCTACGCCCTGGCACTCGGCGCACGCGGCGCAAAGGTCGTGGTTAATGACATCGGCGGCGCGATCGATGGTAGCGGAACCTCCGCGACCCCCGCAGATGCAGTCGTTGAGGAAATCAAAGCTGCAGGCGGCGAAGCCATTGCAAACTATGACAGCGTTGCCGAGCGCGACAGTGCTGCCAACATTGTCCAGACCGCCATCGACACTTATGGCAGCTCGGATATCATCATCAACAATGCCGGTATTGTCCGGGACAAGTCCTTCCACAAGATGACCCTCGA
>JABJAG010000244.1 GCA_018666195.1 Alphaproteobacteria bacterium
CCCGCCGCTTCGGCGGCGTCGATAAAGGCTTCTGCCAGTGGGTGCTTCCCCCAGGGATCGGAGACGGCAAGTGGTCCGCCGACGCCGTGATACTCGTCTTCACCGCGCTGCTGGTCTTCGGCCTTGCGGAAATAGGGCAGCACATCTTCGTAGCTCCACCCGGTGTTTCCGAGCTGGCGCCATTGGTTGTAATCCTCTTGATGGCCTCGGATATAAACCATGCCGTTGATTGCGCTGGACCCGCCCAGCACCTTGCCCCGTGGCTGAACAACCTCCCGGTTCATGCCGTCAGGATTTGGCGCCGTCTTGTAGAGCCAGTTGACCGCGGCGTTGGAGAAATGCTTGCCGTAACCCAGCGGGATGTGGATCCACGGGCTTTTGTCTTTGACCCCGGCCTCCAGCAGAAGCACTGAGTGCTTGCCGGATGCGCTCAGGCGATTTGCAAGAACGCAGCCCGCACTACCCGCACCGACGATGATGAAGTCGAAGGTTTTTCCGTCGAGACTGGCCATACTCAATTTTCCTTGAAGCCCACAGTTCCCGGAAGGAACAGATCATCGATTTCCGGCAATTCGGAAATCAGTTTTTGCTCGTGCAGGTAGCGCAAAAGCGTACCAACATTATTACGGTTCGATTCTGTCAGGCCCATGGGGAAGGGGTCCCCATCGAACATCGCCATGGTTTCGGTCCAGTATTCCTTGCCCCAGGGGACGAAGGTGGTCCCGATCCGTCGCTTGAGCGCGCGGGTTTTGCCGGTGCAATAGGCGTCGAAGATGGCTTTCGCGGCACCCGGGAAGTCTTCCAGAATTTCCTTGCGCATCACGACGGTGTGGTTGATCGGATAGATGCCCGTGCGCTGGAAGTATGCGCGCTCGACTGCGGCAACATCCCGGAAAATGGGGCGCAGTTCCCGGTCGGCGGGAGATTTCTCCATTAGATCGCGTGGTCGTGGCGAAATAAACGCATCCAGCTTGCCCGCGAGAAGCATTTCTTCGGGATCGCCGTCACCCAGTTCAAGCGGCACGCCTTCAAGCACGGGGAAACGCTGTTCGGAATTGGCGTACCAGTTGATGTCACGCCAGTCGGTGTCGTACTCGTCGATCAGGGTGCCGCGCAGCCAGACAGCCGCCGTCATCGTGTAGTCGCGCACACCGACGCGCTTGCCACGAAGCTGTTCGGGGGATTCCAGATCGCTGTCCTTGCGAACCCAGATGATGCTGTGGCGGAAATCGCGATTGGCGAAGACCGGAATGGCCGCCATCCAGTCGGCACCCCGGTCACGCATCATGGTGTAATTGGACAGGGAGAACTCGCAAGCCTGGAAGGGCTGGTTGTTCAGAACCTTGGCGTAGATTTCCTCGAGCACACCTGGTTCGTACCGGATCGGAACATCACCATAGGTGCCATCCATTTCGAGAGTGAATTCATAGTCGTTCCCGCGCAGCAGGATTGAATCCGCCATTGTCATACCTTCCCCGTAACGTTTCTTCGGTCTGTGCCGAATTTTCTGTTTTGCACATAGCATGAACTGATGTTCAGGACGACACGATGTTGCGTCTGATCTGCGAGTGCTAGATTAATGTCAGAAATCTTTAGTTGTCCGGGAGAATATTATGCGTGCCGTATTTGCCTTTACCCCATGGGAATCCAAACGCCTCATCGGCAAAGCCGTTGCTGCATTGCCCGAGGTCAAACATGCCCATGAGCACGCGCAGATCGTCATCGCTCATGGCTCGACGAATGTTTATGTGGCCGAGGAAATCATGGGGGAATGTCCCGAGCCGGATCGCTATGTGTCCGGTCAGGTGATCAACGGCACTCTGTGTCAGACCCAGCCGGAAGAAAAACCGGCATTGTTGCGCCTTGTGAACGGGGTTTCGGTGCCGCCGGTGCCGACCATGAACGAAACCCTTGCAGGCTGGGATGACACGTCGGTCTTCATCAAGGGGGCGAATGCTGTCGACCATGAATTCAACGCTGGGATTTTCAATGCCCACCACGCGGCCGGGACGATCGGGTTCGCCTATGGCGCAATTTGTGGCACCGGTATTCCGCTGATTGTTCCCGTGGGTCTGGAAAAGCTGGTGCCGTCCATCAAGGCTGCAGCAGCCGAACTGGGCCACGCCAAGGCGGATTATTTTTATGGTACCAAGATCGGCATGCTGCCGTTGATGAATGCCCAGGTGATCACGGAAATTCAGGCTTTCGAGATTCTTTTCGGGCTGAACGCCGTCCATGTCGGTGGGGGCGGGGTATCCGGGTCGGAAGGCACGGTCGTGATTTCTGTGACCGGTGAAGAAGCCGTGGTGCGACAGGCCATCGAACTGGTCGAATCCTTCAAGGGCGAGC
>JABJAG010000245.1 GCA_018666195.1 Alphaproteobacteria bacterium
CTGGTCAGCGATGCCGGTACACCGCTGATCTCGGACCCTGGCTTCAAACTCGTCGAAGCCGCTGTTTCGGAGAATATATCGGTCTATCCCATTCCCGGTGCCAATGCCGCGATCGCCGGGCTGGTGTCTTCCGGCCTGCCAACCGACAGTTTCTTCTTTGCAGGGTTTCTGCCCCCCAAACAGGGTGCTCGCCGCACGCGCCTGAAAGAACTCGCACGAATACCCGGCAGCCTTGTATTCTATGAATCCTCCGGCCGCCTTGCTGCCTCACTTGCGGATATGCGCGATGTTCTGGGGATGCGTGACGCAGCCGTGGCGCGTGAGATCACCAAACTTCATGAGGAAGTAATTCGCGGCACGCTCGTCTATCTCGCAGCAACCTATAAAGAGCAGGGGGGGCCGCGCGGTGAAATTGTCATCGTTGTCGGCCCGCCGGGGGCAGAAATCGTGAGCGACGAGACGGTCGAACAAGCTATTCGAGACGCCCTGCAAACCATGAGCGTGCGCGATGCTGCAAGCGAGGTCGCACAGCAAACAGGGCGGTCGCGCCGCGAGGTCTACAGTAAAGCACTCACAATCTCCGGCGCGGATACCAAGACGTGACCCGGGAACGTCGCCGGGCCGAACACAAGGGTCGCCGCGCTGAAACCCGCGCAGCCCTGATGCTCCGGCTCAAGGGATATCGCATTCTCGCGCATCGCTATCGTTCTCCTGTGGGGGAGATTGATCTGGTAGCAAAGCGCGGACACACATTATTGGCGGTCGAGGTCAAATCCCGAAAAAGCGCCGCAGAGGCCGCATTCGCCATCGATGCCCGTCAACAAAAACGGATCGCGCGCGCCGCAGAACACTTTCTTGCCGCAAATCCACGATATGCCGATCACAAAATTCGTTTCGATGCGATTCTCGATGTTCCGAAACGCCTGCCACGGCATATCATGGACGCGTGGCGAATCACCTAACCTCAAACCCGCGTTCGGGAGCACCAACATGGCCAAGACAATGCAGAACATGAAACAGATTAGTCGATTGAGTGCCGCCCTTGCCGCCGGTGCAATTCTATTGGCCGCCTGCACGCCAGCTGGCGTTGTGATTGGCGCAGGCGCCTCTGCCGGGGTTGCCGCCTCTGAAGAGCGCGGACTGAAAGGCGCCGGATCGGATGCCCTGATCCGTGTGGACATCAACGAAGCCTGGCTCAAGGAGGACTTCGACACCTTCAACCGACTCAATCTGCAAATCTACGAGGGCCGGGTATTGCTGTCGGGACGGGTCCCTGATCAGGCACGCGCAGACAAAGCTGTCCAGCTTGCCTGGCAGGCCGAAGACGTTCGCGAGGTCATCAATGAGATCGTGATTTCCAATGCTGGCGCACTTGACGATTTCGGCAATGATACATTGATCAATGCGCGACTGGATTCGAAATTGCTGTTCGATAGCGAGATCAGCTCTGTGAACTATTCGACACGCTCGGTGGCCGGCACGGTCTTCCTGCTGGGTGTGGCACAGGATCGCGACGAGCTTGATCGCGTCTTCCGGGTCACAAGGGACATACCGAACGTGAAACGGGTGATCAGCCATGTGATCATGAAGGATGACCCGCGCCGGGTTGCTTTGCCGGCCGGCAAACAATCAGAGAAGCCCGCCGCACAACGCTGATCGGCCCATGTCGGACAGCGAGTTCCAGGTCGCACTGCGCGGCATCGCCGGTGACGAAGACGCACAGATAGATCTCGCTGGCGTCGCCCTCCTGCTGGCGTCCCGCGAATGCCCGGGTGTTTCGCCAACCCGCTATCATGAACATCTGGACGAGCTCACTGCTGCCGTCGCACGTACATTCGAGGACTTGCCCGACGGCGTATCCCGAAAGCGAGATGCTCTGGCCACGGTCATTCATGACAGCTTTGGATATAGCGGCGACCAGCAATCCTATGACGATTTGCAGAACGCCAATTTGATGCAGGTGATTGATCGTCGCAAAGGCCTGCCGATTGCGCTGGGCATCCTGCACATCCATTGCGGGCGCGCACTGGGATGGAACATCTGCGGACTGAACTTTCCAGGGCATTTCCTGATTCGTCTCGACGATGGCACAGAACGAATAATTCTCGATCCCTTCAACGGCGGCGCGGAACGCACAGTGGCCGAGCTTCGCGAATTGCTGAAAGCAACCCATGGCGCAGACGCCGAACTGTCCCCCGACCACTATGCGATTGCCAGCAACCGGAACATCCTGATCCGGCTTCAGAACAACCGAAAGATACGCCTGCTGAAATCCAACAAGGTCGCCGAAGCCCTTATCGTTCTGGAAGACATGCTGCTGTTTGCCCCCGACGAGGCCTCGCTCTGGCATGAAGCCGGTGTTCTGGGCGCGCATCTTGGCAATTTGCGGGCCGCCCTCATCGCCTTTGACCACTGCCATGAACTCACCCGTGACCCCGCTGAGCGGACCAGGGTCGCGCGTCTGATTTCTGAAGTTCGCGGGCGCCTGAACTGACACGCAGATTTCACGACGCAGAGAATTGCCAAAACCGGGAAAACCCTTAGATTGTGCGGCGTTCACCACCCTGCCGGAGCCTGCCTGTCATGAGCCTTGCCGTTGCTATCCAGATGGACCCGATCGATGCGATCGACATCAATGGCGATTCAACCTTCGCGATGGCCCTTGAGGCTCAATCCCGCGGCCATCGTCTGTTTCATTATCTGCCGCAGGATCTTTCGCTCCGCGAAGGCCGGGTGATTGCCAAAGCACGCCCGCTTGATGTGCGCCGCGAGGAAGGAAATCACTTCACGCTGGGTGAAGCAGAAACTCTCGATCTTGCCGATGTGGACGTTGTGCTGATGCGTCAGGATCCCCCGTTCGACATGGCTTACATCACGGCCACCCACATCCTTGAGCATGTGCACCCGCAAACCCTCGTGGTGAACGACCCGGTCTCCGTGCGCAACGCACCCGAGAAGCTCTTCGTCACCCATTTCGAAGGCGTCATGCCACCGACCCTGATCAGCTCATCCCGCGAGGAGATCATCGCCTTTCGGGAAAAGTACAAGGACATCATCGTGAAGCCGCTCTACGGCAATGGCGGGGCTGGCGTTTTCCACATTCAGCCCGGCGACGAGAATCTGAATTCACTGCTGGAAATGTTCGAAGAGATGTTTCGCGAGCCGGTCATCGCCCAGCGCTATCTTCCCGAGGTGCGCCAAGGCGACAAGCGGATCATTCTGGTCGACGGCGAACCCGTTGGTGCGATCAACCGGGTCCCCGCCGAAGGCGAAGCACGCTCCAACATGCATGTGGGGGGACGCGCCGAACGCAGTGACCTCACCCCGCGCGAACAGGAAATCTGCGCCACCATCGGCCCGGCCCTGCGTGAGCAAGGCCTGATTTTTGTCGGCATCGATGTGATCGGCGACTACATGACCGAGATCAATGTCACCTCACCCACCGGCATTCAGGAGATCGACCGCTATGATGGCGTGAACCTGTCTGGCCTGATCTGGGATGCGGTCGAAAAACGCCGTCTGGACGTGACCCACTGACAAGAGCAACACCCGGAAAAACCGAAGGGGCCCAAGGGCCCCTTCTTCATGTTTAGTTGACCGGGAATTCACTGAGGTCGGGCGGCGTGCCGTCCGGACGTTTCAGCAATGCCTCTTCCGATTCCCCGGCGGCCAGACGCGCCGAAAGCTCGTCAGGATCAAACTTGATGCCGATCGGGTTATCAGTGAACTCGCCGCTGTCGAAATACTCGCCGAATTTTTCTTCCGGCACATTGTCGACCTGCAACTCGATCTGGTTCTTGTCCGGGTCGAAGTAATACATCGACGTGGTTGGTCCGTGGTTGATGCAGAACTCGGGCGTGATCTCGTGATTGTCCTTGAGCCGGTTATAGGTCGCAAGCAAATCACTGAGGTTTGCGTAGGTAAACGCGATGTGGTGCATCCCGCAGGTCATATCAACATGTTCCTGAACGCCGGGCAAAGCCAGCACGGCGATCCGATGGTGCTCCGTGTCATAGGTGACAAATCCGATGGCCGGGTTTTCGTACATTGCCTCGCCTTCGAGGACGCTCTTGTACCAATCGAGAATTGTCCCGACGCGACCTTCCTGCGTGCGCAGGACGACATGAGCCAGTTTCGCGGGCGCTATTTTCCCGCGCTCTTTTGCCGTCTTCGGCATTTTTGCAATCGCGTTCATTTGTCCCTCCCCATTGTGTAGTCATTCTTAGCGTACGTACTTTGGATGTAGTCTTGCGCCAATGGGGAAAAGATTCAATCGTTTTGATCAACAGGTGAACAAAGCATCAGGGGAGAAGATTATGGCCGAAAAACTGAAATCACCGCCGCCCGACCGCAACCCGAAGACGCCGCAGATCAAGCTCCCCGCGGGCGCCACCGACACCCATTTTCATCTCTACGGACCCCAGGCGCGATTTCCGTTCAACCCGGCTTCTCCGCTGGATGTGGAGGATTCCACCCTCGACGACATGCTCCATCTGCACAACACGCTGGGGATCGAGCGCGGGGTGATCGTACAGTCCATCGTCCAGGGCAATTGCTACGAATACATGCTCCATGCCCTGTCGCGCGAACCTGACCGCCTGCGAGGCATCGCCCTGCCCGCGCTGGACATTACGGACAAGGAGCTGGAAATCCTGACCACCGCCGGCGTTATCGGCGCACGGTTTGCCTATCGCGCCAGCCCCGAGATCAACATGGACATCATCCACCGCACCCATGAGTTTGGCTGGCATCCGCAATTCTGGTTCCGCGGTCCCGACGAGGCAGCCGCCTGGCGCGACCAGATGCTGTCGGTCCCGGGCAATTTCGTGATCGACCATATGGGCTGGCAGCCCGCCGAGATGGGCATCGATTCACCCGGCTTCAAGACCGTGCTCGAATGCCTCGATACCGGGCGCTGCTGGGTGAAACTCTCCGGCCCGAACCGGTTCTCCGCCGAGCCGGGCCTGCCCTATTCAGACACTGTACCGTTTGCGCGGGCATTGATCGAACGCAACCCGGACCGCCTGCTCTGGGGCTCAGATTGGCCCCATCCCGATCATTTTGAGGCCATGCCGAACGATGGTGACCTGATTGATCTGATGCTCACCTGGGCGCCCGACGAAGCCTTGCGAAAGAAAATATTCACCGACAACGCGGCCGAACTGTTCGGCTTCCCGGCGATTTAGTACCGGCGGGGTCAGGCGGCCACATTGTGATCGCCCATATCGTAAAACTGTGCGGGTGCACGCAGCAACGCGGTGATCATGTCCTGGGCGTCGATGACGTTCACACTGGACTGGTGCACGACACGCAATCCGAGATGCACCGGATGACCAAAAGCCGTCTCGAGGCGTTGCAGAATTTCACTCGCAACCCGACGGTCTGCATGCGCACCGCACGGACGCGGGCCATAGTAGAGAACACCAACCGTATCGGGGTCGATCAAGCCGACCTCGCAGGCATTTCCGGGCTCCCGCCATACAATGTTGCATAGTACATCGCCCCCAAACTCTGGCGAGACCAAGGCAAAAGTGGACATCCGCACCGGGGCAATGGCGAAGTGTGAAACCACGCGGGAAACTCTGCGACGAAACTCCATCAGGCACATCTCGGGTTGCTGGTTGCAAACAATTTGATGGATTTTGTACGCGAGAGTCGGTTGCGCGGGTTGTATCAAGGTTGTGACATCGTTGTGTCATTTGCCCAACGTGGCCACCACTGAACCCGTGAAATGTGTTGAAAACGGGGGCCTCAGGGCAATACCGGAGCAGGATGGTGGCGCAAGCCAGATCAGCAGGACATCAAAGAATTGGAATCTCGCTCCGTATGGGGGTCGTGATGCTGCTCCTGTCGGGCTGTTCGAGCCTCGAACTGTTCGACGCGTTGCGCCAGACCGAGCCGCACGACGAACAGGCCGCGACTTTCGACCCCGGCCTGGCCAACGGCACCAAATCCACCACCACGCCAACCGAGAGCGCCGCGCCACGCGCCAAACCTGCGGTCCCCCGAATCGCAGAGACAGCCGCTCGCACACCGCCGCCGCCTGTCGCCCCTGATGATCTTGTCGGATTGAGTGAAGCCGCCGCTGAAACACTTTTCGGCCCGCCACATTTTGTCATCCGGCAACAACCGGCCAGCCGCTGGCATTATGTGAGCCGGACCTGCACGCTCGATCTGTTTTTCTTCGAAGACCTTGAAACCCGGGCCCGCCGCATCCTGGCCTATGACGTCGGGGCCGCACGGCCGGGCACCGATCATGGCGAGCTGAACGCCTGCGCAACCTCTATTCGGGCAGAACGCCATGACAGCACAGGTTAGTTTCCGCCCCGTTCCAACGGCGAAACCCATTCATGTTCTCATCGTCGATGATGATGCCCTGCTGCGAGAATCCCTCGAGCAGAACTTGATCGATTCCGGGTTTACCGTCAGCGGATTTGTCAATGGCCAGGATGCCCTCGACCATTTCGCGAATGTCGCACCCAATGACAATGGCGGGGACCTGATGCTGCTCGACTGGAAGATGCCCGAGATGAACGGCATCGAGGTTCTCAAACATCTGCGCGCCCGCAAAATTGACGTGCCAGTGGTCTTCCTGACCGTGCTGTCAGACCAGATCTACGAGGAAGCCGCACTGCTTGGCGGCGCGGTGGACTTCGTCGAAAAGTCACGCAGCTTTGCAATCCTGCGGCGGCGGATTGAGCTGATCCTCGATCGCCAGGCCCAGGCACATGCCTCGGATGTGAATGGTGACAGTGAGGCAAATGGTGACATCGAAATCGGTGTGCTCAAACTCAGTCCGGGATCGAGCCGGGCATTGTGGCAGGACGCACGGGTCGATCTGACCCTGACCGAGTTCAAGATCGTCCACCATCTCGCAACACGCGCGGGGACCGATATCCGCTACCGGGAAATCTATGACCTGGTACATGGCGAGGGCTTTGTCGCCGGTGCTGGCGACGATGGCTATCGCAGCAATGTCCGCACCTTCATCAAACGCATCCGCCAGAAGTTCCGCGATGTGGATGACAGCTTCGATGCCATCGCAACCTATACCGGCTTCGGGTATCGGTGGGTCGCGGACGGCACAGCCCTGTGATTCAACAGTTCCCCAATACTCTGCGGCGTGCAGGTGTTGTCTGGCGTTCCTTTGCGACCAAGCTGGTGCTGTTGCTCGCGATCCTGATCACGGTCCCGGCCGTACTTTATGGTCAGTTCCGCAGCGCCGATATCGAACGCACCGCCCTGCTGCAGCGCAGCGTACAGGAAGAAGGTCGACTGATCGCCGCAACCCTCACTCCAATGCTGGAGCGCTTCAGTGATGGCGCTGCCGGTCAGATAGGCACGGAGCTTACGCAAATAGGCGGGCCGGGAATCAATGTGAAGCTGTTGTTCCGACCGGCCGCCGGGCCCAGCACTGATGGGTTTTTCTACATCGCCGCCAGCCCACAGGTTTCAACTGACTATATCGAGCAAGACCGTGCCGAGCTGCTGGCCACCGGAATTTTCGATGCCCTGCCCGACACCTGTGCAGGGGGCGAACCGCTGGCACGGCGCTACACCAATCCGGCCGGAGCGGAAGAAATCCTGACCTCGATTACCCCGGTCAACCTGCCCAGTGGTTGCTGGGTTGTTGTTACGTCTAACGCATCAGCCAGTTTTCTCGGCTCGTCGATTGGCCAGCCCTACTGGAAAACGACCCAAGCGCAGATTGCGCTGGCCATGTATCTGCTGTTGGTGGTTCTTGTGGTGTCCCTCTTCGTTGACATCTGGCGCAATGTCCGCCGGTTTGGTGCCGTCGCCCGGGCGATCCGTGTGCGACGTGCCGACAATCCGTCGTTTCGTGAACGCAATCACATCCCCGAGCTTGATTGGGTCGCCACCGAATTCGACCGGCTGGTGCGCGTCCTCAACGAATCTGCGGACTCAATCCGTCAGGCCGCCGAAGAAAACGCACACGCCCTCAAAGCGCCACTTGCGGTAATTTCGCAATCCATCGAGCCACTGAAGCACGCCATTCCAAGCCAGAACGAGCGCGCGCAACGCGCCGTGTTGCTGATCGAGCATTCGGTCGCACGACTTGATGCAACTGTGTCCGCAACCCGCCGTATGGAACAGGCCACTGCCGAGCTGATCGACCCGCCGCGCGAAGCCATCGATGTGTCATCCCTGTTGCTTGGGATGCTGAAATCCTACCGGGACACCATGGCCGGCCATCAACTACATCTCGAAGCCACCATTGCAGACGGCGTCTCCGTGCGCGGCAGCGAAGAGCTGTTCGAAACCATCATCGACAACCTGCTGGAGAACGCCACCAGCTTTGCCCCGGACGGGTCAAGCATCACAGTCACGCTGCATGAAGATGGTCATCAGGTCATTCTCTCTGTCAGCGACGAAGGGCCCGGCGTGCCCGACGGGGATCTGGAGCGCATCTTCGAGCGCTACTTCTCCCGCCGTGATGACGATGCCCGGACCGGAACCAATTTCGGTATCGGCTTGTGGATCGTTCGCCGCAATGTCGATGCAATTGGCGGCAGTGTGCGTGCAGAGAACCAAACCCAGGGCGGGCTTAAAATATCTCTGCATCTGCCACGGGCACCGATTCCAGGCGCCAACTAATTGAAAAAATCCGGAATACAGACATGATCTGGTCACAACTTTATCGCGTATTTGATATTGTCTGAATCTCGAAAAAGATGCTGTTATGGCAGTCTGGGGTTTCACCAAAGTGCGTCAGGAGGCCAGACATGGCTTGGTATTATGTATGCACCCACCCGCAAACGAACGGGAACCACGAAATCCATCGAGACGGCTGCCCGGAATGCCACAGCTGCTAGGGATTGCTGCTAATGTTCCTTTTTTGTTCTCATTTCTCGAAAGCCTCGCTATAGTCCCTGCCGAACCCAATCGGGAGCAAGGGAACCATGGTCGCGCATATCTGCACTGTCGCCTTTCAGGGCGTGGATGTCGTCGAAGTCGACGTGCAGGTGCAGATGGGCGCAGGTCTGCCCGCCTTCACAATCGTTGGCCTGCCGGACAAGGCCGTCGGCGAATCCCGTGAACGTGTGCGGGCTGCCCTCAATTCTATGGGTCTCGCCCTGCCGCCCAAACGCATCACTGTGAATCTCGCCCCGGCTGACCTCGCCAAGGAGGGCAGCCATTTTGACCTGCCCATCGCGCTCGGCCTGCTCGCCGCCATGGATGTGGTCCCCAATGACACGCTGTCACAATATTCCGCGCTGGGAGAGCTCGCCCTAGATGGTGCGCTGGCGCCTGTTGCGGGCGTCCTGCCCGCCGCCATCGATGCATCAGCCCGGGATCGCGGCCTGATCTGTCCGGCAGCGCAGGGGGGTGAAGCTGCCTGGGCCGGCGATCTGGATATTCTCGCCGCACCGGATGTGCTGGCACTGGTCAATCACTTCAAAGGTACACAGATGTTGTCCGCCCCGACTGCCCGCGCCCATGACATCATGTCTGCGAACACGCCTGATCTGCGCGACATCAAGGGACAGGAGACCGCCAAACGTGCTCTGGAAATTGCCGCGGCTGGTGGTCACAATCTGCTGCTTTCGGGCCCACCAGGTGCCGGCAAGTCAATGCTGGCCCAGCGTCTGCCGGGTATTCTGCCGCCGCTCTCTTCGGCCGAAGCGCTGGAGGTCTCCATGATCCACTCGCTTTCCAACACGCTTCCCGAAGGTGGGCTGATGACCCAGCGGCCGTTTCGCGACCCCCATCACTCAGCCTCTCTCGCGGCACTTGTGGGGGGCGGCATGCGCGCCAAACCGGGTGAAGTCTCGCTCGCCCATCGCGGCGTGCTGTTTCTCGACGAACTGCCCGAATTCGCGCGCGGCGCGCTGGAATCCCTTCGCCAGCCGCTCGAAAGCGGTCGGGCCGTAGTCGCACGAGCGAACAACCATGTGACCTACCCCGCCCGGTTCCAGCTAATCGCGGCGATGAACCCATGCCGCTGCGGACATCTTGATGATCCCGCCCTGGCCTGTTCCCGCGCCCCGAAATGCGCTGTCGACTATCAAGCGCGTCTGTCCGGGCCTTTGCTCGACCGGATTGATCTGCATGTGGATGTACCTGCCGTGGCGATTGCCGATCTGGCACTGCCACCACCTGCCGAAGGCAGCGCTGAAGTTGCAGCCCGGGTCGCCGCCGCTCGGTCTATGCAGGAGGCCAGATACAAGGATGACGGCATCCTTACCAATGCCGAAGTCGACGGTGAACGGCTCGAAGCCGTCGCCGCACCGGATGAGGCGGGCAAGGCATTACTCGTCGAAGCGGCGGAAAAACTCAAACTGTCTGCCCGCGGGTATCACCGGGTATTGCGAGTGGCACGAACACTGGCCGATCTTGAGTCCAACGAAAGCGGCAGCAGAATTCCGGTACAACGCCAGCACATCGCCGAAGCCCTGAGCTACCGCCGGGTTATGCCGGGGCGATAAATCGACCTAAGCCGCACTGGGCTTGATCCCCCGCGCCGCCTCAATCGCCAGCGGTGAATAGATCGCCGAGCGCATCCCGACGCCCGGATCGACAACCACATCAATCACGGTCGGCAAACCACCGCCGCGGGTTTCGTCCACCGCCGCGCGGATCGCCGGGGCAATATCTACGGGTCGCGTGACCCGTTCAGCCCGCGCGCCCATAGAGCGCGCAATCGCCGCGTAATCCGTATCGGGAAGTTCACTCCCCACCGCGCGGTTGCCCATTCCTTCGGCGGTCATCCCCAGTTGAGAATTGTTCATCACCACCGTGATCGGCGCCACCCCGTACTGCACCGCGCTGAGCACCGTGTGCATCTGCATGGCAAAGCCACCATCGCTACACACCCCGATCGCCGGTCGCTCGGGATGTATAAGCTGGGCCGTCAGTGCCGCCGGCAGGGACCAGCTGACCCCGCCAATGCCGCCACAACCGAAATAGCATCCCGGCCTCTGGGTGCGGAAAAAATGGTTCATCCAGTGACGGTTGCTGCCCGCATCCGAACAGATGATGGCATCTTCGGGCGCCGCCTCCGCAACGGCGCCGACCACGCGCTGGGGCATGACCGGGATCGCACCCGAGGCCATCGCCGGATCGTCGAACAGGGCACACGCCAGCTTTCGTTTGACGAAGACGTCGCGCCGCGATGTCGCTTGCGCCATATCAACACGACCAGCCAGTCGCGTGTGGAGGGCGGCCATCGTCAAAGCCGCATCCCCCGTCAGGGCGACTTCAGCTGGAATCGTCCAGGACGCGTTTCGCGGATCCACATCGATCTGGAAGATGCGCTGGCGATTGGGATCGAAGAGTTGGGGGTGCTCGTAGCAGGTTTCCTGGGGCTTCAACCGACACCCAACCACCAAAACCGTATCCGCCGCGCCGAGTGTATCGTTGGCCACCGGTGTGCCCGTATAGCCGATGCAGCCTCCTGCCAGATCATGGGTCTCGGCAATTGCGCTCTTGCCCAGATAGCTGGTCACCACTGGCGCGCCAAGGGTCTCGGCCAGAGCCACAAGATCAGCGTACCCGCCGGAAATTCGCACGCCGTGCCCGGCCACGATCACCGGGCGCTCGGCCGCCCGCAGCGCTTCGGCTACCGCGTCGAGTGCGCCGTCCGGCGGCAAGGTCCGGGTGGTCGTCATCAGACGTTTGGTGTCATGAATTTCAGGCAGGCCATTGTCCCCCACCGGCTCGGACAGAACATTGGCGCGGAACACACAGGCCGTCGGCCCCGGGCGTCCGGCCACCGCGTGCTTTAGCGCCAGCTGGGTGGCGATCACCGCCTCCCGGGGTTGGTGCGGCGTGGCGGTATATTTTGTCGTGCTGCGATACATCGCACCAAGGTCGAAGGACCCGTATTGCCCGCTGCCCGACTGGATCGGCGCGTGCACATTAAACCCATTAGCATCCGACATTTCCGTCAGAACGACCATCGGTGAAGAGGCCAGAAAGGCTTCAATCACACCAAACATTCCGGTCGAACCCGCAAAGGCACCCTGCGCAGCAAACAGCCCGGGTTTGCCGGTCAGCTTGCCATACATATCGGCCATGCAGGACGCGGTCTGTTCATCTCGCGGCACAATCGTGCGAATCTCTGACTCGCGACCATGCAATGCCTTGAAGATTTCCATGGTCGCACCGCCGGGCAAGCCGAACAGATGATCGACGCCTGCCTCGACCACACAATCAATGATACGTTCAGATGCGAGTTTGACCGTACTCATGCTTCTCCCCCAAAAATTCCGCAACCAGAATGCCTGAGCGAGGTCCCGATGCCTACCGCCGCGCTAGGCGCGTTCTCCCTTCCGCGATAGAGTGCTGCCCGAAATCAGACGCCGGGAGAACCAGACCATGAGCAGCAGTGATATCTATATTGTTGGTGTTGGAATGACGCCATTCGGGAAGTTTCTCGACCGCTCGATCAAGGCTCTGACCGCGGAAGCCGTCAACGGCGCACTGTCGGATGCCGGAGCACAGGTCTCCGATATCGAGGGCGCGTGGTTTGCCAATGCAGCGCAGTCGATCCTTGAAGGCCAGGGTTCAATCCCTGGCGAAATTGCACTCCGTGAGATGGGCATTCAGGAAATTCCGGTATTCAATGTGGAAAACGCCTGCGCCAGCGCGTCCACCGCACTTGACATGGCAGGGACCTGGCTGCAGGCCGGACGTGGCGGTGTCGCGCTGGCCATTGGTGCCGAGAAAATGTTCCACACAGACAAGGCCAAGATGTTTTCGGTCTTCGATGGTGGCTGGGATGTGCACGAAGCAGAGACCGCGACCGCGCGCCTGCTGGCCCTGGGTGACGGCATGGCTGACCCGGACGGAGAAGAAGACACCGGCGCCCGCAGCGTGTTCATGGACATCTACGGCGCGTTGGCAAAATTCCACATGAAGGCGTTCGGCACGACCCAGCAACAACTGGCAGCCGTAGCTGCCAAGAACCATGTCCATTCCCAGTACAACCCGCTGTCCCAGTACCAGGCCCCGATGACCGTTGAGGACGTCATGGCTGCCCGCAAAGTCAGCTGGCCCCTGACCTTGCCCATGTGCTCACCGATTTCCGATGGCGCCGCCGCCGCAATTCTGTGTCGGGAGGAAGAGTTACATCGGTTTGACCGCTCCCGCGCGGTGAAAATTGAAGCAACTGCCTTGCGCACGGGATCAGACCGTAAAGCCGAAGAGTTCGACCGGCACATCACGCATCTGGCGGCCAACGACGCCTATGCCCGGGCAGGATTAGGCCCTTCGGATATGGACATCGCAGAGGTTCACGACGCCACAGCCTTTGCCGAAATTCAACAAATCGAAAATCTGGGCTTTTGCGAATTCGGTGCCGGCGGACCCCTTACAGAATCTGGAGCAACGTCTTTGGGCGGCACCATCCCGGTCAATCCGTCCGGTGGTCTTGAATCCAAGGGCCACCCGGTTGGCGCCACCGGTCTGGCCCAAGTTTTTGAACTGACCACCCAGCTGCGTGGCGAAGCCGGTGGACGCCAGGTCGAAAATGCCCGCTTCGCAATTGCCGAAAATGGCGGCGGTTTTCACGGAATCGAAGAAGCCGTGGCCTGCGTGACAATCCTCGGTCGCGCCTGAGCAGGCTCATCCACGGGCCTCAACGGCCAAGGCTTGCAAATTGTGCGCTGCACAATTAGCGTTCGCCCGGAGAACCGGCACCAAGCCGGTCGGGGGAACATTTCGATGAGCACAACCTCGCAAGCCCGGCGCATTGGCGTCCCTGAAATTCGCGCCCGCAAGGGTGGTGAACCAATTGTCAGCCTGACCGCCTATACCGCGCCCATGGCGCGGATGCTCGATCCGCATGTGGATTTCCTGCTGGTCGGGGATTCACTGGGCATGGTCGTATATGGCTTCGACTCTACGCTTCCCGTGACCCTGGAGATGATGATTGCCCATGGCGCCGCCGTGGTGCGCGGCAGCGAACGGGCCTGCATCATCGTCGACATGCCCTTTGGTACCTACGAAGCTTCGCCCGAAACTGCCTATCGAAATTGCGCAAGAGTACTGGCCGAAACCGGCTGCGCCGCCATCAAACTCGAGGGCGGAGTCGCTATGGCGGAAACGATTGCCTTTCTGACCGCCCGCGGCATTCCCGTGCTGGCCCATATCGGCCTGACGCCCCAATCCGTGAACGCTTTTGGCGGATTCAAGGTACAGGGCCGCGGCAATGACCGTGCTGCCGCAGTTCTTGCCGATGCTCATGCGGTAGAAGCCGCCGGTGCCTTCGGCATTGTGATCGAGGGCGTGCCCGAGCCGCTGGCTCGCACGATCACCGGGGAGACCACCATCCCGACCATTGGCATCGGCGCCTCACCCGCCTGCGACGGTCAGGTTCTGGTCACCGAGGATATGGTCGGACTGTTCGGCAGCTTCACGCCAAAATTCGCCAAACGTTACGCTGAACTCGGCGATCAACTCGAAGATGTCGCCGGACGCTATGCCACTGAAGTCCGTGACCGGAGCTTCCCCGGGCCCGAACACTGCTTCGCTGCCGAACCGGCATCGAAAAAGGACAGCTGACGGGACCCCGAACGATGTCCGATCTGGCAATTCTTCGCACCATTTCCCAACTACGTGCGACCATCACCGCCTGGCGGCAGGATGGCCAGAGTGTTGCGTTGGTCCCCACCATGGGTGCACTGCACGACGCCCATATGGCTTTGATGCGAGAGGCGCGCACCCGCGCCGATCGGGTCGTGGCAACCATCTTCGTAAACCCAACGCAATTTGCTGCCGACGAAGATCTCGACACCTATCCCCGGCGGGAAGCCACAGATATCGCAAAGCTACAGGAAGACGGGATCGATCTTCTGTTCGCACCCGATGCCGATGAAATCTATCCCCCTGGCTTCGCCACGACGGTCACAGTCGCGGGTGTCAGCGAAGGGTTGTGTGGCGATTATCGCCCCGGCCATTTCTCTGGCGTCGCCACGGTTGTGACCAAACTGCTTTTGCAGGCCCTGCCTGATGTCGCGCTGTTTGGCGAAAAGGATTATCAGCAGTTACAGGTTATCCGCGGTTTGGCACGGGACCTGGATATCCCCGTGAGCATTGTCGGCGTCCCAACCGTGCGTGAGGCGGACGGTCTGGCCATGTCTTCGCGCAATCTTCACATGAGCAGCCACGAACGCACGATTGCCCCACAGATGTATCAGACACTGACAACGGTGGCGGAGCGCATCCACAACGGTGATGACGTCGAAACGGCTTGCGCCGCTGGGCGGGAGGCACTCACAGCCGCCGGGTTTGCTCCTGTCGAGTATCTGGAGCTGCGCGATGCGCAGAGTCTGGCCCCAGGGGACATCACCGATCCTTGTCGTATTCTGGCCGCTGCCTGGCTGGGTGATACACGACTGATCGATAATATTCCGCTCATCTAGTCCACCATGTCGAATGTGGGGCCTGCAATTGTGCATTGCACAAAACGCAGGTGTAATCCGCAGAAACACCGACTATATGGTCATCGTGCGCTGCAACAAAGAACAGGGCGTACGGAGGTGATGCCGTCACACATGCGACGGAGTCATTCATGAAGACCGCAAATCAAGACACAGCTACCCAGGTGACCGCAAACTTGGACACCCGGGTGCTCACATCCAGCGAACTCAATGCCACGATCCACGCGGCTGAACAGCTTCGTTCGGAAACCATATATCAGGCGATCGCGTCGACGTTCCGCTTCCTACGGCAGGGCACCGCCCGCCTGTTTGCAGTGGAATACCAGCGCCCCGCCTAAGCTGGCAGCAACCGTTTACCGGATGCGCCAACGTAAAACGGAGCCGACTTCCCCCGTCGGCTCCGTTTTCATTTCCTGACTGTGATCACCGGGAAGCTACGCGAAGGGCACATCCCCCTGGATCACGATGCGATGCATCAGCCTGTGTTCGGTGTAGTCAAACAGCGCATAGTGCAGCGAAAGCCGGTTGTCCCAGACGGCAAGATCATTGGTCTTCCATTTGTGCCGGTAGTTGAACTCCGGCGTGCGCAGATAATCAAAAAGATACCGCAGCAGCATATCGCTTTCCTTGCGGTCCATATCCTTGATGAAGGTGGTCATGGACTCATTCACAAACAGGCCACGCCTGCCCGTGACCGGATGTTTGCGGATCACCGGATGTAATGCCGGCCGATATTGGGCACGCTTGTTCCGGATATAATCTGTGCCTTTATCACCCTCATACATTTCGGGGCGCACTTCCTCAGCATAGGGCTGGTAGGAATCGTGATAGGCCTCGAGACCTTCAAGATGAGCTTTCATGCGGTCCGAAAGCGCTTCATAGGCCGCCCCCATATCAACCCACAGCGTGTCACCACCTTGTGGCGGAATATCCTTGGCGTAGAGAACCGTACCCATGGTCGGCCGTTTGGTGCCGACAAAATCGGTGTGCCACAAATCCCGCGTGACATGCGGCGGGTTGGCCGCATCATATTCCAGAATGTCGATTTCGGGATTGTCCTTGCTCTTCTCAAAGCCGGACACACCAGACGGCTGGGGCTCCCCAAATCGACGGGCGAAGGCGACCTGTTGCTCGGGAGTCAAATTCTGATCCCGGAACACGATCACGGTGCGATCAAGCAGGGCCTCGTGGATTTCGTCAAATTGCCGGTTGGTCAGATCCTGTGAAAGATCGATCCCCTCAATGAGGGCGCCACAGGATGGCGACATGTCCTGAACGTCGATGGTTTCGTAGGTCATTGAGAAATCCTCCTTTCACCATAGTTCCACATCAGGAAAAAGCAGAGCAAGAGCCACCGCTATGCTGCGGGTTGAACCATCCGACCCAGCACCCGGCCACCACAGATATGAACATGGAAGTGCGGCACTTCCTGACCACCGTCCTGGCCGGTATTGGCGAGCATGCGATAGCCTGGTTTCGCCAGACCCAACTCCCGTGCAACCTGTCCAACCGCACGAAAGAACCCCGTGATTTCCGCATCGCTGGCGCGCGCCGTAAAATCGTCATTCGACACATAAGCCCCTTTCGGGATGACCAGCACATGGGTTGGTGCCTGCGGGTTGATGTCCTCGAAAGCGAGCGCATGGTCGTTCTCGTAAACTCGGGTGCAGGGAATCTCTCCGCGCAGGATTTTTGCGAAGATGTTTTCGCTGTCATAGGTCGTTGTGGCCATTTCAACTCTTCCGGTTGGCTTTTTCAGTCAGACCGGAGACGCCCTCACGTTCAGCCAGCTTGGCCCAGATGTCCTCCGGCTTAACCCCGGCATCGGCCCAGAGAACACACAAGTGATACAGAAGATCGGCGCTTTCCGCGGCCAGCGCATCGGGGCCCTCCTTCAGCGCAGCGATGATGGTTTCCACCGCCTCTTCGCCGACCTTTTCCGCAATCTTGCCAGTGCCCTTATGCAAAAGGCGCGCCGTATAGGAATCCTCGGGGTTCCCGTCTCGGCGTGATTCGATCACGGCATAGAGCGCATCGAGAATTTCACCGCCTGGTTTGTCATTCATTTTCTTGCCTCCGGGGACCTGGTCTCGGCCACCAACCGCACCGGCACCCCTGCTTGATCCATATGAGCCTTTGCCTCTGCAATCGAGTGCTCACCGAAATGGAAGATCGACGCCGCCAACACGGCAGAAGCGTGCCCCACACGCGCGCCATCGACAAGATGGTCAAGGCTACCGACGCCGCCGGACGCGATGACAGGTATGGAAATGGCGTCTGAAATGGCACGGGTCAGCCCGACATCGAAACCGGACTTGGTCCCGTCCCGGTCCATCGAAGTCAGCAGGATTTCACCCGCCCCATAATCTGCCATACGCCGGGCCCACTCAATTGCATCCAGGCCGGTGGCGTTACGCCCGCCATGTGTGAAAACTTCCCAGGTGTTCTCACCTGTCGATTTCGCATCAATGGCCACAACAATGCACTGGCTGCCAAATTTTGTGGCCGCTTCACGAACGAACTCCGGATTGGTGACCGCCGCGGTGTTGATTGAAACCTTGTCTGCACCAGCAAGCAGCAGTTTGCGAATATCGTCGACCGTGCGCACGCCCCCGCCCACAGTCAGCGGCATAAAACAGGCTTCGGCGGTTCGCGATACCACGTCAAAGATGATATCCCGATCTTCATGGCTCGCCGTAATGTCGAGGAAGCACAACTCGTCAGCACCGGCCCGATCATAGACCTGGGCTTGCTCAACCGGATCACCGGCATCTCGCAGTCCGACGAAATTGACCCCTTTCACGACACGACCATCCTTGACGTCTAGACATGGAATAATCCGAACCTTCAGCATTCTTCAGCCTCGCGCAAACGGGCGAGGGCGGCGGCAAGATCAATGCGCCCATCATAAATTGCTCTGCCAGAAATCACCCCGGCAATACCTCGCGAGGCGTAAGGCAAAAATACCTCCACATCCTCCAGTGAGGAGACTCCGCCAGAAGCAATCACCGGAATGTCGATGGCTTCGGCCAGCGCCACGGTGGCGTCAACATTCGGACCCTCCATCGCGCCATCCCGATCAATATCGGTGTAGATAATCGCGGCAACACCCACATCGGCAAATCGCCGCGCGAGTTCTTCAACCGCCAGATCTGAGGTTTCTGCCCAGCCTTCGACGGCCACACGGCCACCGCGCGCATCGATACCGACCGCGATTCGTCCGGGAAATTCCCGGCAGGATTCAATGACCAGTTCCGGGTCCTTGACCGCGGCCGTGCCCAGAATAACCCGGTCAATACCATCCGACAGCCAGGCCGAAATATGATCGCGGGTGCGAATGCCGCCACCGAGCTGCACCTGAACGCCCGCCGCCCGGGTCACATCAAGTATCGCGCGAACGGCAGTGCCGTTGACCGATTCTCCATCAAACGCACCATTCAGATCCACCATGTGCAGCCAGGATGTTCCGGCCTCGACGAAGGCCAGGGCCTGATCGGCCGGGCTGTCATTGAAAACAGTGGCAGCCTCCATGTCACCGCGCAGCAATCGCACGCAGGCACCATCTTTCAGGTCTATGGCAGGAAAAAGAATCATCGGAAATCGAGCCTACAGGTCTTTCATATAGTAGAAACCGGCGACGTATTCTCCGCCAGCACGTTCGTATTTGGGATGGGTCCCCCAGTGGACATATCCGCTTTCCTCAAAGATTTGTATGGCCCGTTCCTGGGACTCACGCACACTCAGATTGAGCACTGTATAGCCCTCCTTGCGCGCAAGGTCCTCACAAGCATCCAGGATCGCCGGCGCCAGTCCGTGTCCGCGGGCCCAGGGTGCCAGAAAGAAAGTGGAAACCTGCACCGAAAATGACTGGGCTTCGGCGTTGGAGCGCGGACGCGTTAGTTGTGCAGCCCCGGCAATCACACCATCTAGACGACCAACCACGACTGTGCGCTCGGGCACGAGCAACGTCCCACGCCAGTAGGCTTCCATAATGTCGCGCCGAGGCGGCTGCAACCAACCAAAACCACCGCCAGCCACAATCGCAACTTCGGCTGCATCGCAAAGATCAGCCAGATCATTGCCACGAAACTCTCCGAGCCGCTCAATCGTGGTCTCGGTCATGGTGTCCAGCCCAAAAAAGCGGCAATGAGTGCCAGACCAGTCGCCTGACTTTTTTCAGGATGAAACTGGGTACCGATCATGTTCTCGCGCCCAACAGCTGCCGTGATCGTGCCACCATACTCGACCGTTGCAAGTACATCCTCGCTATTTTCAGCAGCGAAATGATAGCTGTGAACGAAATAGGCGTGCGGTCGATCTGGACCAAATCCCGAAAGTAGTGCGTGGCCACCGGCGCGGATATCCAGTTCGTTCCATCCCATATGAGGTATTTTCAGACCACTATCTGAAGGTATTACCTCCACTACTTCACCCGGTATCCAGCCGAAACCCGGGGTTTCGCCGTGTTCAAGACCACGGGTCGCCATCAACTGCATGCCAACACAAATACCGAGAAAAGGTCGTCCCTTGCGGCGAACGCTTTCTTCCAACGCTTCGATCAATCCATCGCGGGCCTCCAGACCCTCGCGGCAATCACGGAACGCACCGACCCCCGGGAGCACCACTCTGTCCGCACCTGCCACCACATCAGGGTCCGCTGTAACCCGGATGTCGCGGACAAGCGAGGTTTCACGGGCAGCGCGCTCGAAAGCTTTGGCAGCAGACCGGAGGTTTCCTGACCCATAATCAATAATCGCGACGATTTCTGTCATTTCTAGCGCCCCCCCACAAAGTAGTGCTCTTCAGCATCTTGCTGATTTCTACCCGACACTACCGCGCGTTCATTAAAGTCCCGTCGACCCAGGGCATACCGCCGCCAATCGTTCGCCCATAATCCAATAGTGGTCTGTAAAGCCAATGTCACTGCGAGTTCTGCACCATCAGTCATACCAGTCACTACCACTATTCCCGACACCGCGCCGGAGACCAATAACAGACCAATCGTTGTGCGCCACATGCCGAACCACAACGCCCAGAACGGACCAAACACGAAGGCGGGCCAACTGAAGCCTTCCCGAACGAAGATCGCATCACTATCCCCTGCTGATGACCAGGATCGCGCATGGACTGTAAATATCTTCATTGCCAACGCCCGATCTTCCCTAGAACCAGTCTTCACGGGCCATACGCAACTTAAGCTCCGTGGTCCCAAACAGGCGCAAATCCGGCAAAAATGACTCTTTTTTCAGGAATCTGACATCGTCACGCGTGACCGGGCCAACAAACATCAACTTATGACTGACGCTGTAACGTGCCAATGCAGTGCCGAAGACCTTCTGCAGGATGTAGAAGGTCAGGTAGTGGTTGTCCACAACAGCCCGTATCGGCTTCTCAGAGCGGCGTACGAGGTTTATCAGGTCGAGATTAAACAGTTTGTCTCCGTTCACCGGCGAGTGGCGGTCCGGGCCATCGGAAAAAACAAAGTCATATGGCCTGTCGGGGATCTCCTCATACTGCACACCACGGAAGCATTTGTAGTATCCATCCACTTTCGGACTGTGTACCAGCTCAACAATTCCCGAGACCTCTTCAGGCAGTCTTGATTTTGCAATCTCATACCAATCCCGGTCATCTTCCATTGATGTGACCCGCCCGGTAGGGCCACCATCCTCCCTTGCATTCTCAATCAGCGCTTGCGCCAACACTACCGAAGTAATACCTGTGCCGAACTCCACTACTTCCCTTGGTTTGAATGACTTAACCTGCTCGTATAGTGTCAGGTAGTCCGAGTAGGATGCGCCTGTAACAGCCGTTCCGGCGGCGGCGCGGGTCATCAAATCCCACAATTCTGTGTTTTGTTCCAGGGCATACCGGGCACGACGGGAGCGCGCCGCGACCATGCGGTCCACCCACCATTTCCGAGCCCGAACCAGCGGCCCATAGGCCGATGTCGCCACCATGGTCGGCACAGCACCGGGCAACGCCTCGTTACGGAGGATTGTTGGACCCTCAGGACCCTGATTGTTGTCTGTCATCTGTCAAAACCCGCCTAAACCCCGGAAACCCAAGGCACTACGGTCACCACTACTCGGAAATCGACCCGCCAAGAACACCCTTGGTCGACGGTACATCGTCGCGCCGGCGGGGATCGATCTCCACAGCCGTGCGGAGCGCGCGTGCCAGGCCCTTGTAACAGGACTCAACCATGTGATGGTTGTTTTCCCCGTAAAGGGTCTCAACATGCAGGGTCAATCCGGCAGACTGAGCAAAGGCCCGATACCATTCCTGAAACAGCTCTGTGTCCATGTCACCGAGCTTGGGCCGGGTAAACGGCACCCGCCAGACCAGAAACGGCCGGTTGGACGCGTCCAACGCCACCCGGGTCAGTGTTTCGTCCATCGGGATCAGGGCATCGCCATAGCGGCGTATGCCCCTGCGATCACCCATCGCAAGGCTGATCGCCTCGCCCACGGCATAGCCCGAATCCTCGGTTGTGTGATGGAAATCGATATGCAGGTCGCCCTTCGCTCGCACCGTCAGATCAATCAACGAGTGACGGGAGAGCTGCTCGAGCATGTGATCGAGAAACCCGATACCAGTGTCCACATCATAGGCCCCGGTGCCGTCGAGGTTCACCGCGACGGAAATATCTGTTTCTTTGGTCGTTCGCACGACTTCGGCGACGCGAGGGTCACCAGCTTCGGGTGCTGGTCGCTTTTCTACACTCATCATTTGCTCCTGCAGATCGGGTTTGGGCCCAATGCGGCGCTTAGATAGCAGTCATAGCCGAACGGCGCCATCCCGGAAGATGATTGGCGGATCACCCGAACTTGTTCATCATACACGCTCAACCCGTCCGTCTATGTTCCGTCTTTACACCCAACCAAGTCATGTCAAACCTGCCCGCCCGCACCCGTTCCTTCGCCCATGGTGACACCCTGCTGCAAGCCGGCGGGGATCATGAGGTGGGTTACGTCATTCTGTCCGGCCTTGTGGAGTTGCGCAAAGAGACCGGTGCCTTGGTTGAGAATGCGGAGCAGGGCGCGGTGATCGGGGCCACCAGTCTGTTGTTCGGCAGCGCGCAGGAATTCAACGCCATTGCAAAAGGTCCAGTCGAAGCCGCAACCATTGATCGCGCAACAGTCTCGGCACAACTGTCCCGCAACCCTGATCTTGTCCGGGAATTCTCATCCATGTTGCTGGGTCGTCTTGAACTGGTCCCCAAAGCCGAACGCGACACAGTCCCGGTAAGCCATGAAGGGCCGATCGCTGCGCCGGGCACATGGACCGACCTCCGTCTGAAGCCTTCCACATCGACCACCCGGTCCGAACTGCCCAGGCGCGGGGTCCCGATTACCGAATACCCGTTTGTTGTGGGCCGCAAACCCCTGCGCCACGAGCACGCGCCACGCTCCCATGTCGCCCTGATGTTTCCGGATGCCAAACCCTACAATCTATCCCGCAACCATTTTGCCATCGAAAAAGGGCACACGGCCCTGATGATCCGCGATGTGGGAAGTCATCTGGGCACGGTCGTCAACGGCGTTCGCATCGGTATTGATGAGCCCCTCAACGCCGTGGCTCTTCACATTGGTGAGAACGAGGTTATGGCCGGAGGCTCTGATTCACCCTTCCAGTTCATTATCGAAATTACCCGCTGAGCCGCACCAAGCGGACGCTCCGTCGCTTACCGGCAACCACTTGATCATCGCCATCGGGACCCCAAATGGAGACTCCGGCCGCATGACGGCCATTGCACCGCCGGCCAGGATGCGGCAGGACTCCCTGCCACGCTGGAAAACGTCTCGCACACAATGGAAGAGCCGATGAACGCTTCGCAACATGACGACCACATCCCGACCTGGCACGGCACCACCATTCTCTCTGTGCGCAAGGGGGACAGTGTGGTGATCGCCGGTGACGGTCAGGTCACCCTGGGTCAGACTGTAATCAAGGCCACGGCCCGCAAAGTTCGCCCGCTGGGCGATGGCAGTGTTATCGCCGGGTTTGCCGGCGCCACAGCGGACGCCATGACGCTTTTTGAACGCCTCGAAACCAAACTCGAAAGCCATCCCGGCCAACTGGTGCGCGCCTGCGTTGAGCTCGCCAAAGATTGGCGCACCGACCGTTATCTGCGTCGCCTCGAAGCGATGATGGCCGTGGTCAGCAAGGAAGCGTCGCTGGTGCTGACGGGGACCGGCGATGTGCTCGAGCCCGATGACGGGATTATTGCCATCGGATCGGGGGGCAATTATGCACTCGCCGCAGCTCGGGCCCTGATGGACCGGGACGACATGGACGCCCGGCAGATCGCCGAGAAAGCAATGGCTGTTGCGGCCGATATCTGTGTTTACACCAATACCAATGTCACCATTGAAACCCTGTAGGCGGCCCCGC
>JABJAG010000246.1 GCA_018666195.1 Alphaproteobacteria bacterium
CCCGCCGCTGCACAAACCCCGACACCTGCGCCGGCCCCGAAAGTTGCTGAAACGATGCCTGCGCCCGCGCCGGTCATTGCCGTGACGCCAACACCCGCGCCAGCCGCACCAACAGTGACCGCGCCACCGCCGCCACCGTCACCGGCAGAAACTCCGGTGCAGCCCGCAACGGTATCGCCACCGACGCCTCCGGCCCCGGTTCAGACTGCAGCGACATCACCCGCCGGTCCGTTGCCGCAACAGACCCGCATTCTGTTCGAAGCCGATTCTCCCGATTTGTCCGATGCTGCCAAATCCACACTTGATGCACTGGCGGCCAGCCTGAATGCAGATGATTCTCTGCGTATCCAGTTACAGGCTTTTGCTTCGGGAAACGATGAAACAGCACCCGAAGCGCGACGGCTCTCCCTGAAACGGGCACTGAACGTCCGCGCCCATCTCGTGGAACGCCAGGTGCGCAACACACGAATGGATGTACGTGCGCTGGGCATCAAATCCACCGGCGGCCCCGCTGACCGCGTGGACGCCGTCGTCGTACAGAAATAGTGACAGCAGGGTGTACCGCCCTAAATTCGTCACATAGACAATACAATGTGCGTCACGATCCGATCTTGGATCAGGCAAATCAATCGGCCACCACGTAACCGGGCAGGATCGGGATGACGAACCCGCGTATTTACATGACCCGCATGGCGATCTTTCTGATGCTCGCCATTGCCGGAGCTGCCGTTCTTCATATTCAGCTCATAGAAGCCTTTCTGGCCAATCCGGCGATCAACGGGATCATCCTTGTTGTGCTTGTGCTGGGCGTGTTGTTCGTCTTCCGCCAGGTCTGGACCCTCAATATCGAAGTCAGCTGGATCAAGGTCTATCGCAGCCAGCAGCCCGGCGTCTCAGTTTCAGATCCACCGCGCTTGCTCGCTCCGATGGCGTCCATGATCGGTGATCATGCGGGTGAGCTTCGGCTGAACACCACCTCGCTGCGTTCCATCCTCGACGGCATCAGTGCCCGACTCGACGAATCTCGCGATATCTCCCGCTACCTGATCGGTCTGCTGATCTTTCTGGGATTGCTCGGCACCTTCTGGGGCCTGCTTCAGACTGTCAGTGCTGTTGCCAATGTGATCTCGGGATTGCAGGTGGGCGGTGGCGACACCGTGCAGATATTCAACGATCTCAAGTCCGGTCTGGAAGCACCGCTTGCGGGCATGGGCACTGCCTTCAGTTCATCGCTCTTCGGTCTTGCCGGATCACTGCTGCTCGGCTTTCTGGAGCTGCAAGCCGGCGCTGCACAGAACCGGTTCTACAATGACCTGGAAGACTGGTTGAGCAGCGCGACACGGGTATCAAGCGGTGGATCGCTGTCCCTTGGTGACGGCGACCAATCCGTACCGGCCTATATCCAGGCCCTGCTGGAGACCACAGCTGATTCCCTCGACAACCTGCAGCGCACCGTAGGGCGCGCCGAGGCCGCACGCAGTCAGAGCGATCAGGGTCTCAGCACCTTGACCGATCGCATGACCACGCTGACCGACCAGATGCGCACCGAGCAGGAACTGATGGTGCGACTGGCTGAAAACCAGACAGAACTTCGACCGGTGCTGCAACGTCTGGCCGAAGGAGCCAGTGGCGGCGGCGGTGGCATGGACGAGGCCACGCGCGGCCATATCCGCAATCTCGACAATCATATGGCGCGCATGCTCGAGGAAGCCTCGCTCGGCCGGACAGAGATCGTGCAGGAACTCCGAGCAGAAATTCGTTTGTTGGCGCGCACAATTGCCGCGCTTGCCGAAGAAGAATCCCGCTAGCAGGCCCGCCCGGTGCCCGGTTCATCTTCCCGACGACGACAAAGCAGCGTCAACTACTGGCCCGGCTTCGTCGATGCACTGGCTGCACTGCTTGTGGTTGTGGTCTTCCTGATCATGGTCTTCGCGTTGGCGCAGGCGTTCCTCTCCGATGCGCTATCAGGACGGGACGAAGCCCTCGGCAAATTGACCCGACAAATCGACGAACTTGCGCGCATGCTGGACCTGGAGCGTTCCGCCAACACAGAGTTACGCCTTTCGGTTTCCCAATTGTCAGCACAGCTCCAGAGTTCCATTTCAGAACGAGAAGCCCTGGCGGCACGGCTATCAGATGCCGAAAGTGAACTCACAACCATTCGTCAGGAAAGCGCTGAAGAACTTGCCGCCCTGCGCGAACAGGTGACCGCCGACAGAGATGCAATCGAGTTGCAACTCCGTGACCTGGCGCGCCTTGAACGGGATATCGAGGCCCTCCGCGAAGTCCGCGCCACACTCGAAGCCGAGGTTGCTTCAATCACCGGCGAGCTTGGCGAAGTGCGAGACCTGACCAAGGAACTTGAAGCCAAACTGGCAGACGCAGAAGAACGAACAGTCCTCGCGCAGAAACAACTGGACGCGCGTGATATCCGCCTGAGTGAGCTTCTGCAACGCGCCGAAACCGCCGAAACGTCTTTCAATGAAGAACGGGAATTGTCGAAGCAGGCACAGTCCCAGGTCGCATTGCTCAATCAGCAGCTCTCTCAGTTGCGAGCACAAATTGCAGCCCTGAACAAAGCCCTGGAGGCTTCCGAGGCTCTGAACGAAGAGAAGGACGTGCAGATCGTCAATCTCGGCCAGCGACTGAACCAAGCGCTGGCCACAAAAGTGCAGGAACTGGCACGCTATCGCTCAGAATTCTTCGGGCGGCTGCGCGAGGTCCTGGGCGAACGCACCGATATCCGCATTGTTGGTGACCGTTTTGTTTTCCAATCCGAAGTGCTGTTCCAATCCGGTGAAGCGGTTCTCAATCCGCGCGGCGAAGCGCAACTTGCGCAGCTGGCCGGAACACTCAAGGAAATCTCCAGTCAGATTCCCAAGGACATCGACTGGATCCTGCGCGTCGACGGTCACACTGACGAACGCCCGATCAGCACCGCAAAATTCCCGTCAAACTGGGAACTCTCATCGGCGCGCGCTATTTCGGTTGTGAAGTTTCTCGCCCAGCAGGGAATCGCACCAGAAAACCTGGTCGCTGCAGGCTTTGGTGAGTATCAGCCAATTGATGACGGGCGCGATGAAATCGCCTATCTGCGAAACCGCCGGATCGAGTTCAAACTCGATCAACGCTGATTGTCCCGTCGGAGCTACTGCGCCGCAGCGCCTGCTTTTCTGAGATCAAACTGAAGCTCGGCAAGGCGCGCATAAAGTCCGTCCTGCTTCACCAGCGCATCATGGGTACCCTCAGCAACAATCCGGCCCTCATCCAGCACCACGATGCGGTCCGCTGCCATCACGGTCGCGAGCCGATGGGCAATGACCAGTGTTGTCCGGTTCTCCATCAATCCGGCCAACGCAGTCTGCACGGCGCGCTCGGATTCAGCATCCAATGCGCTGGTGGCTTCATCGAGCAACAGTACCTTCGGATCACGCAAAACGGCGCGGGCGATCGCAATGCGCTGGCGTTGGCCACCTGACAGCCGCACGCCCTTCTCACCCAGAAAAGTGTTGAACCCATCGGGCAGAGCATCGAGGAATCCGGCGGCTGACGCAGCTTCCGCAGCTAGGCGAACTTCGTTATCGGACGCACCCGGGCGACCGTAACGGATATTCTCCCAAGCATCCGCAGAGAACACCACAGGCTCCTGCGGCACCAGACCGATATGCGCGCGTAGATCCGAAGGGTCCAAATCGCGCAAATCAAGCCCGTCCAGCGCCAGATATCCTGTGTCCGGATCATAAAAACGCAGCAAAAGCTGAAACACGGTTGTCTTACCCGCACCTGACGGCCCGACAAGCGCCACGGTCTCGCCCGGTGACACATCAAGTGTGAAATCAATCAAGGCCGGATGTTCGGGGCGCGATGGATACCGGAATATCACATCATCCACCGACACACGTGCGACCAGTGTCTCGGGCAATGATTTCGGGTCAGGCGGCGCCGCAATATTGGGCTGCATATCCAGCAACTCAAAAAGCCGCTCCACCGCCCCGGCGGCGCGCTGCAGATCGCCGACCACCTCGGAGATCGCACCCACAGACGTCGCAACAACAATTGCGTAGAAAATAAACGCCGAAAGATCACCAGCGCTGATCCCGCCAGAGAACATTTCGCGGCCACCGACCCAGAGGATCACCCCGATGGCCCCAAAGACCAGCAGGATCACAACCGCCGTCAGCGAAGCGCGCGCACGAATACGGCGAACGGATGTCTGGAACGTGTCTTCAACCCGATCTGCAAACCGCATGCGGTCCACATCCTCGTGGCCGAAGGCCTGAACCGTCCGGATATTGGCGATGGATTCATCCAGATAGGAACCCACATCAGCCAGCCGGTCCTGGCTTGCCCGGCTCAGCTTGCGGACGCGCCGACCGAAGACGAGGATCGGCACCAACACAACCGGCACCACCAGCAAAACAAGCAGGGTCAGTTGTGGGCTCGTCACGGCGAGCATCACAAGACCGCCGAGCATCAGCAGTACGTTGCGCAAAGCCATAGAGGCCGATGTTCCCACAACTGTCTGAATCAGCGTCGTATCGGCTGTGAGGCGCGACATCACTTCACCGATACGCATGGTTTCATAAAACGCAGGGTCGAGACGCAGCGTGTGGTCAAACACGGCCTTTCGCATGTCGGCCACCACGCGCTCGCCGAGCCACGAGACAAAGAAGAACCGGGCATAGGTCGCGCCAGCAAGCACCACCACAATGATCAGCAATGCTACCAATGATTCGTTCAGCAGCGCGATGTTGCCACCGGCAAAGCCATCATCCACCAACCGCCGCACACCCTGACCAATGGTCAGCACTGTACCCGCCGCAACAGTCAGGGCCAGCAAGGCACCCACAACGTAAACCCGATAAGGTTTCAGAAAGCGGCCAAGGCGGCGCAACTCGCCGAGCTTGCGCTTCGGCGGCTGGGTATCATCCTCCTCGTCGGGGGTATCTGTTCTGCGTTTTCGAGCCATATCGGACAAACGGTGTAGCAGGCCCGTGCGGCAGCGCCAACCGGCACTGTTGTCACGCGGAAAGGCGTTGCATAGATGCCCTTGCGATCTGCCGAAACCTTGGCTATAACCCGGCCTTCCTCGACCGGAGTAAATGCGATGAAAAAAGATATTCATCCCGACTATCATGAAATTACTGTCCAGATGACAGATGGCACCGAGTACACGACCCGTTCGACCTATGGCGAACCGGGCGACACGCTGCGTCTCGACATCGACCCGAAGACCCACCCGGCCTATACCGGTCAGCATCGCCTGATCGATACCGGTGGCCAGGTTGCCAAGTTCAACAAACGTTATGAGGGCATGGGCATCAAATAGCCTATCTCCCAGACCGAGTTTCCAACGGGCGTCGCTTTGCGGCGCCCGTTTTTGATTCTGGTATCGCCATGTAAAATTTTCATACCTGTGTCGGTTTCAAGACCTTGATTGTGGGTCTGCATTTCCTATCTGAGGATTATCGCGAGGAACGCCATACCGGGTTCCAGATCGCGCAAACCCGGCAAATCCCGGCCAATAAGGCGGGAGGAGCCGACGTCACAGTTGCTCAACAGGAGAACAAGTGAAATGCGTACATACAATCTCGATTTGACCCCCCTTTTCCGCTCCACCGTGGGTTTTGACCGTATGGGCCGTTTGCTCGACACAGTTTCAAACACCGAGGCGCCGACCTATCCACCGTACAACATTGAAAAACTCGCGGACGACGCCTATCGGGTTACCATGGCCGTCGCCGGGTTCAATGCAGCCGATCTCGATATCACCCAGAACAACAACACATTGATCGTGAAGGGTGATCAGGACAAAGCCGAAGGCGAGAATCAGTTCCTGCACCGGGGCATTGCAACCCGCGCATTCGAACGGCAGTTCGAATTGGCCGACCATGTGAATGTGGTCAACTCCAACCTCGAAAACGGTATGCTCGCAATCGAATTACAGCGCGAGATTCCCGAGGAACTCAAGCCGCGCAAAATCGCTATCGGTTCGGGTGCGAAGGCCCAGACCATCGAGCACGAGAAGAAAGCCGCATAACGACAGCACTTCCCAAACTGCATATCCAATTTACAAAGGCCCGCTGGAAACAGCGGGCCTTTTTTGCAGATGCAAGCCGTGTATAACTGCGATCAACAAATCACCAAGACAACGACCGGGAACCATCATGAAAATCAGCTCCGACCGCATCCTGACGACCCATGTGGGCAGCCTGCCGCGCCCGGCCAAACTCGAAGACCTGCTCTACAAAGTCGAATTCGAAGAACCCTATGATCCCGCGGAACTCGACGTGGCTGTCACCGAGGCTGTCGCGGAAATGGTGACACAGCAACGGAGTTGGGGCCTCGACATCATCAATGATGGCGAGATGAGCAAAACCGGCTACGCCACCTATATCCAGCAGCGCCTCGGCGGCTTTTCCGGCGACAGCCCTTCGGTTCGCTTCGATGATCTGTCCAATTTCCCGGGCTACCGGAAAATGCTTTCTCGCATGGCCGAAACCCGGCGCCTCAACCGCCCATGTTGCACGGGAGAGGTTGTCATCCGGGACCGCGAACCCCTGCGCAAGGATCTTGAGAACCTGACCGCAGCCTCCCAGGGCAGCGATGCCACCGAATTCTTCATGAACGCCGCTTCACCTGGCGTAATTTCCGTTTTCCAGAACAATGAATATTACCCGAATGACGATGCCTATCTCGATGCCCTGGCCGGTGTCATGCGCGAAGAATACGAAGCCATCGCAAATGCCGGCTTTGTGCTGCAGATCGATTGTCCCGACCTCGCCATGGGCCGACACACCGAGTACCGCGAGTTGTCGGAAGCAGACTTCCTGAAACATGCAGCCATGCAGATCGAGGCGCTGAACGCCGCGCTCGCCAATATCCCTGCTGACCGTGTACGGATGCATATCTGCTGGGGCAACTACGAAGGCCCGCATCATCTCGACATTCCGTTCGAGACCATCTTCGACGTGGTCATGAAGGCCAAGCCGCAGGGTTTGTTGGTCGAATCCGCCAATCCGCGCCATTCCCATGAATGGCGGGTGTTCGAAACCAAGAAGCTTCCGGACGACAAGGTCATCATGCCGGGCGTGATCGACAGTGTGAGCAACTACATCGAACATCCCGATGTGGTTGCCGATCGAATCTGCAGCTACGCCGATCTGGTGGGTCGGGAACGAGTCATCGCCGGAGCCGATTGCGGTTTTGCCACCTTCGCCGGGATCGGCAAAGTCGACCCGGATATCGCCTTCGAAAAATTCCGTTCGCTGGCACGCGGCGCGGAGATCGCGTCCGATCGGTTGTGGAGCTAGTCCGCAACCACCAGTCGCGCAAGCCCTGCCCGAACCTGTTCGGGCACACTTACCGGTTTCATTTCGCCCGGTCTCACATAGACATGGACGAAGTGGCCGGTGGCTGACGGCGTCTCAGCACCTTCCTTGAAGATACCGATCTCATAGGTGACCGAGGAATTTCCGAGGCGCCGCACCCGGACGCCCACATCGAGCACATCGGGGAACGCGATCTCGCTGTGGAAGCGGCATCCGGTTTCAACAACCATTCCGACCGGATCCTTGCTGCGATAATCCAGTCCGGTGAAACGCACCAGAAACTCGTTCACGGCCGTATCGAAATACGAGTAATAGGTCACATTGTTCACATGGCCATAGACGTCGTTGTCCATCCAGCGCGTTGGGACCTGCAAAAAATGCGGGTAGTCTCCGCGCGTCTCGTCACGCTCGCTTTTCTTGTCAGGTATATTGCTCATATCGCGCCACTCAGAAATTCGTGGATTATGTCGATGCTCTCATTTGGCCGTTCAACGGTCATCATATGACCGGTATCCGCCAAAATTTCGACCTGCGTGTTCGCGATGGCCGCCTGCAGACCTCTGGACGCCCGTGGCGGGGTCATTCGATCTGCATCGGCCAGCAGGAACAAGGTTGGGCATGAGACTGTCTGTGCCGCCTCCAGTGCCCCTTCCCAGGCATGGCAGGCCGCCATATCGCTGCCCAGGACACCTGAGTGACAGGCCGCCAGCAACGCACGGCCACCGCCTCGCAACCACAAACCCGGGGCCTGATGCCCGCCTTTATGGGCCGGTTTCCCAAACCCCCAATCCGTGATTAGTTCGAAGGCTGCGGGATCGTCAGCCGCACTGAGCGCCAGCAAATCAGGATGCACCTGCATATGATCCGAGGTCCCCGCCAGCACCAGTGCCAGCATCCGGCCGGGCTGTTGCGCCGCCGCTGCCAACACCGCGAGCGAGCCCATGGAATGGCCGACAAGGGCCGTCTTCTCGGCACCAACGGCGTCCACGAACCGCCACAGCCAGCTTGCGTAGTCATCGATATTGTCCGGCGCGGTGCCGCCCGAGCGCCCATGACCGGGCAAATCAGGTACCAGAACGCTGAACCCGTGATGCGCAAAGAAGCGAGTCTGCAGACTCCAATAGGTGTGATCGTTGCCACCCCCATGCACAAAGATCAGGGCTGGCTTGTCTGCGGCATAATCCTGCCCGCCGGTGTGCACATAGACAGTGTGACCATCGACTTTCAATTCCATGATCGCCGCCCCTATTTCTGCGAGGCGCGCAGCGCCTGTTTGAGGTCACCGATGATATCGCCCGGGTCTTCGAGACCGATGGCGAGCCGTACCATATCCTCTCCCACGCCCGACGCCGCAAGTTCATCGGGGCCCATCTGCTGATGGGTCGTGCTGGCCGGATGGATCACCAGCGATTTCGCGTCCCCCACATTGGCGAGATGCGAGAACAACTCGAGGGCTTCGATAAACTTTGCACCGGCCCGGCGCGGACCATCGGTACCCGATTTCACACCGAACGTGACGACAGCACCTGCTCCATCAGGCAATAAGCGTGTGGCAAGCGCGTGGTCCGGGTGACTGGGCAACCCTGGATAGGCAACCCAGCCGACGTCGTCGCAATCCTCGAGAAACTCAGCAACCGCCTGCGCATTGGCCACATGACGCGCCATCCGGATCGGCAAGGTTTCCAGGCCCTGCAGCAGATAAAATGCGGTCTGCGGCGCCATACAGGCCCCGAAATCACGCAGCCCTTCGGCGCGGGCCCGCATGATGAAGGCGGCTGGCCCGAACTCCTCAGCGAAATCGAGGCCGTGAAAACCTGCATAGGGTTCGGTCATGCCGGGAAACTTGCCTGAAGCTTCCCAGTCAAACAGCCCGCTGTCGATCAGCACACCACCGATGGCCACGCCGTGGCCGCCGATCCACTTGGTGGCCGAATGCATGATCAGATCCGCGCCATGCGCGAAGGGGTGCAGCAGAGCCGGGGTCGAGAATGTGGCATCCACCAGCAAAGGCAATTCGGCGTCGTGCGCAACTTTCGCAACGGCCGGAATATCCAGAACCTCCAGCCCGGGATTTCCGATGGTCTCGGCAAAAATCAAACGCGTTTCATCACAAATCGCTGCGGTAAACTCATCAGGGTTGCGCGGATCGACAAAGGTCGTCGTGATCCCGAACCGCGGCAATGTGTGTACAAACAGATTGTGGGTCCCGCCATAAATATTCCGCGACGCCACGATATGCCCACCACTGCCCATCAAGGTCATAACCGCCAGTGACATCGCCGCCTGACCGCTGGCTGTGGCAATCGCCCCGACCCCGCCTTCGAGTGCGGCCATCCGCTCTTCAAAAACCGAAACCGTTGGATTGGAGATACGGGAATAAATATGCCCCGCCCGTTCCAGATTGAAGAGGCTCGCCGCATGGTCGACATCGGGAAACACATAGGATGTCGTCTGGAAGATCGGTGTCGCTCGTGCGCCGGTCACCGGATCGGGGTGCTGGCCCGCATGCAAACTGAGGGTCGAGAATTTCAGATGTTTCGGATCAATCATGTGCCGCTCCCAAATCCCATCGGCCACCAAGGCCGAGTTCGTGGTGGGTGATGGTCCGAACTTATCGCAACCCGCGCTGCGCTTGAACCGTTGTGGGGCAGTTTGCGCAAAAGAAAACCGCTCCGAAGGGGGGTTCGGAGCGGGGGAAGTCTTAAACAGGGAGGTAAAAATAGATCTCAGAGAGAGATCCGGATGGTTCTTAGGGAGGAGCCATCACGTCAAATATCGGCGAGAAGCGCTAAAGAATGGTTAACGCGCGATCCAAAATGAAACAGGACCCGTAAAACGGGCCCTGTTTGCTAAAATAATCTTTTAATTACAGCGGTTTAATTGTCACCCTGATTGTTCCCGCCGATGCGAACATCCGCCATCCAGTCCGGGATACGATTGGCCGCCGGCTCTTCCTGCGGGATCAGATCCGCACTGATCGGACGACGATCATCGCTGGCAGGAGCACGTCCGGCCTTGCGACCTTTTTCAACCGCTTCATCGAGATCCAACTGACGGCACAGCCCGATGGTCACCGGGTCACGCGGCTGGATCTGCGACGAGTTCCAGTGGGTCCGGTCACGAATGGCCACGATCGTCGGCTTGGTGGTGCCGATCAGCTTGCCAATCTGGGCATCACTGAGTTCGGGATAATAGCGAACCAGATAGGCAATCCCGTCGGGTTTGTCCTGGCGCTTGGACACCGGCACGTAACGCGGGCCTTTGGTCCGTTTGACCGGTGCGGGATTGTCCGTCTCCTTGAGAACCAGACGTGCTACCGGATCGGCCTGCACACGTTCGATCTCTGCCCATTCCAGTTGACCATTGGTCATCGGGTCGAGCCCGCGCATGCCAACGCCGACATCGCCGTCGGCAATGCCCTGAATTTCGAGCTGGTGCATACCTGTGAAATCGGCGATCTGCGCAAAAGAAAGCGAGGTATTTTCGACAAGCCACACGGCGGTGGCTTTCGGCATCAAGGGAGGTGCCATGGGTTCTCCTTTCGTCGATCTGCCGCACAATCACGTGGGCAAACCGGCCATATTCGTCATCCCTGAAGGGGGGTTGCCTCTATATATGCGGCGTTAAGGGGAATTGCAAAGCGCACAATCACGTCAGGTCGAGAATGATTTTCCCAATATGGCTGCTCGTCTCCATCAATTCATGAGCTGCAGCGGCCTCTGCAAGCGGAAAAGTGCTGTGAATCACAGGCGTGACACCCCCGCTTGCCAGCAAGGGCCAGGCCTTCTCCGCAAGCGATTTCGCGATCTCACCCTTGAATTCAACCGACCGGGCACGCAGCGTCGAACCGGTAATCGTCAGACGGTTCATCATCACCCGCCCCAGATTGATCTCCGACTTGGCGCCCCCCATCAGCGCGATCTGCACGATCCGCCCGTCAGGCTTGAGGCACGCAATATTGCGCGGAAGGTAATCGCCGCCAACCATATCCAGAATGACATCGACCCCCGCCTTGTCCGTCAAAGCCTTGATCTCCTCATCGAAGGACTGATCCCTGTAGTTAATCGCCTTTGTCGCGCCCAGTTGTTCGCAAAAGGCAGCTTTCTCTGAGCTGCCTACAGTCGTGTAGATTGCTGACGCCCCCAACGCCTTGCAGAGCTGGATCGCCGTGGTGCCGATCCCGCTTGAACCGCCATGGATCAGCACACTTTCACCCGGCGTAAATTGCCCGCGATCAAAAATATTCGACCAGACCGTAAAAAATGTTTCCGGCAATCCGGCCGCCTGCACCATATCCAGTCCGGCAGGTACCCGAAGGACCTGCGGTGCGGGCGCGGCCACATACTCGGCATATCCACCGCCAGTGACCAACGCGCAGACTTTGTCCCCCACCTGAAAATCCTCAACCCCGGACCCGGTGGAAACAATTTCACCTGCGATTTCCAGCCCCGGAATATCCGAAGCCCCTGGCGGCGGCGGATAGATTCCCTTGCGCTGCGCCACGTCGGGTCGGTTGATCCCCGCAGCGGCAACCCGAATCAGAACCTCATTCGTTTCGGGCTGCGGAACCGGGCGCGTAGCTTGTTTCAGAACCTCGGGTCCACCGGGTTCACTGATCTCAATGGCCTGCATCTCAGTTGGCAGTGTCATGGTTTCTCTCTCCACCGGGCCTGGCGTATGTTTCTCAAACTATCGAACAGTTGCGGACGCAATCTAGGCGCGCGAAACTTCCGACACAATGATTAGCCACAGGACAAGGCATGGGAGGGAAATATGAGCTCAGACGATGATCTCGAACCCACATTTCAGGGTGTGAAGCCCGGTTTCGAACCGATGAATGTCGAAGCTCTGTCGCTCGAGGAACTGAACGAATATATCGCGCACGCCCATTCAGAGATCACACGCGCGCAAAACGAAATCAAAAGTCGCGAAGCTCTTCGCGGCGATGCTGACGCGTTGTTCAAGAGTTAGTAAAAGAAACACACGCGGCCAACGCGTGTCTGGAGGAATTATGGCCAATCATTTTGAGATCGATCTCGACAAGAATCCCGCGAACTACATGGCGCTTTCGCCGCTGAGCTTCCTGCGTCGCTCAGCCAAGGTTTATCCGACCCGCAAGGCTGTTGTGCATGGTGACACCAGTTACACCTATGCCGAATTCTATGACCGCAGCCGCCAGCTCGCCTCTGCTCTGGCCCAGCGCGGCATCGGAATTGGTGACTGTGTGGCCTGCATGCTGCCCAATATCCCGCAGATGCTCGAGGCGCATTTCGGCATTCCGATGACCGGCGGCGTAATCAACGCCCTCAATTATCGACTCGACGCCAAGGCGATCGCCTTTATCCTCGACCACGGCGAAGCCAAGGTGCTGTTGACCGACACCGAGTTTGCCCCGGTTATCAAAGAGGCCCTCGAACTCGCAACCGTCGATCCCATCGTGATCGACATCAATGATCCGGAAGGCCCCGGCGGCGAAACGCTAGGCGAGATGAGCTACGAAGAATTTATCGCCACGGGCGATCCAGCGTTCGACTGGTCCTTCCCCGATGACGAATGGAACGCCATCGCGCTGAACTACACCTCCGGCACAACTGGCAACCCCAAGGGTGTCGTCTTCCATCATCGCGGCGCCTATCTCAATGCCATCGGCAACACCTACACCTGGGGGGCAACCGGCGGCCCGGTCTATCTCTGGACCCTGCCGATGTTCCACTGCAACGGCTGGTGCTTCACATGGGGTGTGACCGCTGTGGGCGGCACCAATGTCTGCCTGCGCCGTGTGGAAAGCGCCACAATCTATGATGCCATCGCCGAAAAAGGCATCACGCATCTCTGCGGAGCGCCGGTGGTGATGCAACTGATCGTCAACGCCGCTGATGCGGACCGGCGAGAGTTCGAACAAAATGTCGAGTTCATGACGGCCGCGGCACCGCCACCAGCCGCGGTGCTCGCCAAAATGTCCGAACAGGGCATTCGTGTGACCCATGTCTATGGCCTGACGGAAATCTACGGTCCGGCGATCATCTGCGCCTGGCAGGATGAGTGGGATAACCTGCCACTCGAGGAACGCGCCAGCCTGCAGTCGCGTCAGGGCGTCCCCTATGAGGTCCTGGAAGACATGATGGTCGCAGACCCCGAAACGCTGGAACCCGTCCCTCAAGATGGCGTCACCATGGGTGAGGTCTTCACCCGCGGCAATGTCACCATGAAGGGCTATCTGAAAAACCCGAAGGCGACCGAGGAGGCTTTTTCAGGAGGCTGGTTCCACACGGGCGATCTGGGTGTCTGGCATGCCGATGGCTATGCCGAACTCAAAGATCGTTCGAAGGACATCATCATTTCCGGTGGCGAGAACATCTCCTCTATCGAAGTCGAGGATGCACTTTACAAACATCCTGATGTCTCCGCGGCCGGCGTGGTCGCCTGGCCGGATGAGAAATGGGGCGAAACACCTTGCGCCTTCATCGAACTCAAACCGGATTCCAGCACAACCGAAGAGGATATCTTCGCTCACTGCCGGGGCAATCTCGCAGGCTTCAAATGTCCACGGCACGTCGTCTTTGGGCCGCTGCCCAAAACCTCAACGGGCAAGATCCAGAAGTTCAAGCTACGCGATCAGGCTGTCGAACTGGCCAACACCGCGGCCTGAACGACCAAACAGAGGACACCAAAAAAGGCGGCTCGGAAGAGCCGCCTTTTGAATATCCGATCCGCCAAAGAGGCTCCTGATAGTCAGGCCTTCTCCATCACGGATATTTCTTCTTTCAGCTTAAGTTTCTGCTTCTTGAGTTCCGCGAGCGCGGCCTGATCGGGCGATGGTCGGTGTGTTTCGCCGTCGATGGCATCATCAAGACTGGCATGCCGGCGTTTCAACTCATTGATCCTTGGCTGCATTTTCACGTGAAGCGTCTCCTTCCAGAGCTAGGGCGACTTGAAATTATCAGAGAAATGTTAGGACGATTCTCCGCGACTTGGAAAGCCAGACGATAGTCGGACCATGGAATGTTGACAGTCTGATATCAGAGCCAGGATTTGGTATACTCATTGCCGCAAAGACCGATCGGGGTGACACGTGTCGCAAGACAACCAGAACAGTACCGAGCAAATGCAGCACCGTCTGGCGGAACTGCAGATGGAGCATCGCGACCTCGACGATGTCATTGCCAGAATCACCGACGAACAACCGTTCGATCAGTTGCAAATCCAGCGTCTGAAAAAGCGCAAGCTTGGATTGAAGGATGAAATTCTGAAACTCGAGAGCGTGTTGCTGCCCGATATCATTGCCTGATCCGGTGGTTACCCGGCAGCGCGGCCCTGTTTCTGCGCGTACATAGCCTTATCGGCCTGTTGCAATGCCTCACCGGCATCCTCGCCGCCAGAGAACGAATAGGCTCCGAACGATACGGACAGGGACAGGTTGTCACCCTCCCAGACGAACGGCGTGTTCTCTATCAATGCAGATAGCGACGTCGCCTTCTCGTTGGCCGATTCACTATCAGCCTGGGCCAGAATCACACCGAACTCATCGCCCCAAGACGACCGACGATATCGGATTCACGAATATTCTCTGCCAACAACATGGCAACATGCTGAAGCGCAGCATCACCGGCAGCATGTCCATGCTGGTCGTTGATCTGCTTGAATCCGTTCACGTCAAAATACAGAACACTGGTGTTCGCGCCGTAGCGTTCGGCATAAGCCACCATCCGGCTCATCTCACGAACAAAGGCCCGCCGATTTGCCACCGGGACCAATGTGTCCTCATCGGCCAGCTTTTCCAGGTAGGTAATGCGATGCCGTGCCTGACTGAGTTCCTCGCGCATACGCTGCACTTCGGTCATCAGCATATCCAGCGCCTGACGTACTTTTGGTGTCAGTTCGGCCTCTGAAAGCCCCGCAATGGTCGCAACATCACCAGTCGCACGCGCCGGTGCGGCGGCTGTTGCGTCCTGCGCCCCATAGGCACGGCTGGCCGCTTCAGCGGATCGTGCCGAGACAACATTGCCGGAACTCTGGGGACGACTGCGATCAATCTTCATATTTGGCCCGTTGAATCCAATACAATCGGGGCGCCAACCACGCGGATGCCGCCAAAATAAGCTGCTTCAACCTATTCCGACAATGGTTAACAAAGCTTTTACCAGCTAGCCTAATTCCCGGTTTCGCGCCTCTTTGCTTGCCACAGCCCGCCTCAGTTCTATAATCCGCCGCTTTTCCGGGCATCATTGCCCTCAAAGTCGCTCCAGGAGCACGATATGGCCGACACACCGGTCGTCGGAATAATCATGGGAAGCCAGTCTGACTGGGAAACCATGCATCATGCCGCCGAGACACTCGAATCATTGGGTGTCGCTCACGAAGTTAAAATCGTATCTGCGCATCGCACACCCCAGCGCATGCGCGACTATGCGCAATCAGCACGCGATCGGGGCCTTAAGGTGATTATTGCTGGTGCGGGCGGCGCTGCTCATTTGCCTGGCATGACCGCTGCCATGACACCCTTACCGGTTTTTGGCGTGCCCGTAGAAAGTAAGGCCCTGTCTGGCATGGACAGTTTGCTCTCCATTGTCCAGATGCCCGCCGGCGTTCCGGTTGGCACCCTGGCCATCGGTCGTGCGGGTGCCATCAACGCGGCGTTGATGGCTGCTTCAGTTATAGCTCTCGAAGACACTGCGGTGGCGACAGCACTTGATGCGTGGCGCACTGCCCAGACCGATGCTGTGGCAGATGCGCCCAGCGACGACGTCTGAGCAGATGTCGGGACGCACGCTCCCACCTGGAGCGACCATTGGTATTCTCGGAGGTGGCCAGCTCGGCCGCATGACAGCACTGGCCGCCGCCAATCTGGGATATCGCTGCCACATCTATTGCCAGAGCGCAGACGAACCTGCCGCGCAAGTCGCGGCGCAGACCACTTTCGCGGCTTTTGATGACACTGACGCGATTGATGCCTTCGCTGCGAGTGTTGATGTGGCCACGCTCGAATTCGAAAATGTGCCGATCACAACTCTCGAACGGATTGCCGGACTCACGCCCGTCTATCCCGCACCCGCCGTGCAGGCCGTTGCCCAAAACAGACTGAGCGAAAAAGGCTTCGCCAACAGTCTTGGCATTGCCACCGCCCCCTTCCGCGCCGTGACGTCCGCTGAAGACCTCAAACGGGCGGTTGCCGAAATCGGCACACCATCCGTGCTGAAGACTGTTCGCATGGGCTATGACGGCAAAGGGCAGGTCGCGGTCAAGGCAGACACAGACCTGACAGCCGCCTGGGCCGAAAGCGGAGCTGGCCCCGCCACTGAGGGTGGCATCCTCGAAGGCTTTGTTGATTTTTCCTGTGAAATTTCCGTCATTGTAGCGCGCGGTACAAATGGCGAGGCCGCGGCATTTATCCCAGTCGAAAACCGTCATACTCACCACATTCTGGACGAGACCATCGCGCCAGCTGACATCAAACCTGAAACTGCGGCAACGGCAAACGACATCGCGATCCGTCTGATTGAAGGACTGGACGTGGTCGGGTTACTCGCCATCGAGATGTTCGTAACGTCAGATGGCGATGTGCTGGTCAACGAAGTCGCGCCCCGGCCGCACAATTCCGGACACTGGACCATGGATGCCTGCCGCAGCGGCCAGTTCGAACAACTGGTCCGCACAATCTGTGGCCTGCCGCTGGGAGATCCGTCGCGCCGTTGCGATGCGGTGATGAAAAACCTGATCGGTGACGACGTTGATGACTGGCCGAAACATCTCAACGACCCAACCGCGAAACTACACCTCTACGGCAAGGCGGAAACCCGACCCGGCCGCAAAATGGGGCATGTGAACTTTCTGGGGAAGCCCAACGAAAACTAACGGGCGCGGCCTTCACGCAGGCGCTCGGACAGCATCCGAACAAACCGCTTAGGGTCTGGCACATAGCCGATAACGTTTCTCAGGTTTGCGCGTTTCCGGGGCACACGCATCACACCGGCAATCCGACGATCGAGAAACTCCCAGGTCGCTGCAGAATCCTCCGATGCATCATCAAGCCAGTACAGAAGCGTCGAAGCGTAGACACCCGCGAGCGTTCCCCGCTTGGTGTAGAAATTGAAATCGGTCGACGTGTCACCCGCCGCGTACCACATTTCATCCACGGTTCTGTACAGGCCGCGTATGCCAGTACGCGTTTTCGAGGGACGCGTGACATGGGTCATCGCCCGACGCACCGCCTCCCGGTGTTCCCCGACGGCCTCAATGCGCGTACGCACGAGAAACGTAATTCGGTCACGAAAACGCATGGATTCGGTGTCGGTTTCCGCATAAATCGTGACCATCACGGCATCGGAAATTGCACTCCAGTATTCGATAACTTCAGCGACCCCACCCGGAAAGGCGAGCGCGGACATACTTTCGTCAAAGCCTGCATCTTTGGCTGCAAGGCGAAGCGTAGCCAGCGACCAGCCATCAAATGGCACATGCGGCAACGCCGCATCCAGAATCTGGCGGCGTTCATGCGCGAGATATTCCGGTTCCGCGTCAGTCATCTTCCCGATCCAGACTTTCAGCCTGTGCCTTGCCGAGTTCTTCGACAAAGCCAAACTGGGACATATCCTCAATCCGCGAGGTGTAGAGAACTCCATCGAGATGGTCACATTCATGCTGGATCACCCGGGCGTGGAAGCCCTCCGCCTCGAAGACAATCTCTTCGTTTTCCAGCGTCTGATAGGTCACGCGTATATTTTCATGGCGGCGCACAGGGCCGGCCATGCCGGGCACGGAAAGACAGGCTTCAAACCCAATGCTGGTTTCCTCGTCGAGAAACTCGATCACCGGATTCACAAGTACGGTCAGCGGCACACCACCGACAATATCGCCTTCGTCTTCCTCCGAGGCACGTTGGCCATCCACCATGTAAACCACGATGCGCCACGGCATGTGTACCTGGGGTGCAGCCAGGCCCGTGCCGTCCGCATCCTCCATGGTTTCCACCATGGCTGTCACAAGCCGCGAGACCTCTGGTGCGGTCGGATCAGGAACTTCTGTGGCGCGCGTGCGCAGGATCGGGTGCCCCATTCGGGCTATTTTGAGTATGGCCATGCCCGGAATATGCGTTCGCATGACCTCACCGTAAAGCCCTGCGAGCGGGACAGATGCGCGCATCGCAATGAGGGGTCGCGCCCGTGCCGCGGATAACGCTATCCTTTATGTGGAATTCACCGCAGGAGCGCAGACTTGACCGCACTGACGTTCATTGATGGCGACTGGCATGACGGCAATGTCCCAGTCATCGGAGCCACCTCCCATGCGATCTGGCTTGGCTCCATCGTCTTCGATGGTGCGCGCGCCTTCGAGAATGTGACACCGGATCTCGACCGGCATTGCCTGCGCGTGGTGAATTCCGCACGTAGCCTGCATCTGGAATCACCCCTCACCGCAGGCGAGATCATGGAAATCGGGCTCGACGGGGTTCGCCGTTTCGGGCCCGATGCGGAAGTCTATATCCGGCCCATGCTCTATGCCGATGCCGGAAGCGGCCTTCTGGCACCTGATCCCGCGAGCACAAGATTTGTCCTGACCGTATTCGATGCACCGATGCCCGATGGTGAAGGCTTCAGCGCCTGCCTGAGCCCGTTCCGGCGGCCGAATTCCGAAACCGCGCCGACGGATGCCAAGGCCTCGTGTCACTATCCCAATTCCTCACGCGCGATCATCGATGCCCGCGACCGCGGATTTCAGAACCCCGTGATGTGCGATTCCATGGGGCATGTGGCCGAATTCGCAACGGCCAATATCTGGATTGTGAAAGATGGTGTCGCGATCACACCGATCCCGAATGATTCCTTCCTCAACGGCATCACCCGACAACGCCTGATCACGCTGATGCGCGACGACGGGATCGAGGTGCAGGAGCGCACGGTGCAGGTGGCCGAGTTGCACCACGCCGATGAAATCTTCAACTCGGGAAATTACGGGAAGGTCCAGCCAGTGACGCGCTTTGAAGACCGAAAATTGCAACCCGGCCCGATCTATCGCCGGGCACGGGAGCTTTACTGGGACTTCGCCCATTCGGGGTGAGTTGGTATCGTAACTCACAAATCGTAGTTCCCGCGAAGGCGGGAACCATAAACTCAGGCGGCTATCCGATTGGCCATTGGCGTTTATGGATGCCCGCCTGCGCGGGCATGACGAGCATGCGTTTATCCTGCGCTCATATCTTCACCGGCCAGCGCCCGATTGAGCAACGCCACTGTTTCATCGCGCCCATAGAGTGCGGCAAAAGACCCAAAGCGCGGGCCCTGACTCTGGCCAAACAGCACTTCGTAGAGCGCCTTGAACCAGTCACGCAACGGGTCGAATTCATGTTCCTTGCCGACCGCATAGACTTCGTTCTGCATGGTCTCGGCGTCGGGATTGTCGGACAGCGCGTTGAAACGACTTGCCAGATCAACGAGCGCAGCATGCTCTGCTTCGGTTGCGGCCCGGTACTGCTTGGTCGGCTTCACGAAATCCCGGTAGTAGGCAATCGCGTGCCCGACCAGCCGATCAAGCATCGGGCTGTTCTCGGGTGTCGCTCCTTCGGCGTAACGCGCGATGAAGCCCCAGAGGACGGCCGGATCCTCAGAGTTACAGGCACCGGCCAGATTCATCAGTACCCCGAAGGACAAATCAGCACCCGGTGCTGGCACGTCACTTTTGTGGATATGCCAGGCCGGATTGGCCAATTGCTGGTCAGGCTCCTGCCCGGGATATTTCGTAATATGGGTCAGATATTCATCGACCGATTTTGGGATGACATCAAAGAACAACCGCTTGGCCGTTTTCGGCTTGGCAAACATGAACTGGGACAGGCTTTCGGGCGGGCCATAAGTCAGCCAGTCCTCGATGGTCAGGCCATTCCCGCGGGACTTTGAAATCTTCTCGCCATTGTCGTCGAGGAACAATTCATAGGTCAGCCCGGCGGGCGGCTTGGCACCCAGAATGCGGCAGATTCGACCGGACAGGTTCACCGAATCAATCAGATCCTTGCCCGACATCTCGTAATCGACAGACAGCGCCACCCAGCGCATCGCCCAGTCGGCCTTCCACTGCAGCTTGCAATGCCCGCCCGTGGCCGGCGTCTCGACCAACTCTCCAGTCTCGGGGTCCTTGTAGGTGACAGTAGCTGCATCCGGGTCGGTCACCTCCATCGGCACCTGCAGCACCACGCCGGTGCGCGGACAGATGGGCAGGAAGGGGCTGTAGGTCGCCTGCCGCTCTGCGCCCAGTGTCGGCAGGATCACGCCCATGATCGCATCGTAATGGGACAGCATCTGACGCAGCGTGTCGTCGAACAGGCCAGCCCGGTAGCATTCGGTCGAGCTATAGAACTCATACTCGAAGCCGAACATGTCGAGGAA
>JABJAG010000247.1 GCA_018666195.1 Alphaproteobacteria bacterium
CGTCGTTGCTGGTGCCCTCGGGAAACAGGATCATGCTGTCCCCCGCCGCAAGCCGTTTGCCCAATGCGGTTGCCTGCAGTTGTGAACTGCGCACCCGGCGATCCACAAACACCGAGCGCTGCAATTTTGCCAGCGTTCCAAAAAACGGCCACTCCCCAACTTCAGACTTCGCAACAAACGAGCCCGGAATCAGCGCACCGTAGATCGGGATATCAAGATAGGAAGAATGATTCGCGACAAACAGTGTCGGCCGCGCTTTGGAACGACGGCCAAAGACCTCCAGTCGAATGCCAAGCAATCGGCAACATATCCGATGGTACCAAAGCGGGATTCGTCGAGAGAGCGGTAGCCGAAGCAGCAGCGCAATCGCCTGGACCGGTATCAGCACGAGTGTGAAGACGGCATAGACCGTGGCGCGCGAAATCGCCGTTAATCGGGAATGATAAACGGTGGGGTCGCTCAATTTGTCCGCTCCCCTCCATCGGAGGAACGGCCACCGCGCGTGGATGTATCACGATCATAATGTCGGTAATATTTGTCGTTCACCTGATCCGTCTTCACCACCACACAAACATCCGTGGTGTTGAATTGATGATCGACCACAGCACCATCCCCAACATAGCCACCGAGCCGAAGGTAACCCTTGATCAATGGCGGCAGCTTTACGAGCGCGCGTTTCTGGTCAATTTCTTCAGGCGGGATGAAGTTCATATTCACATAAAGGTCTGGAAGCGCGGTCGGTCGCAGCGCCTCTGGTGCACGATGAAAATGGTGCAAATAACTGAGCGGAATCGCCAGCTCTTCCGGGTCGACCCCATGCAGGCTGGCGCACCCGAACATCAACGAGATGTCATGGTGAAAGACGAACTGAGCAATCGCGCCCCAGAGCAACTGCATGGTGGGTCGCCCGCGATACGCCGCGTCAACACAACTTCGTCCGAGTTCAAGAATTTCGCCGGGATGTTCGGCCAGTGCCGCGATATCATATTCACCCGAGGTATAAAACCGGCCATGCGCCCGGGCCGACGAGCCGCGCAGCAACCGATAGGTGGCAACAATGGATTCCGGCCCGGATCCCCGATCCTTATCAAAAACGAGCAGATGCTCACACACGGCATCGAAGGGGTCGATGTCGCGGCGCACTTCGGCCATTTCCGCATCGGGAACGGCCTTCATCTCATCATAGAAAACCCTGTAGCGAAGCGCCTGCGCAGCATCAATATCCGCCGCATCGCGCGCCAGACGTGCGCCCAGCGAACCCGAGCCCAATGCCGCCAAAGCGTCATCGAGTGTTCGGGAGCCGTCCTGTGCTTCACCACCTTCAGCCGTGTTGCTCATTCGACCTGCCATCACGCGCAATTCGGAACAAGCTATTCGGAGCGATCATCATCAGACGACCCGAGCGGTTTGCCAAACAGCTCCAGACGATGATCAATCAACTCATATCCCAGTTCGTTCGCAATCCGCTCTTTCATGGCTTCGATTTCTTTGTTGAAGAATTCGATGACCTTGCCGGATTTGACGTCAATCAGATGATCGTGGTGATCGTCCTGAACTTCTTCATAGCGCGCGCGACCATCACCGAAATCATGCTTTTCAAGGATGTTTGCCTCTTCGAAAAGACGGACCGTTCGATAGACGGTCGCAATCGAGATACGCGAATCAAGCTGGGTCGCCCGACGATAGACCTGATCAACATCAGGATGGTCCTCGGCCTCCGACAAAACGCGCGCAATTGTGCGGCGTTGACCGGTCAGCTTCAGACCCTGGTCGACACACAATTGTTCAATGCGCGAAGGCACGTCCGTACTCAATTCCGTCTCCCCATGGCAGACCTTGAGTCTGCCCGTTCAATTCCAAAGCATAATATAGGCCAAATCCCCGATGGGGGCGACCATCGGTCAACACCAGGCAGCAAACTTCAGCCGATGCTATTTTTTGCCGCGCTTCCCAAGTCCGATTTTCTTGGCCAGCTGACTGCGCTTTTTGGCGTAGTTGGGAGCCACCATCGGATAGTCAGATGGCAAGCCCCACCGCTCCCGATACTGTTCGGGCGTCAGATCATAGGATGTCTTCAGATGCCGCTTGAGCATCTTCAGCTTTTTGCCATCTTCGAGACAAACGATGAAATCTGCTGTCACGGATTTCTTGATCGAAACCGCCGGGGACGGGCGGGACTGACTGCTTGATGCGCTGCCTGTATCGCTGAGACTCGCATGCACTTGCGCAATAAGCTGTGGGAGATCGGCGGCTGGCAATTTGTTGTTCGAAACATGCGCGGCAACAATATCAGCCGTCAATTTAAGCAAATCTGATGAACTAACCGGTTCAGTCATGATTTATTACTCATATTGGCAAAGCAAAAAATAACTATAGATTATCTAAGTAGGGATATTTCCTGCTTTGTCCAGAAGAATTCGTGAAAACAGCTAAGGGACAATATTCGTACTGTCCCGCGCCATGATTATGGCGTCCGTGCGGTCTGCACCATGACCATAATAGTTCGGACGACGACCGACCTGGTGAAACTGAAATCCATCGTAAAGCCCAATCGCAGGCGTATTGTCGACGGCGACTTCCAGGACCACCCGACGCGTTGCCGAGACCCGCGCCAGGAAATGATTCAGCAGTTTCTGCGCCACCCCCGCCCGCCGGGATTCAGGCGCCACACAGAGGGTCAGAATTTCGGCTTCGTCTGCCATTTCACGTCCGATCAGGAACCCAGTCGGCACGCCGTTATCCGGAATAGCGACAATGCCGCTCGCGCCCGGCATACGAAGGATGGTGCGCATGGCGGTCTCGGACCATGGTGTTTCGGGAAGCGGGTCGAAACACGCCGTGTGGAGCACTGCAAGAGGAGCTGCCATTTCCAGGCCTACGACCTCAATTGTGACTCCCATCATCCGCGCAATCGCTGCCGGTCTGCCGCCGGTGAGGACACGTCAGGTGGACGAAGATACAAGGGATTCGGGGGCACATGGGATGCCAGCGACATCCGCGCCGCGCCCAGTTCGGCCAGAACTGCCGCATCAGCGTGTTGCGGCTCCAGCCACTCCCAGGATTCATCTGCTGACGTACTGGCATTTCGGAAACGGTCAACAGCGTCCCCGGCAAGCACCACGGACGATCTCAACGCCCCCAACCGGGCCTCAAGCGCCGGCAACGGGAAAACTTCGGGTTCACCAGATGGCGCCCCATCTGCGTCGTAAACCTGAACATAGAAATCAGCACGACGTGTTTCGAGAATCACAGCCAGGGGACCATCCGGGCTGGTCTGGCGGGCCCTTTGGTGGTGGACGTCAAAATTAGGGATTCCGAGAATGGGCAATTTCGTTGCCAGCGCCAGCCCCCGTGCCGCCGCAAGGGCGATGCGTAGCCCGGTATAGCCCCCCGGGCCCGTCCCCACGCAGAGCAGATCAATGGCCTCATATCCCTGGTCGGCAACCACCGCTTCAACCATCGGCATCAGAACTTCTGCATGCCCGCGCTCCATCGCCTCCCAACGGCGCGCCACCGCAACACCATCACGCCAGAGCGCAGCCGAGCACGCCCCGCCGGCGGCATCGAGCGCAAGTACTGTTGGATGAAGTTCAGCTGCCATAATCGTCGGTTTCGTCCAGGCGCGTTTCAGCGAATCACCGTGAGGCTCTAGCATCGCATAAATCAAACAGCAAAGCTGTGCCGCGAGGAACGCCGCATATGACCTATCTCGAGATTGAGGCCGGCACCCACAACGTCGAGATCGCACTCGCCTACGGTACCCCGGACAACTTCACCGGCGAACCGGTTTACAAAAACTCGCACTGCTTTCTGCATGCCGCAGCGGCCGAGAAACTGGCCCATGCCGCAGAACTTGCAGAGCGGCTCGGTTACCACTTTCTGATTTTCGACGCCCTGCGACCGAGCGAAGCGCAATGGGTCTTGTGGAATCACACGCCCGATCCGGATTTTCTTGCCGATCCTCGATCCGGTTCCCCTCACAGCCGTGGCGTCGCCGTCGACCTGACCCTCCTGGACTCGAACGGAACACCTCTCGATATGGGCACCGCGTTCGATGCCTTCACACCTCGCTCTTTCCACGGTGCGGCCGACATTCCGATTGAGGCCCAACACAACCGGCTGCTGCTGCTCGGTATCATGTCGACCGCCGGCTGGGACTTCTATTCGAAGGAGTGGTGGCACTACCAATTGTTCGAACCCCGGTCATACCCCTTGGTGGCCGACCAGGAATTGTCGAAACCGATGATGACCTGAACAGTGATTCACCGGCCTTGCGGCGCAATTACCGCCAAAGGTAACGTTCCTGCAACACTCAGCCCGGTCTGGTCGCACGAATTGTTGCAGAAAGCCAAACCGGTAGAACTAGAAACGGTGCAAATTGGTATGGCCGGCCGGATCGCGAGACTTCTAAAAGTCACTGCCCTTGGCATGCTCGCCCTGACCACGTGGCTCGGCAGTCCCGGCCTTGTTCAGGCGGCCGATTCCGCGGTGATTCTGCAGTATCACCGCTTCGGCGAGACCAGTTTCCCGTCGACAAATATTCGCCTGGAACAATTCGAAACCCACATCCAAGAGCTCACATCAGGGCCCTACACGGTACTACCTGTCCCCGAGATCGTTGCCGCCATCCGCGAAGGACGCCCGTTACCGGATCGCACCATCGGCATCACCATAGATGATGGCTATCTGTCGGTTTATGCTGAAGCATTTCCCCGACTTCGCGAAGCCGGTCTGCCATTCACCGTGTTTGTGTCTACCGATCCTGTCGATCGCAAGTTTTCCGGTTTTATGACCTGGGATCATATCCGCGAGATGCGCGATGCCGGTGTGACGATCGGGGCCCACACATCCACCCATCTGCACATGCCAGCCAACTTGCTGGCCCGGAACCGCGCAGACCTGACCAAATCCAACGCTCGGCTGAAAGAAGAGCTTGGTGACGTACCGGCTCTGTTTGCCTATCCATTCGGCGAAGCCAGCACCGAAATCCAGGGACTGGTCCGTGCCGCAGGTCATGTGGCCGCCTTTGGGCAGCATTCCGGACCACTCGACACCTCGAGTGACCTTTTCTATCTGCCGCGCTTTGCATTGAATGAGGCGTTTGGAAACATGGACAGGTTCAGGCTTGTCGCCAATGCGTTACCGATTCCGCATACGGATGTGAGCCCAAAGAATCCGATGCTAACCACAAACCCGCCGCTGTTTGGGTTTACCCGGACGGACCCCGAGATTCGATTGAACGGGCTTGCCTGTTACGCGGCTGATCAGGGGAAGGTCAAAATCGAACAGCTCGGCCCGCGCATTGAAGTGCGGATGAGCGGGCCATTTTCTGCCGGCCGCGCACGAATCAATTGCACTGCGCTTGGGCCCGACAATCGGTGGCGCTGGCTGGGCACGTTATACTACGTACCCAAATCCTAACGGAAATACTGACTAGCGTGCAGCCAGAAACGTTTCGTCACGGACCGGTTGCGAGGACAACTGCGCGTTTTCGAACTGATAAAGACGGTTGCTCACGATCAATCCCGTCAACGCCTCAACATAGGCCTCACGGCGTTCCGAATAACTAATCAGTGTGGCTGCGAGACGACGGCCATCCAGCTCGGTTTCACGCGCCCGCATCCGGGACCGTTCAGCCCTGTAATCTTCATAGGCATAGTGACGATTGAGGTTCACCACGTAACTGCGAACACTGTCGAGCAGCGAATCAAACGCGCGCACTTCGAACTTCTCGCCCTCGCCGCGCTCTTCGGGAACAAACCCGGCACCACGGCTCCAGACACGCTGGCCAAAGAGCGCATTGCCCAGACGGGCAAATCGTGAGCGGCCCCAACCGCTTTCCTCGATCGACTGGGCCAAGGCCAGGGTCGGTGAGACGGTATCGACGCGGCGCAGCAAGGTTGTGAAATCGTTCGGTGAGGCACGATACTTCTCTGCCAGATTGTCGAGCCAGAGCTGCGCGGCTTCCGTGATTTCCCGCCCGGAGGACACCTGTTCCTCCAACTTGATCAGCTCACGTCGTTCGGCACGGACCTCTTCATTGGCCTTGAGGATCAACGGCAGGACTGTTCGAATAAAAATCTTCTTGCGCTGCTCAACCACCATCTGCGCGTCAAAGTCATCGGGCAGATTCTCAACAAACAGGCGCGGCACCCGGGTGCCGCCCCGGCGCACCGGCTTCAGGTCGAAATTGACGACATCCATCGCGGGCCCAAGATCGAATGCAGACGCGATCTCAATCATAGAATCATCGATCTCGGCGCTCTGCGCGATATCGGCGTCGAACGAAACATGTGGCAGCGCGACCCAGTCACGATCAGCCCTATCCAGGCGATCAACCGGATAGGCAATCGCAGCCCCATAAAGAGCTGCGACACTAAGCGCCATCAACGCAAGTGCTGCGCGTTTGTATTCACGGATCAGAAAAATGATGCCCCACATTTCGACACGCTCCCGCGTTGTGCCGCGGGCCAGGGGCGCGTCGATTTCAAATTTTGTTTCTACCGTTCGGCCAGCGACCCAATTGGGTCATGACCACTTCAACCTCAGGCGACGGCCTGAACTTCTTCGACTTCCGGAATGTAATGACGCAACAAATTCTCGATCCCCATCTTCAACGTTGCCGTTGAACTGGGACAGCCGGCGCAAGCGCCCTGCATGGTGAGGAAAACCACGCCGTCTTCGAAACCATGAAAAACAATATCGCCGCCATCCATGGCGACTGCGGGTCGTACTCGGGTGTCGAGCAACTCGACAATCTGGGAAACAACTTCGTTGTTCTCGCCGTCACCTGCCGCATGTGCCGGGCCTGCGGCCTTGCGCGTCACCGGATCACCCGACGTGAAATGTTCCATGATCGCACCGAGAACCGCCGGCTTGAGAACCTGCCAGTCAGCATCCAGTGCTTTTGTCACGGTAACAAAGTCCGAGCCCAGAAACACGGCCGAAACTTCAGGAACACCAAACAGGCGCTGCGCCAAGGGTGAGTCTTCTGCGGTGTCACGATTGGGGAAGTCAGCCGTGCCGGCCTCCATCACATCGCGGCCCGGCAGAAACTTCAACGTCACCGGATTGGGAGTCTCTTCGGTCTGTATGAACAACCCGAACCTCGTTTCTTTTCAGTGCCTGTGTTGCAACAGATGCCACTCGACATTCTGCTGTGCGCGCCCAGTTAACCTTTCAGCCCATGATTCGTTAACGAATACCTTGGACCGGCGTCGCTGATAATCGGGAATTTGGGCGAAATTCGGGATAAATCAAGCGCTAAATCAAGGCGTCTTGGTTAACGAGACTCACGTTATGGTTAACGTGAATCGACAAAATTGGCGGACAAAGTCCAAAAATCATATGTTTTGCGCCAGATAGCTGGCGCTGCTGAACCGCAGACGAAGAACTGGAAGCCTTGTGGATAACGAAACACTCCTTCCCGGTGGGAACATATCGGATGATCCCGCGACCCGTATTCCTCAACCCCGCTATGACTGTCCGGTCTTTGACTGGACAGAAAATTTCGGACGCTACGCGGATTCTGTCTCACGCCTGATCAGTGAAGTCGGCATGCGATTTAGGGCGTGCGAACTGCCCCTGACACGACTGAGTGTGGTCGTACGCACACTCCACCCGCAGATCGCCGTCACCGGATACGCCTGGAATGGTGAAACCGGCGAGATGAGCGAGTTCACGGGCGATCATCAATCACAGTCGCGCGAATCCTACCAACGCAGCCCCGTCCGGCAGATTTTCGAAGGCTCCCCGGGTATCCGCCGCAAACTACTCGACCCGGATTGCCCACGTGATTTCCCGATCCTCGACGACCTGGACGCTGAAGGAGTCACCGACTACCTGATCCTGCCGATGCCGTTTTCCGACGGTCGCTCATATTCCTGCTCATGGTCCACAAAGACAGCAGAGGGATTTAGTGACGCACAGATCGCGCGCATCAATCAGCTCATGCCCGTGTTTTCCCTCGTGCTTGAGATTCTCGCCACCCGGACCATCGCCCGCAATCTTATGGACACCTATCTCGGCCACAGCGCCGGGGCGCGGGTGCTCGCTGGCGAAATCTATCGTGGCGTCAACGAAACCATCGACGCCGTGATCTGGGTTTCCGACCTGCGCGGCTTCACACGACTGTCAGACGAATTCGCGCCCCCCGTCGTGCTGGGCATCCTGAATGACCATTTCGAACGAATTGTCAGCGCCGTCACGACACATCGCGGTGAAGTCCTGAAGTTCATGGGCGATTCAGTGCTGGCAATATTCCCGATCGCCTCGTTCGACAATCCGCAGGAGGCCGTTGATGCGGCGCTGGCTGCGGCCCGTCATGCGCGCAACAAGATTGCGGATGGAAACCGGCAGCGGCAAGCCAAGGGATTGCGTGAAATCGGCTACGGCATCGCGCTGCATCTAGGCGAAGTCGTCTACGGTAATATTGGCGGGCAGGAGCGCCTCGACTTCACGGTGATCGGCCCGGCGGTCAACCAGACATCACGGATTGAGGCGCTCTGCAAAACCCTGTCCCACAATCTTCTCGTCTCCAGCGCGATTGCCGAAGAGTCCGGTGAAAAACTTGAATCCGTTGGCTTTCAGGTGCTGCGCGGTGTGCGTGAGCCCCAGGAGATATTTGCCGTACCCCACGACCGGTAAGTAACAACCGGCCAGCGGCGCCCGAAATGCGTGTGACCGCTATTTCAGAAAACCGACAATCTCGTGGACTTCGCGGATCAC
>JABJAG010000248.1 GCA_018666195.1 Alphaproteobacteria bacterium
GCACGGAAATTGGCGGAAGAGGGTGGGAGTCGAACCCACCAGGCACGTCTAACGCCCCTCACCGGTTTTGAAGACCGGGCGCCCCACCGGGGAACGGTCCTCCTCCACCAACCATAATCGGCTTCCCGGACACGACGAACAAGGGGATGATACGGAATTTATCTCGTGCCTGCCGGGCAGTGTGTGGGTGATGGCTTCCCCAACGCTCGAATTCTTGGCAGAGTCCGGCCTGAAACCAGTATGTGCCTTCAACCCGTATTCCATTGGAAGAATTGAGGACTGCCATGCCGTCTTTTGACGTTGTATCCCGCACCGAAGTGCCGGAAGTCGATAACGCCGTCCAGGGTGCCATGCGTGAAATTGGTACGCGCTATGATTTCAAGGGTAGCAGCTGTTCGATCGAACGCAATGATGAGACTCTGACCCTGAAGGCAGATGACGATCTGAAGCTGAAGCAGGTCCACGAGGTTCTGAACGTCTACCTGACGCGACGCAAGGTTGATGTCGGCGCGTTTGACTTTGGTGAGCCGGAAATGGCGTCAGGCAATACGGTGCGTCAGACGGTGACCATCAAGCAGGGGGTCGAGCGTGAGACGGCGCAGAAAATCGTCAAGGCGGTTAAGGCTTCAAAAATGAAGGTTCAGGTGGCCATTCAGGGTGACGAACTTCGGGTCTCGGGGAAGAAACGTGACGACCTGACGGCCGCGATTCAGTTGATCAAGGACATGAAGCTGGACCTGCCACTGCAATATGTGAACTTCCGGGATTAGGCCCGGATATACGCCCAGCCTTCAATCTGCATCTGCGCCAGGGTCTCGACCGCGGCCGGGACTGTTTTGATGCTGCCGGGCGCGTCGAGGTTCCGGGCCACAAGTGTGTTGGCGCAGAGGCGCAGCACGCTGTCGGTTTCCGGGTCGGGCGATTCCAGTGCTGCCGGGACGCCGTCCGCATTCACCACGATCAGGATTTCGGCATCCGGTTGCCGGACACGCAGATTTCGTGCGTTGGAGCGCGCGCGTTTCAAGGCGTCTGCGGTCGGGGCGTGAAGCAGCACGCGCATACTCAAATACCTCCGCCTTCATCGAACAAAGTAGAGAGGTCAGCTTTGACCTGTGCTCCCACCCGTCCAACCTCTTCCCCCTCACGCGAGCGTGGCCGCGCGGCATCGACATTGTAAGTCCGCACCACGCGGGCCGGTGCCCCGCCAAGCAAAAGCACCCGGTCGCCGAGATAAACCGCTTCGTCGATATCATGGGTGACAAACAGGATCGACTTGCCGGTCTCTTTCCAGATGCGAAGCAGTTCGTCCTGCAGTGACTGTCGGGTGATCGCATCAAGGGCGCCAAAGGGCTCGTCCATCAGCAACAGGTCCGGATCAACGGCCAGTCCACGGGCGATGCCCACGCGCTGGCGCTGGCCGCCGGAAAGTTCATGTGCCCAGCGATCGCCATAGTCGGCCAAACCCACCAGCTTGAGTGCATCGGCGATGCGCTGGTCACGTTCCGTGCCGGAAACTGTTAGCCCTTCCAGTCCCAACGCCACATTGTCGGCGACCTTGCGCCAGGGCATCAGTCGGGCCTCCTGAAAGACCATGGATATTTCACGCCGGTCGGGGCGGGTTTCGATTCTGTGGGTGATCGCCCCGGCAGATGGGGCAAGCAACCCGGCCATGACCCGCAGCAGGGTCGATTTTCCCGCACCGGACGCGCCGACGACGATGACGAATTCGCCACGTTCGATGGTGAGGTCGATGTCCGAGAAAACGGGCTTGTCTGCACCGGGGAAGGTCGCGGCGATGCCTTGGAGTTCAACTATCGCTGCCATCGGAGCACCCGGTTCTGCGCTTTGACGAACAGCATGTCGCTGACGCCATAGAGCAGGGCAATGGTCAGCATGTAGACGATCACAACTTCGGTCGCCAGCAGCCCGGCGGCTTCGTTCATGCGTTGGCCAATCCCAGTAATGCCGAACAATTCAGCGGCGACAACGGTCATCCAGCCTTGGCCGAGCCCGGCCCGCATGCCCGAAAGAATTCCCGGTGCGGCAGCGGGCAGGATAACCTTTCGCAAACGCGCGCCCAGCGACCGATGGCCAAAAGACGCAGCCAGTTCGACCAGATCCGGGTCGACAGCCCGAACTGCGGTATAGGCGGTAAAGTAATTGATCCAGAAGACTCCGATTCCGATGATAAAGGCCGCAGCAGTTTCACTGATGCCAAACCAGATAATGGCGAACGGAATCCAGGCCAGCGGTGGAATAGGGCGCAGCATACGTGCGAGCCAGCTCTGTACGGCATCCAGATTGGGAAACAGCGCAACCGCTGCCCCGGCCAGAACACCGAGCAGGGAGCCGCTGACGAGGCCGATCAGATAGTGGTTCAGGCTGGCCAGAACCATCTGGTGCCAGAACCCCAGAGAGACTTCTGAAACAAGCGTTGCGGGAAGACGACTGGGAGCGGGCAGCAGGGTGGCTTCAATAAAGCCACTGCGTGCTACCAGCTCCCAGATTGCCAGAAAGGCGAAAAGGCCGCCCGCACCGAGGAGGGTGCGTCTGGACATATTTTACTTCACAAGCTGATTGTAGAACGAAGCATCGAACAGTTCGTCCAGCGGTACGGGCTTCTTCAGGGTGCCGATATCTGCTGAGAAATCATGCATCACCTTGGTTGCCGGAACGATCACGTTGGGATCAGCAGTGAAATTGCTGATTTCGGAACGTACCGCCCGCTGAATAATTTCCAGCGGAAGCAGGCCCTGTCCAAGCGCCGCGTGGATGTGTTTGGCCGCGCGATCAGGTTCGTCGTTGATCAGTTTGGTCGCACGAACATGCAGTTCGACCAGTTTGGCCACGGCATCCCGATTTTCGGCTATGACGTTTTCGCGGACAGCCAAAACGGCGCCCGGCTGCTTGTCCAGCATGTCGCTACCAGCCGCAATAAGTTGTGCGTCGGACTGGCGGTCCTTGATGATGGTCACAATAGGTTCAAGGATCGAGGCTGCATCGACAGATTTGGCGAGCATCGCCTGCTGTACCTTGCCGGCCCCCATTCCGACGATGTCGATGTCATCTTCGGTTAGACCTGCGACACGTAGCACCCAGTGACGGAAAACGGTGTCCGGCACCGAGCCTTTGGGCAGGGAAGCAATGCGTGGTTTGCGGCCGGTGTCAGCCGTGAACTTGCGCACACCTTCGGCGGGACTGGCAGCAGCGGCCATGGTTTTGGCGAATTCACCGCGGGCGATCAGCCCGATCTGCTCGATACCGTTGCTGGCGACGACCTAGAGGGGAAC
>JABJAG010000249.1 GCA_018666195.1 Alphaproteobacteria bacterium
GACGACCAGTTCTTGCGCGCTTGCAACATTGCTGAACGCGACAAATGGCAAAGCGGCTGCGGCCATTGCCAGATATTTCAATGATTTCACGTTGATGTCCTCCCTGTTGGACGAGGTCTTATTTAAGACTCTGTTTGTCCCGCAACTATCCGGAGTAAACGCGGCAATAGCAAGGCATTCAGAATTCGGAGAACGAAACTCACAGGGATTTGACGTCAGGCAAAATTGTCAAAATATCTGAGAGATAATTGTGCGGCGCATCATAGGGATGACCCGATGCATTGAAATTACGAAACAAATTTATTCATTGCGCTGCAGCAATAAAGGAGGGATTCAAGTGCCGGCGTCCGCACACCACCCGTGCCGTGGCATGACGGCACGAGATTTGTGTGCAGGGCGCATCAATGCAATTGAATTGCGAAACGGCTAAGCCGCGTCGTTGATCGCGTTCCAGACCCGAAGCGGTGTTACGGGCGTGTCGATCTGTCGAACGCCGAGCGGCGAGAGCGCATCGAGGATTGCATTCACGATGGCTGGTGTGCCGGCAACAGTGCCGCCTTCACCCACGCCTTTGGCGCCAAGCGGGTTTGACTTGCTGCGTACCGGGCTGAAGTCGACTTTGATCTCCGGCATGGTGTCTGCGCGGGGCATGCCGTAATCCATGAAGGAACCAGCAAGCAGCTGACCGCTATCGCGATCATAGGCGACATCTTCGAGCAAGGCCTGACCCACGCCCTGCACAACACCACCATGGATTTGCGCCTGCGCAAGCAGCGGATTGATCACCGTGCCGATATCATCCACCACGTTATAGCGGTCGATCCGGGTCTCACCGGTCTCGGGATCGATCTCGACCTCGGCGATATGACAACCATTGGGAAAGCTGGGGACTTCGGCCGCAAACGCACCGACACCCTGCAGGCCAACCCCGAGTTCCTCACTCGGCAGGTGTACCGGCATGAAGGACATCTGCGCGACCTGCGTCAGCGGCATTTCCTTGTCGGTGCCCGCCACAACGAACTTGCCTTCGGCAAATTCGATATCAGCCGCATCGGCCTCCATGAAATGGGCGGCAAACTTCTTGCCCTTCTCAATCACGTCATTTGCGGCGGCCTGAAGTGCGCTGCCGCCAACCATCATCGAACGTGACGCATAGGTGCCGCGCCCGATGGCGACTTCGTCGGTATCGGCCTGTGACAGGCGGATACTCTCGAAGGGAACACCGAGCCAGTCGGAGACCATCTGCGAAAAACTGGTCTCATGGCCCTGACCATGGGACAGCACGCCGGAGATCACAGTGACGGTGCCGCTGGGATCAAAGCGAATTTCCATCCGCTCGTTGAAAATACCAGTGTTGTCCACGTAGTAGACGATGCCGCGGCCCCGCACGAGGCCTTTGGCCGTTGTTTCTGCCTGACGGGCGTCATAGCCGTCCCAATCCGCCATCGCCTGGCATTTTTCCAGAGCCGTAGCGTAATCGCCGGTGTCATAAATCCAGCCGGTGTGATTCTCGTAGGGCATATCTGCGGGCTGAATGAAATTGATTCTGCGCAGTTCAGCCTTGTCGATGCCGGTTTCCTGCGCAGCCAGATCAACCAGTCGCTCCATGATGTAGACGGCTTCCGGGCGACCAGCACCGCGATAGGGAACCGTCGGAGATGTGTTGGTGAAAACGGCCTTGTTGACCACATCAACAGCAGGGATGTTGTAGACGGTGGTTCCCAGCTTGACGGCGAACAGCACGGGAATTGCACCTGCACCCTCGATATAGGCGCCCACATTGTGCAGGCCGTGCCAGCGCAGCCCGAGAAACTTGCCGTTTTCATCGAGCGCGAGTTCGGCATCAACAGTCTGATCGCGTCCGTGATCGTCCCCCATCAGGGATTCACTGCGGGTGGCGATCCATTTGACTGGGCGTTCAATGCGCTTGCAGGCCCAGGCGACAATGGCTTCTTCGGGATAGACGTGGCCCTTCATGCCAAAACCGCCGCCAACATCCTTGGCAACGACGCGGATCATGCTTTCGGGGACGTTCAGGTTCTGGGCTGCCAGTCCCTGGCGGATGCCATGGACGTTCTGTGTGCTTGTATAGAAGGTGAGGCGACCATTGCTGGTGTCGAATTCACCCAGACAACCACGCGGCTCCATGGTCACCGCGTCGAGGCGGTTGTTGTGAAGATGCAGCTTGGTGACGTGGTGGGCGCGGGCGATGGCGGCTTCCGCCTCATCTCCATTGCCCAATCGCAGGGTGAAACTGGTGTTGTTGGCAGCTTCGTCATAGACCAGCGGGGCGTCGTCTTTCACGGCGTCTTCAGCCATCACCACGGCGGGCAGGGAATCATAGTCGATGGTGACCAGATCGGCTGCATCACGAGCCTGGGCTTCGCTTTCGGCGATCACTGCAACAACGCGTTCGCCGACGAAGCGCACGCGATCAATGGCCAGTGGCATATGCATGGTCCGGTGCCCGGGAGGGCCCCCCATGTCTTCGGGCATGACGCCGCCGGTCGGGCCCATGCCGTCGCCAACATAGTCAGCGCCAGTCAGCACAGCGACAACGCCGGCTGCGGCTTCCGCTTCCGACGTGTCGATGGATTTGATGTCAGCATGTGCATGGGTCGAATACACGAACACCGCATAGGTCTGACGCGGCAGTACCAGATCCGAGACATATCGCCCCCGGCCAGTCAGGAACTTCGGGTCTTCTTTACGTTGTACGGATTGTCCGATGCCGAACTGCATGATCTCGCCTCTCCCAAAAATAGCTTCGCTAGACTATCGCGCTCCGATCAGAAGGGCGAGTCCGCACCTTCGAGCCATGCCTTGCCGCGGGCATAGAGCGCTTCGACCTCGGGCCCCTTGACGCCGGGCATGTTTCGAATCACGTCATATCCAACATTGGTTTGCAAATAAGCCAGATGGCGATAGCCTTCCGGAAACTGCTCAAGCAGGCCGGAATCCAGCTCCAGTTTGGCGGCCGGGTCTACGGGGTCCATCCGATCTTTCTCATAGATCGGCTGACGTAGGACCAGCCCCCACCGGCCTTCGCGACGTTCGAAAAAGTCGTAAAACCGTCCGGTACAGACCACATCGACTTCGACATCATGGCATGGCGCGCGTTGGGCGATTTGCATCTTCGTCATGGAAATGGCCCGATCCCCTGCGAGGTCGATTGAATTGGCACCCAGAAAGTGCACGACCTTGAGACCGTTCTCCCAGCCTTTCTTGCTCATCGCGATGAACTCGTCGGCGGTTCCCTGGGTCCATGTTGCCTGCATCACCCCGTCGTCATGCCAGACGGTGCGGAAACGCTCCCACATTCCGGCATCACGCCAGACAACCCAGTTTTCCACCAGATCCCGGATCGTCAGGCGATCTTCGCGTTCGTTGGTCATGTCAGTTTCTCCAAATACATTGGCCACTAGGGCTTTGCGCCATTGGTTTTGAGAATATCAAAAATGTCCCGGTAGCCGCGTTGCTCGGCCAGGGTCAGAGGACGAATGCCATTCCCGTCCGGAATGTCGAGATCAGCGCCGGCCGAAACAAGTGCGCGGACGGTTTCGGTGTGCCGTGCGCCACCGTCACCCAATACAATTGCCTCGATCAGGGCGGTCCAGTTGAGATTGTTCACATGGTCGAGGGGTGCGCCGCTTTCGATCAGGGTTTTGACAACCTCATCATGTCCAAGGTGGGCGGCTGCTATCAGGGCGGTGCCATCATAGCGACTGGTAATCAGTTTTGGATTTCCACCTCCGGCGACGGCGATCCGGATCATCTCGGCATCGTCAGCCACTGCAGCAATGGTGATGACGTCATACCGATCCTTGTCGAGCGCATTGATATCAGCGCCCGCTGCCAGCAATGCGCGCACGGCGTCATAGTGTTGTAAATGTGCCGCGACCATGAGGGGTGTGCGCCCGCTGGGATCGCGCATATTGAGATCGACCTTCGCGGCGGCCAGTTTTTCAATAGCTGCAACATCGCCGGCTGCCGCGGCTTTCAGAGGGCCTTTATAGATCTCGATTGTCACCTGACTTGGTGGCACTTGCGCGTGTGCCAATTGTGGTGTGGCGGCAGCAGCGATGAAAAGTGATACGGCGATGGCTGTGGAGCATATTCGTCGGTTCATCGCGAGACCTCTCGGTTCAGGAACATCGAGACATTGTACAGAAGAAACCCGCTAACGCCGGCGACCGCGATCAGGATCGCAACAGGCAGGGCGGTGGCGTGAGGCAGCATGCCCGCAATCTGGCCAAACCCGGCACCGATGCTCATCTGCAGAAATGTCATCAGCCCGGATGCTGAGCCGGCGATCTGTGGATTGACACTCACCGCGCCGGCCTGGGCATTGGGCATCGCCA
>JABJAG010000250.1 GCA_018666195.1 Alphaproteobacteria bacterium
AGGCCCTTGCCGACATAGTCGTTGGCCTCGCCGATCAGCTCAAAGCTGACACCCGACGCCAGCCAGGCTCCAAAACTCTGTCCGCCGGTGCCGCGTAGCGTCACCGAAATCGTGTCCTCGGGCAGACCGGCATAGCCATATTGCTTGGCGACTTTACCTGAAAGCATGGCGCCGGCGGAACGGTCGGTATTCTTGATGATTTCATCGATCTTGACCGGCGCACCGCGGGAAATCGCGGCTTGCGCCTTTTCAATAAGGCGTCGGTCGAGAATATCGTCGATCGGGTGGTTCTGCTTCTCCGAGTTCCAGATGGAGACGCCCTCGGGAGCATCGGGCTTGTAGAAAAGACGCGAGAAATCGAGATCTCTGGCTTTCCAGTGGGTCACCATCTCGGTCTTATCGAGCATCTGCATCTGCCCGACCATATCGCTGAAATTACGATAGCCGAGCGCCGCCATCATCTCGCGGACTTCCTCGGCCACGAAGAAGAAATAGTTCACGACATGCTCGGGCTCGCCTGTGAACTTCTTGCGCAGCTGCGGGTCCTGAGTGGCGATGCCAACCGGACAGGTGTTGAGATGACATTTGCGCATCATGATGCAGCCGGTCGCAATCAGCGGGGCTGTGGCAAAGCCGAATTCATCGGCCCCCAGCAACGCGCCGACAACGACGTCACGACCGGTGCGCAAGCCACCATCCACCTGCACGGAAATCCGCCCGCGCAGATCATTCATCACCAGAGTTTGCTGGGTCTCGGCCAAGCCGATCTCCCACGGTGAACCGGCATGCTTGATCGATGTCAGCGGGGACGCACCCGTGCCGCCTTCAAAACCGGAAATCGTCACGTGATCCGCGCGCGCCTTGGAGACACCTGCAGCAACGGTCCCGACACCAATTTCAGAGACCAGCTTCACGCTGATATCGGCCGCCGAGTTGACGTTCTTCAGATCGTAGATCAACTGAGCCAGATCCTCGATCGAGTAGATATCATGATGGGGCGGCGGGGAGATCAGACCCACGCCCGGGGTCGAGTGACGCACCTTCGCAATCACCGCATCGACCTTGTGGCCGGGCAGCTGCCCCCCCTCACCGGGCTTGGCGCCCTGAGCCATCTTGATCTGGATCATGTCGGAATTGACGAGATACTCCGCGGTCACACCAAAACGGCCCGAGGCCACCTGCTTGATCGCCGAACGCATGGAATCGCCATTGTCCATCGGGACGAAACGGTCGACTTCCTCGCCACCTTCACCCGTGTTCGACTTGCCGCCGATCCGGTTCATTGCAATCGCCAGTGTGGTGTGGGCTTCACGGCTGATCGAGCCATAGGACATCGCGCCGGTCGCGAAACGCTTCACGATGTCCTCGGCTGACTCCACCTCATCAAGCGGGACAGGCTTGCGGTCCGCATCCTCGGCGCTCTTCAGACGGAAGAGACCGCGCAAGGTCATCAGGTCTTCATCCTGCTGATTGATTTGCGCAGCGTAGGAGCGGTACTTGTCTGGCAAATTGCCCCGCACTGCATGCTGCAGATCGGCCACCGTTTCAGGCGACCAGGAATGCTTCTCACCACGAAGACGGAAGGCGTATTCGCCGCCCACATCCAGCGCACCCTTGTAGATCGGGTTGTTGCCGAACGCATTGGCATGGCGCTGCATGGTTTCGCGCGCGACTTCAGCCAGCCCCACACCCTCTACAGCCGTGTGGGTGCCGGTAAAATATTTCTCCACGAAGGATGACTGCAGGCCGACCGCATCGAAAATCTGCGCGCCGCAATAGGACTGGTAGGTGGAGATGCCCATCTTGGACATGACCTTCAGCAGACCCTTATCGATGGCCTTGATATAGCGCCGGATGACCTGTTCGTCGGTCAGTTCCTCATCGACCATTTCGCGCAGATCAGCCAGCGTCTCGAAGGCGAGCCACGGGTTGATCGCTTCCGCGCCAAAGCCGGCCAGAGTTGCGAAATGATGGACCTCACGGGCTTCACCGGTTTCGACAACCAGACCCACGGAAGTACGCAGGCCCTTGCGGATCAGGTGATGATGCACGGCCGATGTCGCCAGCAGTGAGGGAATGCCCAAACGCTCCGGCCCGACCAGCCGGTCCGACAGGATGATGATGTTGTAGCCCTGCCCAACGGCCTCCTCGGCCCGATCGCAAATATTGTCGATCGCTTCTTCCATGTACTCGACACCGCGTTCCACGCCATAGGTGATATCGAGAGTCTGGGTCTGGAACTCGTTGTCAGCGATGTCACCAATCGCACGGATCTTCTCCAGCCCGGCATTGGAAATAATCGGCTGCCGCACTTCCAGACGCTTGAGGGTGGATGTGCCCTCCAGGTCCAGCAGGTTCGGGCGCGGTCCGATGAACGAAACCAGCGACATGACGATCTCTTCGCGAATCGGATCGATCGGCGGGTTCGTCACCTGTGCAAACAGCTGCTTGAAATAGGAGGCCAACGTCTTCGATTTGGACGATAGCGCAGATAATGGCGTGTCCGTGCCCATGGCACCGGTCGCCTCCTGACCCGTGTGGGCCATCGGCAGCATCAGGAATTTCAGGTCTTCCGCTGAATAGCCAAAGGCCTGCTGACGCTCGAGCAGCGGCGTTTCAGACAGCGGTGCGGCGCGCCCCACTTCGGGCAGGTCCTTCACACGGATCTGCGAACGGGCCAGCCATTCCTGATAGGGATGGCTGTTGGCCAGTTCGGTCTTGAGATCATGATCGGAGATGGTCTTGCCCTTCTCCAGATCGATCATCAGCATCTTGCCTGGCTGCAAGCGCCATTTGCGGGCGATGTTCTCTTCAGGAATGTCGAGCACACCCATTTCGGAAGCCAGCAGAACGAAGCCGTCCTTGGTCTCCAGATAACGCGCCGGGCGCAGACCGTTTCGATCGAGCGTGGCACCAACGACCTTGCCATCGGTAAACGCGATCGCAGCCGGACCGTCCCATGGCTCCATCAGCGCGGCGTTGTACTCATAGAAAGCGCGGAAATCCTCATCCATCAACGGGTTGCCGGCCCAGGCTTCCGGGATCAGCATCATCATCGCATGGGGCAGTGTGTAACCGCCCTGGTAGAGCAGCTCGAGCGCATTGTCGAAACAGGCTGAATCCGACTGTCCTTCAACGGAAATCGGCCATAGCTTCTGCATGTCGTCACCAAAGATAGGTGACGACATGGATGCCTGACGGGCGGCCATCCAGTTCGAGTTGCCGCGCAATGTGTTGATTTCACCGTTGTGACAGATCATCCGATACGGATGGGCCAGCGGCCAGGATGGGAAGGTGTTGGTCGAGAACCGCTGATGGACCAACGCGACGGCTGAGATCACCCGCTCGTCCTGCAAATCCTTGAAATAGGTCATAACGCCATCGGCCAGCACCAGACCCTTGTAGACAATGGTCCGCGAGGAACATGACACCGGGTAGTAGCCCTGTGCTTCCACCGGATAGGTGCTGCGCAGATGGTTGGATGCGACTTTGCGCATCACGAACAGCTTGCGCTCGAAGGTATCATCATCGGCGATGTTTGCACCGCGGGCGATAAACACCTGACGGTGGGCCGGTTCGGTCGGCTTCACGCTTTCACCAAGGATCGACGAATCCACCGGCACTTCGCGCCAACCGAGAATCTCCAGACCCTCCTGCTTGGCAGCCATCGCATAGGCGTCTTCCACCATGGCGTGATGCGCGGGGTCGCGCGGCAGGAACAGTTGCGCCACGCCGTAGTGATTGGGTTCGGGCAATTCAAAACCGAGCGCGGAAACCTCGGCACGGAAGAATTCATGAGGAAGCTGGATCAGGATGCCGGCGCCGTCACCCGCCTTCGGGTCTGCGCCCACCGCGCCACGATGCTCCAAATTGCAGAGTATTTTCAGTCCGTCCTCGACGACCTTGCGGCTGCGCTCATTGCGAATCGAACAGATCATCCCGATGCCGCAGGCATCATGTTCGCTGGCCGGGTTGTAAAGGCCCTGCGCCGAACGCTGTCCGGCATAAAGCACAGGTTTCGTGACAGCTGACCGGGCTGTTGTTTCGGCGTTCTGCATGTTTGGTGTCTTTTTGGTCATGGTCAACTTCACTTCCCGATTTGCACAGGCAGAGCTGTGCTTACCCTCAATTTACGTCCCTGTTCCCCAATTCCCGCACTGCCCCCGGTTTTCCGGATGTCTGGGTCAAGACGACGAAATTCCGCACGGCAATGAGGCCGGCGAATGTCTGGAACCCGCAATGTGGTTTTCGAACGGGCGGATATTACCGAAACCGGCTCACAATCCCACCCGTGAAGAGTAAATAAATCTCTTGTTTTTCGAATTCAAGTCCGCAAGGGGAAACGCGCTGTGGAAGCCCGGTTTGGGGGATTCTGAACCCCAAATATCGCTTGCAAAAAGGCGATTTCGCCGGTTATCGTCGCTTCCAGCCGCGCAGTTCCACTGCCGTCACGCCGGTCTTCAGGGTTTCCATCATCTCCGCTTCCGCCGCTTCCCGCTTGATCGAGGCTTCGATGGCCTCTGCCACCATCCCCTTCGGGATCACGACCACGCCGTCGCCGTCGCCCAGCACCAGATCGCCGGGGGCGATGATCACGTCGCCGAAAGCGAGGGTCTCGTTGATCTTGAAGTCGCCATTGAGGTCTTTCAGGGTGCCACGCATACACAAGCCACGCGCAAAGACCGGCCAGCCCTTCTCAGCCAGCGCCGCGCCATCACGCACGCATCCATCGATCACCAGACCACCCAGATTGCGCGCCATCGCCGAGGTGGCCATCACCTCACCGAAATAGCCGCCCTCATAGCCGCCACTGACATCAGCCACGATCACGTCACCGGGCTGGGCCTCATCAATCGCGAAGTGAATTGCCAGATTGTCCAGCGGCGGGCCCTTCACCGGAAAAGCCGGGCCGCAGATCGTCATACCCGGAGCAATCGCCTTGATCGCTGAGGACAGCGAACCGATCCGTCCTGCCGCCTCGTGCAAGGTGGATGAATCGATCGCAGCGGCTTCCGCCAGCAATTCGGGGGTTAGCGCAGCAACTGAATTTTCACGTCCGGCCATTTCGAACAAATCCTCAACAATGATATCGTGGGGCAAGTCTAGACGCTGGACGTGTATTCGTCATCGGGGGGAAATTTCGTGCCGAAAGTTATTGGAAATCATCACGCACGTGTCGGAACTGTCCGTTGACCGGCGTGCTCTCCGGACTGCGTGTGATCGAAGGTTCCGCGTTTGTAGCGGCACCAACCTGCGGGATGACTCTGGCGCAGCTCGGGGCCGACGTAATCCGCTTCGACATGATCGGTGGTGGCATCGACTACAAGCGCTGGCCCGTAACAGCCGAGGGCAACTCGATCTACTGGGCCGGGCTGAACAAGGGAAAGCGGTCCATCGCGGTGGATTTTCGCAAACCCGAAGGTCAGGAAATCCTTTCGGCACTCATTACCCAGCCCGGTGAGGATCGCGGAATCCTGCTGACGAACTTCCCAATGAAGGGCTGGCTGTCCTACGAGACGCTGCGGGCAAAGCGCGAAGATCTGATTGCACTCAATATTCTGGGCAACCCGGATGGTTCCGTCGCCGTCGACTACACCGTCAACGCGGCGGTGGGCTTTCCTTATGTCACGGGTCCCGGCGCCGAGACCCAGCCGGTAAACCAGGTCTTTCCGGGCTGGGATGTCTCCACGGGCTACGCCGCGGCCACGGGTATTCTGGGCGCCGAACGACACCGTCGACTGACCGGTGAAGGCCAGTATGTCTCTCTGTCGCTGGCTGACATGGCCTTCGCGACCGTGGGTAATCTTGGCTATATCGGCGAAGTGCAGATCAACGGCACTTCGCGGCCGCATATCGATAACGACGTCTATGGCAGCTACGGCCGGGACTTCACCACAAAAGACGGACGGCAGGTGATGGTTATCGCCGTGTCGGTCCCCCAGTGGAAGAAACTGGTGAAAGCCACGGACACGGCAGAGGCCATGTTGAAGCTGGAGGCAGAGACCGGACTGGACTTTACCAAGGAAGAAGACCGCTACGCCGCGCGCGATGCGATCGCAGGTCCCATTGACGGCTGGTGCGCAGGACACACACTGGACGAAATACGTTCCACTTTTGATGCCCACAATGTGTGCTGGGGGCCTTACCAGACCTTCGGTCAGATGGTTGCCGATGATCCCCGTGCCTCGACCACGAACCCACTGTTCGCAAAGATCGACCAGCCGGGGATCGGCACCTACCTCGCACCGGGCTCTCCCCACAAGTTTAGCGCCTTTGAGCGGGAACATCCGCGCGCTCCGGTGCTGGGCGAACACACGGATGAAATCTTGTCCGGCGAACTCGGACTGAGCGATGGCGATATCGCAAGGCTGCATGACGCCGGCGTGATTGCAGGAATGGATACATGACCGACACACTCGAACTTTGCCGGGCGGCCCTGCCCGATGCGCAGGCCTTCCGGGATGCCGCCGGACGGGCAGCCACCGCGCTTGCTGCACCCGGCGGACCCGTCGAACCTGACAAGCTCGACACCCATCAGTTTGCGCTGCACGGCTTTGCCTGGATGAGCACCTATGTCACCGCTCTGGAGCAGTTGCTGGGTTGGGGCGAACGGCTGGAACGCGACGGTCGACTGTCCAATCTGGAACATATGATCCTGACCAGCGGGTTCGGGAGCTACCTCAAGCAACTCAAATACGGCATCGCCATGAGTCAGGATGAAATCGCCCGGCCCGGTGATCTGAGTCTGGATGAAGCAGATTTCTTCAAAAGCGAGGCCGCCCGCCAGTTGATGACGACAGGCGACAGCATTGCCGTCCGTCAAAGTATCGCCGAAGAACTGAGCACCCGCAGTGGTGATTTCGGAGATCGTGGACTGGATGAAACACATGGGATGATTGCAGATCAGTTCCGGCGGTTTTCCGACGAAAAGGTTTCTCCTCATTGCCACGGCTGGCATGTACGAGACGAATTGATCCCACTGGAAATTATTCAGGAAATGGCCGAACTCGGCGTCTTCGGACTAACCATCCCAGAAGAAGACGGCGGACTCGGCCTCGACAAGATCGCCATGTGCGTGGTCACCGAAGAGCTATCCCGCGGCTATATTGGCGTGGGTTCACTGGGCACCCGCTCGGAGATCGCCGCCGAACTGATCCGCGTCAACGGCACACCAGAACAGAAGGCAAAATATCTGGTGGCCATTGCGTCCGGTGAAATTTTGCCGACAGCCGTGTTCACCGAACCCAATCATGGCTCGGACCTCGCCCATATCCGCACCCGAGTCACCCGTGACGGCGATGTTTACCGGGTAAAGGGTAACAAAATCTGGATCACCCACGCCGCCCGCACCGACCTGATGACTTTGATGGTGCGCACCGACCCCGACGAAAACGGCTATCGAGGGCTATCCATGTTCCTGGCTGAAAAACCACGGGGCAGCGAAGACCATCCCTTCCCTGCTGACGGCATGGAGGGTTCGGAAATTCGCGTGCTCGGCTATCGCGGCATGAAAGAATACGAGCTTGGCTTTGACGGTTTTGAAGTCTCCGCAGACAATTTGCTCGGCGGGCGCGAAGGCGAAGGCTTCAAGCAGTTGATGGCGACTTTCGAAACGGCGCGCATTCAAACGGCAGCACGTGCAGTTGGCGTCGCCCAAAATGCGCTGGAACTTGGCTTTGGCTATGCCAGCGACCGGGAACAGTTCCGCCGGCCAATCGTCGAATTCGCCCGGGTTGGCGGCAAACTCGGCTCGATGGCAACAGAAACTATGATGGCCCGCCAGTTGGCATATTTCGCGGCCCGCCAAAAAGACTCCGGCCAGC
>JABJAG010000251.1 GCA_018666195.1 Alphaproteobacteria bacterium
ATGTATGAGATCATTATCCAAACGTGAGATTTGCACCACAGTAGCGCCGGTAGAATTTTCATGACACGCATCATATTGCATCATAGAAACTGCGCAGTGTGGATAATGCGTCCGGCAAGGCTTGTTTTTTTGCATCTTGCCAAAACGCGTCGCTTCCGAGTTCTGAAAAACCTGCAAATTTCGCCAAATCGCTCTCGTCCACATTGCGAAAGCCCATTGACCAGTCTCCGAACATGCGCGTTTCGCTTTTGCCTTCATCCAAGACGATAATCGTATGGTGTCTCGGATCGCCTGAAATCCTGCGCCATACATCATCCAACGCGTCATCTGTGCCCTCAAGAACTTGAAGGAAGTTGCCACGTTTGAAGTCAGAATTGTAACGATAGACAAGCAATCCGGAAACGCCGTCGGCAGAATTGCGTTTGCGGCTATGCGTTAGCAGCCCCGCCAAGTCGTCAGTCGAAAACGCCTTTGCTGCTTGACTTACATACACAATGTATTTCACGGCATTCTCCTCTTAACTGGCGCGTTGTAGGACGCTATTTAGCCTGTGCCAACGCATTTTCAATGTATCGGCTAAACCCAATTGAACAAGCTTTAGCGCAATCTGTTGTATCAGCTCTTTTGCAGAGGAGCAGAACTCATCTCGATGTTGCCAAGTTTGGATTGGATGAAGATATTGGGTCGCTTCTTTCGGTTCATTTGCCGGAACCTGCAACCCCCATATTTCGTCCCTTTGATAGTCCGAATTATCGAGATCCCCCGCCATTGCCGCGCGTAACGTTGCAAGATTATGTTTCGGATTGACAGGACCGCTTTCAACGGGTCGCAGTTGAGCCCCCCGATCGAATGTACCCGTTTCAACGTCATAGAGATCGCCGTCTGGCCGATCGGCTACCGAATCAATATCCATCACTACATCCCCGAGAGCAACTTGTCCAAAGACGCCTTGGCATCCCCATAGAACATGCGGGTGTTTTCTTTGAAAAACAGCGGATTTTCGATACCCGAGTAACCGGTCCCCTGCCCGCGCTTTGAAACGAAAACCTGTTTCGCCTTCCAGCATTCCAGAACTGGCATGCCCGCAATAGGGCTGTTGGGATCATCCTGAGCTGCCGGGTTGACGATGTCATTGGAGCCGATGACAATCACCACATCAGTTGAGGGGAAGTCGTCGTTAATCTCGTCCATCTCCATCACGATGTCATAAGGCACCTTAGCCTCGGCCAGCAGCACGTTCATATGCCCTGGAAGACGTCCCGCCACAGGGTGAATTGCAAAGCGCACCTCCTTGCCCTTAGCGCGCAGGCGCTTGGTCAGCTCGGCCACGTTCTGCTGCGCCTGTGCCACCGCCATGCCGTAGCCTGGGATAATGATCACACTATCCGCCTCATCGAGGGCCGTCGCCACACCGTCGGCATCAATCGCGATCTGCTCGCCTTCAACCGCCATTTGCTCGCCCGCCGGGCCGCCAAAGCCGCCCAAGATGACCGAGACAAACGACCGGTTCATCGCCTTACACATGATGTAGGACAGGATCGCGCCGCTTGAGCCGACCAGCGCACCAACTACGATCAGCAAATCGTTGCCAAGCGAGAAGCCAATCGCTGCAGCCGCCCAGCCGGAATAGCTGTTTAGCATCGAAACAACCACCGGCATGTCTGCCCCACCGATGCCCATGATCAGGTGATAGCCAATGAAAAGTGCCGCAAGTGTCATTAAGGCCAAAGGCAGTAATTCGCCCGTGTTAAAATACCAGATCAGACACAAAACCGAGATACCAGCGGCACTTGCGTTCAACATGTGACCACCAGGCAGCTTGGTTGCTGCACTGTCCACTTTGCCTGCCAATTTGCCGTAGGCGATCACCGATCCGGTAAAGGTCACTGCACCAATAAAGATCCCAAGGAACAACTCGACACGCAGGATCGCAATCTCGACGCCGTCCTTCTTGGCCAGAAGTGCAGCAAAGCCCTCCAGCGCCTTTTTGGCGCTGTCATCCATCGCCATCACACGATCCAGTTCGATATGAGCGATCAAACCCACAAAGACCGCAGCAAGACCCACCAGCGAATGCATGGCCGCCACCAGTTCTGGCATCTGAGTCATCTGAACTCGTGTCGCCAACTGATAGCCGATCAAACCACCAGCAATGGTCAGAAGGATAGATACGACCCAAAGCCCGGACCCGGGTCCAACCAAAGTAGCTGCAACGGCCAGAGCCATCCCGGCAATACCATACCAAACCGCGCGTTTAGCGCTTTCTTGCCCAGACAAGCCGCCGAGACTGAGAATAAACAGAACTGCCGAAACTACATAAGCAGCTGTTGTGAAGCCAAAATCCATTGAACTAGCCTCCTTAAGATTTCTGGAACATGGCAAGCATGCGCCGAGTTACAAGAAAGCCGCCAAAGATGTTGATCCCGGTCATAAAAACCGACAACCCCGCGAGGATAATTACCATAGTCGACCCCGATCCGATCTGCATCAACGCACCCAGAATGATGATCGACGAAATCGCATTGGTCACGGCCATCAAAGGTGTGTGCAGCGAATGTGCGACGCCCCATATGACCTGAAAGCCTACAAATACCGCCAGAACAAAGACGATAAAGTGCTGCATAAAGCTCGCTGGTGCCACAAGCCCGACACCCAACAACAGGACTGCACCGATTACGATCAGCGAGACTTGCGTCTTTGTCTGCGCTTTGAACGCGGTCACTTCGGCTGCGCGTTTTTCCTCTGGCGTCAGTTCTTTGATTGGCTCTTTTTTTTGCGCCGCAATTGCCTGAACTTTCGGGGGGGGCGGCGGGAATGTTATCTCGCCTTGATGGGTTACAGTCGCGCCACGGATCACATCATCTTCCATATTGTGTTTGATCTGGCCGTCCTTTTCAGGGGTCAGATCCGTCATCATGTGCCGGATGTTAGTAGCATAAAGCGTCGAGGCCTGCGTCGCCATCCGACTTGGAAAGTCGGTGTAGCCGATGATCGTCACGCCGTTGTCTGTGACGATTTTTTCATCCCTAACGGTCAGTTTGCAGTTGCCGCCCTTTTCGGCTGCAAGATCCACAATAACCGAACCTGGCTTCATGCTCTCGACCATATCCTTGGTCCAAAGCTCTGGCGCTTCGCGGTTCGGGATCAGGGCCGTGGTTATCACGATGTCCATGTCAGGCGCGATCTCGCGGAACTTGGCAAGTTGCGCAGCTGCGAACTCGGGGCTGGACACAGCCGCATAGCCGCCCGTCGCTGCTCCATCCGCTTGTTCTTCTTCAAAGTCAAGGAAGACAAACGCCGCGCCCATGCTTTCGACCTGCTCGGCCACCTCGGGACGCACGTCGAATGCATAGGTGATCGCGCCAAGCGAAGTGGATGTTCCAATCGCAGCCAAACCAGCGACACCCGCGCCAATAACCAGAACCTTAGCGGGGGGAACTTTGCCCGCCGCCGTGATCTGACCTGTGAAGAAACGAGGGAAGTTGTTGCCCGCTTCGATCACCGCGCGGTAGCCCGCGATATTCGCCATGGATGACAGAGCATCCATCTTCTGAGCACGAGAAATACGCGGAACCATTTCCATGGCAATTACGTTCGCGCCGCTCTTTTTAGCCGCTTCCATCCCGCCTTCGTTCGCCGCAGGATTGAAGAACGAAATTAGGGTCTGCCCACCGTGCAGGCGCTTAAGTTCAGCGGCCTCTGGCTGACGGACTTTGGCAACAATGTCAGCCTCTTTCCACAAGGCAGCCGCCGTTTTGACGACCGTGACACCCGCATCTTCGTAGAGCGCATCGGCAAAGCCAGCATTAAACCCAGCGCCGCTTTCGACCAAGCAGTCATATCCGAGTTTCTGAAGCTGTCGGGCGCTGTCCGGTGTCATTGCGACGCGGTTCTCGCCCTCGAACACTTCCTTGGGAGTTCCAAATTTCATGTCTGTACCTTAATCTTTGGTTTAGTTTTCAGCTGGGATGGGCTGAAGGAATGCGAAATCGCATCCTTCGTCCGCTTGCGAGACTTCAGCCGCATAAAGCCTGTCGTAGCCGCGCCTTTGTTCCGGTGGAACATTGTCGCTTTTCCATTCGGATTTGCGCTGCGCAAGCTCTTCGTCGCTCACCAACAGCTCGATGGATTTGTTTTCGACGGACAGTTTTATTTGATCGCCATTGCGCACCAAAGCCAGTGGACCGCCAACCGATGCTTCCGGCGCCACATGCAGGATGATTGTTCCGAAAGCGGTGCCAGACATGCGCGCGTCCGAGATGCGCACCATATCTTTTATACCTTGCGAACTCAGCTTTTTGGGGATGGGTAGATAACCTGCTTCGGGCATGCCAGATGCGCTTTTTGGACCTGCGTTTTGAAGGACCATGAAGTCATCTTTGGTAATATCCAGATCGGGATCATCAACTCGGTTGGCCAGATCTTCCAAGGAGTTGAACACCACGGCACGGCCTGTTTTTTCAAACAGTGTTTCGTCTGCTGCAGAGCGTTTCAAAACAGCGCCGCGGGGTGCCAAATTTCCAAACAAGCCAACCAAACCACCTTGAAGTTCCAGCGGCGTTTCGGCCTTGGCGATCACGCGATGATCTACATATCCCGGATCACGCTCCAACCGATCCCCCAGGGTTTCACCCGCAACCGTGAGTGTGTCCAAATGCAGCAACGGTTTGATTTCCCGCAACACCGCGCCGACGCCACCCGCAAAGAAGAAATCTTCCATGTAGTGCTCGCCCACTGGCTTGAGATTGACCAGAACCGGCGTGGTATCCGACAGTTCGTTCATCCGCTCCAGCGACACTTTGATGCCAAGTCGCCCAGCCACAGCTGTCAAATGTACAATGGCGTTTGTCGATCCGCCCAAGGCCAGCAACATGCGCAGTGCATTTTCTACCGATTTCTCAGTAATAATCTGACTTGGCCGAATAGGTTGATCAATCATCCGCGCTGCGGCCCGGCCCGAGGCTTCGGCTGCGCGCAGGCGATCTGCATGCACAGCCGGGATTGCGGCCGTTCCGGGCAGTGACATGCCCAGTGTTTCCGCAATGCACGCCATGGTCGAAGCTGTGCCCATCACAGCGCACGTCCCGGCGGTCGTGGCAAGGCGGCCTTCGATATCATTGATCTGTTCTGTGCCGACCTCTCCGGCGCGATATTTACCCCAGAAGCGCCGACAATCCGTACACGCGCCCAACCGTTCCTCGCCGTAGCGGGACGTCATCATCGGGCCTGCAACCAGCTGAACAGCTGGAAGATCAGCCGAGGCCGCGCCCATCAATTGGGCAGGCACCGTCTTGTCACACCCGCCCATCAGGACGACCGCATCCATTGGCTGCGCCCTGACCATTTCCTCGGTGTCCATTGACATCAGATTACGGAACTTCAGACTTGTCGGGCTCAGGAATACCTCCCCCAACGAAATCGTTGGAAACTCAATGGGCAACCCTCCACCCAACAAGACACCGCGTTTGACCGCCTCTACAAGTTCCGGAAAATGCCGGTGGCAGTTGTTGAAGCCGGAAAAGCTATTCGCGATCCCAACGATTGGCTTTTTGAGCACCTCACGGGAGTATCCCATTGAAGATGCGAATGAGTTTCTCAGATAAACTGAGAAATCCTTATCGCCGTAGTTGGTCAGACCCCGCGACAGGCCTTTGACTTGATCATCACCCATTTGCCATCTCCGATAGTCTGATTTTTACGTATTTGGGGTCGAGATAGTCTTGGATGCCGAAAGAACCGCCCTCGCGCCCCATGCCGCTTTCCTTGACGCCACCAAACGGTGCCTCCGCAGTCGCCAGCAACATTTCATTGACGCCGATCATACCAACCTCAAGGTCCTCGTAGGCGCGAGTGGCCAACGACAGGTTGTTCGAGAAGACGTAGCCTGCCAATCCGAACGGCAGGGAATTGGCCCGAGTCATCACATCGTCATAGTCGGTGAATGTCGTAATCGGGGCGATTGGTCCGAAGGGTTCTTCTGTCATGACCATTGCATCGTCAGGCACCCTGCCCAGAACAGTTGGCTCCATAAAAAAGCCCTTGTTTGAGCCTTCTGGCACTTTGCCACCCGCCAGCAACTCAGCACCTCGACCAAGCGCGTCTTCCGTCATTGCCTGGATCGTTTCCAGACCACGCCTGTTGGCCATCGGCCCGACCTGAACACCATCGTCCATGCCGCGACCGATTTTGAGCGATTTTGCGATCTCGGCAAAGCGGCCTGCGAAGGCGTCATAGTTGTTTTCGTGGACGTAGAATCGCGTTGGTGAAATGCAGACCTGACCGCAATTGCGGAACTTCGTTGGCGCGCAGACGTTTGCGGCTTCGATCGCGTCGAAATCTTCGAAGATCACAACCGGTCCATGTCCACCAAGCTCCATCGATACTTTCTTGACGCCTTCGGCTGCCAGCGACAGGATTTGCTTTCCAACAGGCACAGACCCAGTGACCGTTACTTTACGCACGATGGGTGATCGGATCAGCTGCGATGCAATGGCCCCAGAATTGCCGGTGACAAAATTGACAACGCCCTTTGGAACACCTGCATCATGGCAGGCTTGGATCAACGCCGCACAGGACGCGGGCGTTTCTCCTGCCGGTTTGATAATAATCGAACAGCCTGCGCCGAGCGCCGCTGCGATTTTGCGGGCTGGCAAAAGGGCTGGAAAGTTCCATGCCGAGAATGCAGCGACGACACCGACTGGCTGCATGATAACGGCCATACGGCTGTCAGGGGTGCGCGAACCGATGATCTGACC
>JABJAG010000252.1 GCA_018666195.1 Alphaproteobacteria bacterium
GGCCCCTTCGATGCAGCCGCCGGATACAGAGCCAACCATATTGCCGTCTTCGTCGACAGCCAACTGACTGCCTGTGGGACGCGGGGAGGAGCCCCAGGTGCTGACGACGGTGGCGATGGCGACACCTTTGCCGGATTCACGCCAGGCTGCTGCTTTTTCGACGACGTCGTCGTGATCAAGGGCTTGAAAATCAATCGCGGATTCGCTCATTCGGCTGCCTCCTGCCATGGGTTGTGTCCAAACCCTTTGTTGAGAGCTGGCTTTGTCAAAACTTCGGACAATTGCTCCAGGCTATCAAGATTGTGGATTGAACGGAATTCATCGACATGGGGGAGCAAGGCCTGCGCACCCAGCGACTTCGGTTCGTAACGATCATAACGTAAGAGTGGGTTCAGCCATATCAAGCGGCGACAGGACATGTGCAAGCGCTCAATTTCACGTTCCAGACCATCCGCAGCGTCGCGATCCAGGCCGTCGCTGATGAACAAGACAACGGCGCCTTGACCAAGGACGCGCCGGGACCAGTTGGTGTTGAAATCATGCAGTGAGTGTCCGATGCGAGTTCCTCCGGACCAGTCATCAACGGCTTCTCCAACCTTGTCGAGAGCTTCATCGACATCCTTATTACGAAGTTGGCGCGTCACATTTGTCAGTCGTGTGCCGAAGAGGAATGTGTGAACCCGATCCCGGTCATTGGTGATGGCGTGCATGAAATGCAGTACCATTCGGGAGTAGCGGCTCATCGAACCGGAAATATCGCAGAGCACGACAAGAGGCGGGTGCCGACGTTTACGCTTGCGGTATTGCAGTGGAATGGAAGCACCACCGCCACGCATCGCTGCACGCAGTGTGTTGCGCATGTCGATACGGCGACCACTTGAATCACGTTTGAAGCGCCGTGTGGGCACTTCCATGATGGGAAGGCGCATATGCGCTATGGCGCGCTTGGCTGCCTCCAGTTCTTCACCAGACATCTTTTCGAAGTCGGTCTCCTGGAGAACCTCATTGGCTGACCAGGTCATCACTGCATCAACGGTGACGTCCGGATCTTCGTCCTCACCTTTGCCTTCACCCTCTCCGGGCGTTTCGAGCGGGTTTTGTTTAAGGGCTTCTGCAAGGCGCCGGTTCATTTCTTCTGCTTGTTGTTGCGCATCAGGGTCCACAAAGGACGGCAGCACAAGCGAGGCCATGCGTTCGAGTAGTTTGGGGTTGCGCCAGAATATGTGGAACGCCTGATCGAAAATTTCCCGCTGATCCCGACGGTTCACAAAAACTGCATGCAGAGCCCAGTAGAAATCATCACGGTTGTCGAGGCCAATGGTCTCGACGGCCTTGATGCCCTCAATCACCTTGCCGGGGCCGACTGGAAGCCCAGCAGAGCGCAGGACCCGCGCGAAATGCATGATGTTGGTCGCAATTTTCCCCGCGATCACGTCTTCGACGGTATCGAGTTTATCGAGTCTGGCCTTGGCATCCATCGCCGGCCGCGCCTCGTCGGGGATGGCCTTTTCGGACACGGGTCAGCCGGATGCCAGTTGCGCGGTCGCGATCTCGCTCTTGACCTCATCCAGAATTTTGGCGGCTTCGCTGCCACGGATCTTCGCGATATCATCCTGATATTTCAGCAAGACGCCCAAAGTGTCATCAATGGCGTCGGGTGTGAGCTCGATGATGTCGAGTTGGTGAAGGGCTGAAGCCCAATCAATTGTCTCGGCAATGCCCGGAACCTTGAAGAGATCCATCCCCCGCAGACGCTGTACAAACTCTACAACCTGGCGGGAGAGCTTCTCGTTTGCCTGCGGAGCTTTGATTGCCAGAATTTCCAGTTCGCGTTCTGCGTCGGGATAGTCGACCCAGTAGTAGAAGCAACGGCGCTTCAAGGCGTCATGAATTTCTCGGGTCCGGTTCGAAGTGATGATGACGATGGGTGTTTCGGCGGCTTTGACGGTCCCGATTTCGGGGATTGTGATCTGAAAGTCGGACAACACTTCAAGAAGATAGGCCTCAAAGGCTTCATCGGTGCGGTCAAGCTCGTCGATCAGCAAAACGGGGGCACCGCCCTCGGAGGGCTCAAGGGCCTGCAGCAGGGGACGACGGATCAGGAATTTGTCAGAGAAAATGTCGTCTCCGAGCTGATCGCGATCCTTGACCCCCTCGGCTTCGGCCATCCGGATTTCGATCATCTGAGACGAGTAGTTCCACTCATACACGGCAGAGGCAACATCAAGACCTTCATAGCACTGTAGTCGGACCAGTTTGCGCCCCAGAGTTTCGGACAGCACTTTGGCAATCTCGGTCTTGCCGACGCCGGCTTCACCTTCCAGAAACAGGGGGCGTCCCAGCTGAATAGAAAGGTGAACAGCCGTTGCGAGACTGCGGTCGGACACGTAGTTGCCCGAACCCAGAAGTTCGAGGGTGCTTTCGACGTTTTCAGGAATTGTGCTCAAGATAATTCGCCTGATCTGCGTGTTTGAGTGTTCCGTACGGTGGGATGCCGACAGACGGCAAGGTGCCGGAATGTGAAGAGTTTAGTATTGATATAGCCCAAGGACCACATCGGGGAACAAAGACGGCCGGAGCATGGCTCCGGCCGCTGTATTCTATGGAATTATCCGGGTGTTCAGCCGGCTGCGTCGACTGCGCGGCTCGCCATGACCGAAATCAGATGGGCGCGGTATTCAGCAGACGCGTGAATGTCGGCGTTGAGGTCAGCATCGGACATTTTCACGCCCTTGGCTGCATCAGCGCTCCAACTGCCTGACAGCGCACCTTCGATATCGCTGGCACGGAACACGCCGTCCTGACCGGCGCCTGTGACGGACACGCGGGTCTCACCGCCGGTCTGGGCCACCATCACACCAACAAGCGCATAGCGCGAGGCCGGGTTCGGGAATTTGGCGTAGCCGGCCTTGTCTGGCACGGGGAAGCGGATTGCCGTGATCAGCTCTTCTTCCTCAAGGTTGGTTGCAAACATGCCATCGAAGAAGTCA
>JABJAG010000253.1 GCA_018666195.1 Alphaproteobacteria bacterium
AACGCCATAACCGATGAATCAACGTCATGGGACGCGCCATCAACCAGCTTGGCTTTAAAATCGATCACCGGGAAACCGGCGATGCTACCGGCGTCGCGAGCAGAATTAATGCCCTTTTCAACGCCAGGGATAAACTCACGCGGCACGGATCCACCGAAAACACCACTTTCGAACTCAAACCCGGCACCCGGCTCCAAGGGCTCAAACTCGATCTTCACGCGGGCAAACTGACCAGAACCACCGGTCTGCTTCTTATGCGTGTAATCGATGGTGACCGGCTGGGTCATTTTCTCACGATAGGCCACCTGAGGGGCTCCAACATTCGCTTCAACCTTGAATTCCCGCTTCATCCGATCAACGAGAATTTCGAGATGCAACTCGCCCATTCCCTTGAGAATGGTCTGACCGCTCTCTTCATCGCTCGAAACCCGGAACGACGGGTCTTCGGCGGCAAGACGCTGCAGCGCCTGACCCATTTTCTCCTGGTCAGCCTTGGTCTTCGGCTCGACCGCAATCTCGATAACCGGCTCCGGGAACTCCATCCGCTCAAGGATGACTGGATTGGCAACATCACAAAGGGTGTCACCAGTGGTGGTGGCCTTCATGCCTGCAAGCGCAACAATATCACCCGCACGCGCAACCTTGAGATCCTCACGATCATTGGCATGCATCAACAACATGCGGCCAACACGCTCACGGTTGTCCTTGACGGTGTTGAGCACCGACTGCCCCGCCTCGACAGAACCCGAATAAATCCGAGCAAACGTCAGAGACCCGACAAATGGATCGGTCATGATCTTGAAGGCGAGAGCGGCAAATGGCTCATCATCCGAACTCGGACGACTAACCCGCTCTTCAGAGCCCGGAACGATACCGGTAATAGCCGGGACATCGATCGGCGACGGCAGAAAATCTACAACGCCATCGAGAAGCGGCTGAACACCCTTATTCTTGAAGGCCGAGCCACAGAACACAGGCACCAGGCTCAACGACAGCGTCCCTCGGCGAATGCACTCTTTGAGTGTTTCCTCGTCAGGCTCGGTGCCTTCGAGATAGGCCTCCATCGCCGCATCATCATGCTCGACTGCAGCCTCAACCAACTTCACGCGCCATGCGGCAGCGTCATCAGCCATATCTGCGGGAATGTCGACATACTCGAACTCGGCGCCCAGGTTTTCATCCTTCCAGACGATCCCCTTCATCAGGACCAGATCAACAACACCACGCAGTTCAGCCTCTGAACCAATCGGCAACTGCACCACGATCGGGTTCGCACCGAGGCGATCAACGATCATGTCCACGCAATTGTAAAAATCTGCGCCGGTACGATCCATTTTGTTCACAAAACAGATACGCGGGACACCATATTTGTCAGCTTGACGCCAAACCGTCTCGGACTGCGGCTCAACACCGGCGACACTGTCAAAAACAGCAACCGCGCCATCAAGAACACGCAGGGAACGCTCTACCTCAATCGTGAAATCCACGTGACCCGGCGTATCAATGATGTTGATCCGATGGTCATTCCAGAACGCCGTTGTCGCAGCCGAGGTAATTGTAATGCCTCGCTCTTGCTCCTGCTCCATCCAATCCATCGTGGCTGCGCCATCATGAACTTCGCCGATCTTGTAGGAACGGCCTGTGTAATAGAGCACGCGCTCGGTCGTCGTGGTCTTGCCCGCATCAATATGGGCCATGATGCCGATATTGCGGTACTTCTCGATCGGTGTTTCGCGATTGGACATATCTATATCTCTTCTCGGAAGCTCGCTAAACCACTACCAACGGTAATGGGAAAAGGCCTTGTTCGCCTCTGCCATACGATGGGTGTCTTCACGTTTCTTCACAGCATTTCCGCGGTTTTCTGCGGCATCCAGGAGCTCGCGCGAAAGGCGCTCTTCCATGGTATTTTCCGGACGGCCGCGCGCGGCCTGAATAAGCCAGCGGAACGCCAGTGCCTGAGCGCGCTCGGAGCGAACTTCAACTGGCACCTGATAGGTGGCACCACCAACACGGCGTGAACGTACCTCGAGTTGCGGCTTGATATTATCGAGAGCCTCATGGAACGTCCGAATAGGATCACCCTTCTTGCTCGCAATGTCGTCAAACGCTGCATAGACAATCCGCTCTGCTGCAGATTTCTTACCGTGATACATCACATTATTGGTGAACTTGCTGACCACCAGATCCCCATATTTGGGATCGGGCATGACTTCTCGTTTTTCTGCGCGCCGGCGACGGGACATATCTCTGCTCCTCCGCTACTTGGGCCGCTTCGCGCCGTACTTTGAACGGCGCTGGCGACGATCAGACACACCCTGCGTATCGAGTGTGCCGCGGATAATGTGATAACGAACACCCGGCAAATCCTTGACGCGACCGCCGCGGATCATGACGACCGAATGCTCCTGAAGGTTATGACCCTCACCCGGAATGTAGCTCGTAACTTCAAAGCCGTTGGTAAGACGCACACGTGCAACCTTCCGCAAGGCCGAGTTCGGCTTCTTCGGTGTCGTCGTATAGACGCGAGTACATACGCCGCGCTTCTGCGGGCACGCTTCGAGCGCCGGAACCTTGTTTCGCTTGATCGGAGCCTTGCGCGGCTTGCGGATCAGCTGGTTAATCGTTGGCATATGGCTTCCTTACAACTTCCCGTCATTCACGTTCGAACCATCTACACAAAGCAATATAGGGACAGACTACAGTCCTGCCCTGCGAGGCTTTTTCGCCAGCTCGTGGCGTGTGCGCATTTGATTCGTGATGCCTGAGGCTGTGTTTAGACTGCGCTCGTCTACTACCAACCCCGTTCAGGCGCGCGGATACTACTCATGGCCCCTATAGGCGTCAACCGGGAAATCCCATAAATTACGGGTAGTTGGGCGATAAATTGAATCTGCTGCGGAACGCAATAAATCCGCGCGTTCGGAGACAGCTGCGCAAGATAATTACGCGTTATTGGCCCTTGGAATGAAAAACGCCACCCCCGAATTACCGGGAGTGGCGCTTTCGTTCATATCTTGTCTGAATGTTCTATTCGGCTGCGCCGGCTTCCTCGACTTCGACCTGCGAAGCCGCCTCTTCTTCAGCCAATTGCTTGGCCAATTCCTCGGCAAGCTCAGCATCACGCGCGGCTGCAATCGAGCGCACATTGTTCATCACCGATCCGGTACCAGCCGGGATCAAACGACCAACAATCACGTTCTCTTTGAGACCGACAAGACCATCAACCTTGCCGTTCACCGCAGCCTCTGTCAGGACACGTGTGGTCTCCTGGAACGAAGCAGCTGAAATGAACGAACTGGTCTGCAAGCTCGCCTTCGTAATGCCCTGCAGGACCGGCAGAGCCCTTGCGATCTTCAGACCTTCGGCTTCTGCCTTTGCGTTCACGGCGTCGAATTCGATCTTGTCGATGGTTTCACCAACAAGGAACGTTGTTTCGCCCGGCTCGGTAATTTCGACTTTTTGCAGCATCTGGCGAACAATCACTTCGATGTGCTTGTCATTGATACCAACACCCTGGAGTCGATAGACATCCTGGATTTCCTTGACGAGATATCGAGCCAACTCTTCAACACCCAGAACGCGCAGAATATCATGCGGCACAGGATTGCCATCAAGCAGCAGGTCTCCCTGCATGACGTGATCGCCTTCCTGGACCGAAATATGCTTGCCCTTCGGAATCAGATACTCGACCGGCTCCATGCCGTTTGCCTGATCTTCATCACTGGGAACAACCACGATCCGGCGCTTCATCTTGTAATCGCGCCCGAACTCGACCCGTCCGTCAATATCCGCAATAACCGCATGGTCCTTGGGACGCCGGGCTTCAAAGAGCTCCGCCACGCGCGGCAGACCACCGGTGATATCCCGCGTTTTCGAACTTTCACGCGGGATACGCGCCAGAATGTCACCAGCTTGGACCTGCTGACCCGGGTCAACGTTCAGGATTGCGTCCATCGACATGAAGTATCGTGCGTCCAGCCCGTTCGCGAGCTTGACCACTTCACCGGCCTTGGAGGTCTTCTTCGGACGCAAGGAAATGCGCGGACGAAGATCGGTCCCCTTCGGCTGCTGCTTCCAGTCAACGACGACCTTGTAGACAATACCGGTCGCTTCATCGGTGGCTTCGCGCATCGATGTACCTTCAACCAGATCAACGTAATCGACGAAACCTTCCTTCTCCGTGATGATCGGAATGGTGTAGGGATCCCACTGTGCGAGGGGTTGCCCCTTCTCCACTGAGTCGCCGTCATCGGCCAGAAGTCGAGCACCATAAGGAACACTATGATGCGCCCGGGCACGCCCTGCTTCATCAATCAGCACCACTTCGGTGCTGCGGTTCATGACGATCGGAACGCCTTCGGAGTTCACAACCACGTTGCGGTTCTCAATCTTAACGGTCGCATCGAAGGCTGCCTCAACGCTCGACTGCTCCGAAGCACCCTGAGCCGCGCCGCCAATATGGAAGGTCCGCATTGTCAGTTGTGTACCCGGCTCACCAATCGACTGCGCGGCAATAACACCCACGGCCTCACCGATATTTACCGGCGTACCGCGAGCAAGGTCACGTCCGTAGCATGCACCACAGACGCCGCCGCCGCCGTCACTCTTACAGGTCAGAACCGAGCGAATTTTGATCGTCTCGGTACCCGCCTTGTCAATCTTGTCGACCAGAGCTTCGGTCATCAACTCACCCTTGGCGACAATGACGTCACCACTGAGCGGATCGATAACATCCTCGGCAGCCGTACGGCCAAGAACACGCTCGGACAGAGCGACAACCACATCGCCTCCCTCAATCACGGCTGACATCGTCAGGCCGTCATCCGTGCCGCAATCATTCTCGATGATCACGCAATCCTGCGCGACGTCGACCAGACGACGGGTCAGATAACCCGAGTTCGCGGTTTTCAACGCGGTATCAGCCAAGCCCTTACGAGCACCATGGGTCGAGTTGAAATACTCGAGCACAGAGAGCCCCTCTTTGAAGTTGGCGATAATCGGTGTTTCGATAATTTCACCGGACGGCTTCGCCATCAGGCCACGCATACCAGCAAGCTGACGGATCTGCGCAGCAGAACCACGCGCACCGGAATGCGCCATCATGTAGACCGAGTTGATCTTGCCGGTCTCATCACGAGACTGCATCTCGTCCATCATCGCATCGGCGACGTCGTCAGTGCAGCGGGTCCAGGCATCAACAACCTTGTTGTACTTCTCACCCTTGGTGATCAGTCCATCCTGATACTGCTGCTCGAACTCCTTGACACGATCGGTCGTGTCGCCAACCAGGCGCCCCTTCAGATCCGGAATGATCAGATCATCCTTACCAAAGGAAATACCGGCCTTGCAGGCGTGGGAAAACCCAAGACCCATCATGCGATCGGCGAAGATGACTGTCTCCTTCTGACCGCAATGACGATAGACTAGGTCGATGATGTCACTAACTTCCCGCTTGGTCAGAAGGCGATTGACCATTTCAAAAGGAACGTTCGGGTGCTTGGGAAGAATACGTCCCAGCAACAAACGACCAGGTGTTGTGGTCACGCGCTCGGTGACCTCGTTGCCCTCGTCATCCACCGTTTCAAGGCGTGCCTTGATCCGACTGTGAAGCTTCAATTCACCGGAATGCAAAGCCTGCTCAACTTCCTCGATGGAACTGAACGCCGGAATACGATGCGCAATAACCTCACCATCGTTGACGGCCTTGAGCGTCAACGAGCTGACATCAACCGGCTCAGACGATTTCTTGGCGTCGACAAAGGCAACATCGCCAGATTCGATCGCAGCATCGAGTGACTTTTTGCTGTCGAAACTAACAAGCTCGCCATCACCTTCGAAGACCTCGTAGCTGAGGTAGTAAAGGCCGAGAACGATATCCTGCGACGGCACGATAATCGGCTTACCATTCGCCGGACTGAGAATGTTGTTCGTCGACATCATCAGGACACGTGCTTCAAGCTGTGCCTCGAGTGACAGCGGAACATGCACGGCCATCTGATCACCGTCGAAGTCAGCATTGAAGGCAGCACAAACCAGCGGATGCAGCTGAATCGCTTTACCTTCAATCAGAACCGGTTCGAAAGCCTGGATACCCAGGCGATGAAGTGTCGGTGCACGGTTCAGCAACACCGGATGCTCGCGAATAACCTCTTCGAGGATATCCCAGACTTCCGGACGCTCTTTCTCGACCATCCGCTTGGCGGCCTTGATCGTGGTCGCATAACCGTAAAGTTCGAGCTTGTGATAAATAAACGGCTTGAACAGCTCGAGCGCCATCTTCTTCGGCAAACCGCACTGATGCAGGAAGAGTTCTGGCCCCACCACAATCACTGAACGACCCGAATAATCAACGCGTTTGCCCAGTAGGTTCTGACGGAACCGACCCTGCTTACCCTTGAGCATATCGGACAGCGACTTCAACGGACGTTTGTTGGCACCGGTGATGACACGACCACGACGACCATTGTCGAACAATGCATCAACGGATTCCTGAAGCATACGCTTCTCGTTACGCACAATGATGTCCGGCGCACGAAGCTCTATCAGACGCTTCAGGCGATTGTTCCGGTTGATCACGCGGCGATAGAGATCGTTCAGATCCGAAGTGGCAAACCGACCGCCATCCAGCGGAACCAGCGGGCGTAACTCGGGCGGAATAACCGGGATGACATCCAGGATCATCCATTCCGGAAGGGCGCCAGATTCGATGAACGCCTCAACAATCTTGAGACGCTTCACATATTTCTTGCGCTTGGCTTCAGAGCCGGTCTCGCGGAGATCAATGCGCAGCTGGGCACGGACCTCTTCGAGGTCGAGCGCCATCAACATGTCCTTGAGGGCTTCCGCACCAATCTTGGCCGTGAAAGCCTCGTCGCCAAATTCTTCCTGCTTCTCGAGGTAATCTTCCTCGCTGAGCAGCTGGCGCGGTTCCAGATCAGTCAGACCCGGCTCGGTGACAATGTAGTTCTCGAAATAGAGCACCCGCTCCAGATCACGCAAGGTTGCATCCAGCAACATCGCGATACGACTGGGCAGTGATTTGAGGAACCAGATATGCGCAACCGGTGACGCCAGTTCGATATGGCCCATACGCTCTCGGCGCACGCTCTGCAGTGTGACTTCAACACCGCATTTTTCGCAGACGATGCCACGATACTTCATGCGCTTGTATTTGCCGCACAGACATTCGTAATCCTTGATCGGACCAAAAATACGCGCACAGAAGAGACCATCGCGTTCCGGCTTGAAGGTCCGGTAGTTAATCGTCTCGGGCTTACGAATCTCACCATAGGACCATGAGCGAATACGCTCCGGGCTGGCGATCGAGATGCGGATTTCATCGAAGCTCTGCGGGCCATGGGGTTGGCCAAACACATTTACGAGTTCGTTCATTTACCTGCTCCCGGTAGGGGTTTGTTCGAATTCAAGATCAAATCAATGCGGCGCGCCATCTAGCGCCCCGTCTGATTGAGTTGAACATCGAGGCCGAGCGAGCGGAGTTCCTTCACAAGAACATTGAAGGATTCCGGAATTCCCGCTTCGAAGTTGTCATCACCACGCACGATCGCCTCATAGACTTTCGTACGACCAGCCTTGTCATCAGACTTGACTGTTAGCATTTCCTGCAAGGTGTAAGCCGCGCCATAAGCTTCAAGCGCCCAGACTTCCATTTCACCGAAACGCTGGCCACCAAACTGCGCCTTGCCACCCAGCGGCTGCTGGGTCACGAGACTGTATGGACCAATCGAACGTGCATGGATCTTGTCATCCACGAGATGGTGCAATTTCAGCATGTAGATATAGCCAACCGTGACCATTCTCTCGAATTCTTCGCCGGTTCGACCATCAACAAGCTGGACCTGTCCCGACGTGTGGAGACCGGCCATCTCAAGATGTTCGTTGATTTCCTTCTCGGTGGCGCCATCGAAGACCGGTGTCGCAATCGGAACGCCATTGCGCAGATTACCGGCCAGTTCGAGCACACCATCATCGGAAAGATCGGAGATATCCTCGCGATACTCATCCTTTTCGTAGACATCCGACAGCTTCGATCGCAAAGCCGTCATACCGCCGGAGTTTTCGAGATTACCCAGAATGTCGCCAATCTGGTGCCCGATCCCGCGCGTTGCCCAACCCAGATGGGTTTCGAGAATCTGTCCAACATTCATTCGAGATGGCACACCCAGCGGATTCAATACGATATCCACCGGCGTTCCGTCATCGAGATAAGGCATATCCTCCATCGGCATGATGCGAGAAATCACACCCTTGTTGCCATGACGACCGGCCATCTTGTCGCCCGGCTGAAGCTTGCGCTTCACGGCCACAAAGACTTTGACCAGCTTCATCACGCCCGGCGGCAGCTCGTCGCCGCGCTGAAGCTTATCGACCTTGTTTTCAAAACGAGCTTCAAGCGCTGCCACGGCACCGTCAAAGCTGTTCTGCAACTGCTCAATTTCGGCCATCCGGGCATCGTTCTTGACGACAACCTGACGCCATTGACCCGGGGTGAAATCGCCAAGCACACGCTCGGTGATCTTCACATCGTCATCAAGACCCTTCGGACCCTTAACGGCATTCTGATTGACCAGAAGTTCTTTCAGACGATTGTAGAAACTACGCTCCAGGATCGCCTTCTCATCATCGCGATCCTTCGCCAGACGCTCGATTTCCGCGCGTTCGATGGAAAGTGCACGTTCGTCCTTGTCCACGCCACGGCGTGAGAACACACGAACTTCAACAACCGTTCCGGTTCCGCCAGGCGGTACCTTCATGGAGGTGTCACGCACATCAGCGGCTTTCTCGCCGAAGATCGCACGCAGCAGCTTCTCTTCCGGGGTCATCGGGGATTCGCCCTTCGGCGTCACCTTGCCCACCAGAATGTCGCCTGCGTTCACCTCGGCACCGATATAGACGATACCGGCTTCATCGAGATTCTTGAGCGCTTCTTCACCAACATTGGGAATATCACGGGTGATCTCTTCCTGGCCGAGCTTGGTATCCCGAGCCATGATCTCGAATTCCTCGATATGGATCGAGGTGAACACATCGTCACGGACGATGCGTTCGGAAATCAGGATCGAATCCTCAAAGTTGTATCCATTCCACGGCATGAACGCGACGAGCACGTTCTTGCCGAGCGCCAGCTCACCAAGTTCGGTCGAAGGTCCATCCGCAACAATGTCACCCTTAGCAACAATATCGCCAACCTTCACCAACGGACGCTGGTTGATCGCAGTGTTCTGGTTCGAGCGCTGGAACTTCAGCAGATTGTAGATATCGACGCCGGTGTCATTCTCACCAATTTCACCGGTCGACCGGATCACGATACGCGTGGCATCGACCTGATCAATAATACCGTCGCGCTTGGCAACGATGGTCACGCCGGAATCCCGTGCGACAGTACCTTCCATTCCGGTGCCGACAAGCGGCGCCTCCGACTGCAGCAACGGCACAGCCTGACGCATCATGTTCGATCCCATCAACGCACGGTTCGCATCATCGTTCTCCAGGAACGGGATCAGCGCCGACGCGACGGAAACCAGCTGCTTGGGCGAGACATCCATGAAATCAACGTCAGCGGGCAGCGCCATCAGATAATCATTGCCCTGACGGCAACTGATCAGCTCTTCAGTAAACTGGGCCTTGTCGTTGAGCCCGGAATTGGCCTGCGCAATCGTATAGCGGCCTTCTTCCATGGCCGAGAGATAAACCACCTCTTCGGTCACAACACCGTCCTTGACCGGACGATACGGGGTCTCAATGAAACCGTACTTGTTCACCCGCGCAAACGTGGCGAGCGAGTTAATCAGGCCAATATTAGGTCCTTCAGGTGTCTCAATCGGACAAATACGACCGTAGTGAGTGGGATGCACATCGCGCACCTCAAAACCGGCGCGCTCACGCGTCAATCCACCCGGCCCAAGTGCCGAAAGACGACGCTTATGGGTGATCTCAGAGAGCGGGTTGGTCTGATCCATGAACTGGCTGAGCTGGGACGAG
>JABJAG010000254.1 GCA_018666195.1 Alphaproteobacteria bacterium
ATGTTCTACTGGAACGATTCCGACCGCTCCTATGCGATGGTAACGCGGGTCGATGATGAGAAGGGTCGTGAGGCGCTTTTGACCGCGGCCAAGGCCGTTTACGGACAGTTTCGTCAGTAGTCAGGCGAAATGTTACCAGCGCGCATGGATGTTGTGCGCAGTTGCTCTTTACAGATCGTGACGTAGCAAGCATACATTGCGCAAACGCGGGAAGTCCGGCCTTGCGCGCCCTGTGCAGTGTCCAAATTCAACGCAAAACCACCGTATTATCCTCATGGGGACTCAAATGATTGACCTGATGTCTATTGCAAAAACTGAAGCCGCCGGCGGCGATCTGTTCGGCACTCTGGATTCGCTTTACGCGCCCAGTGATGTTCGGCCCGAAGGCTATCCCGATGCCGTTGTCTGGCAGGGCGGTAACTTTGCTGGTGACATCAATCCGGTCGCACATTCCATGACCGATGCCTATGCATTGCTCGGTACGGTTGCTGCGATCGATGTCCTCGGGCTGCCATTTTACGCGGTTCCCATGTGGTCCCAGTACCGCCATGACACCAAGCTGGAATGCCTGGCCTGGTTCGGCAATGTCCCGGCAACCTCGATCAAATGGTCGACGGCCGGTGATGCCTATGTGAACGACGGCGATGGCTCCAAGGTCGTTGTCATGGGCAAGTCCGGCAACGCGCCGCTGCGCACCCAGGCTGGCGTGTTCTGTAACGTGCGCCCCTACGGGCCGATCACAGTTGTTCGTTGCATGCCCTGCCTGCCTTACTCCCAGAACCGTCCGCTGTTCAACGTGGATGCAGAAACCGGCATCGTCCATTCGGAGATGAATTCACCGGGCGTCCAGATGGCCTATGCCAACCGCCTGTTCCTCAAGATGGTGCATGAAAGCGGCAAACTGGGTCGCGTGGCCATGAAGCCGACCCAGGCGATGGAAGACGGCATCAATGCTGGTTTGCATGCCTGGATGCTTCAGGGCACCAAATTTGAAGTCGGCCGCAAATACGCCGTGAACCCTTATGAAGAGCATCGTGAGAGCATCGACAAAATTGTTGCGTTGCTGCCTGATGACTTCAAGGACGGCATGGAGAATTGGGGCGGCCGCATCGAACAGCACATTGCAGACACCAACTACGGTTTGCTGCTCTGGGATCTTATCGAACAGCAGGACTGCATCATTCTGGCGACGGATCTGGACGGTGATCGTCTGACCGATCTTCTGGCCGACGTGTCTGACCCGCTGCGCGCTTACAGCAAGCGTATTGCAGAAAAGCTGGGTCAGGACGTGGACACCGGCGCGCTCTGGAATGACATGGGGTACACCACGGGCAATGGTCGGGATATGACCTCGGTCATGCACCGTATGTCGGGTCCGCCGATCCACGAACAGACACTCGGTTCTGCCGATGCGATGCTGCTGCGTCTGCTTGATGGCGATGAGAGTGTTGGTGGCACCAAGCAGCCTTACGATCCGCGAATTCATTTCGTGCTGATCCGGGATGCCTACAAGGATGCCAATCCGGGTAATGAGAAGCTGGCCAAGTGGCTGGATGATGTGCTCGACACCTTTGATGAGGTCTATGCCGGCACGCGTCCGGGGTTCCTCGATGGCTATGCCAAGCTGAAAGACGCGATCACCCCCTGGGAGGGCTGATCGCCGTCAGAGCTTCTCGCTCGACAAATGACCTGATCCCGATGCCTGCTGGGCGAGCGCATTGAGCGCCTGTTCAGCGGTCTCGACATAGGTTGTCATCGCCATATTTTCCGGGCGTGCATAGCGCGCATCCACAATGCCGTTGATCATGTCGCGGAGGCGATCCCAGTAGCCGTCAACATTGAGGATGGCGATGGGCTTGTCGTGCAGGCCTAGCTGTCGCCATGTCACGATCTCGAAATACTCTTCCAGCGTGCCCAGCCCACCAGGCAGGATCAGGAATGCGTCCGACAGCTCTGCCATCCGGGCCTTGCGCGCGTGCATCGTATCGACAATTTCCAGTTCGGTGATCTTGGTGTGGCCGACTTCGTGGCGCATCAGGAAATCGGGAATGATTCCCGTCACCGCGCCACCTGCCGACATCACGGCATCTGCTACAGCGCCCATCACGCCAACGCGCCCGCCGCCATAGATCAGGCGAATCCCCCGTTCCGCCATCAATCTACCCAGTTGAAGGCCGGCTTCACGATGGGCAGCCGGTCCGTTATCTGAAGATCCGCAGTAAACGCATATGGATGATGGTTGAGGCATTGCCCGGGATGTCCTTTTTAGCGGTCGAGGCTGGTTTGCGTTAAATCATGCCCCGTAATACGGTGTTCGCATAACAGGAATTTTTCCGGATTGGGCTTGTGAACCGTACATTTCTATTTGGTGGACTTGCCATACTGGTGATCGCTGCGATCATCGGTGCATATATGTTTTTTCAGCTGCCTGAACCTGAAGCACCTGTCGCTTCAGATCCGGCCGGAGAGGGTGCAACGGCTGCAGCCAATGCCGCGCCGCCGGTTATTGCGCCTTCCTTTGATGTCGTGCGCGTTGATGAAAATGGCAATGTTGTCATCGCTGGCCGAGCAAGCCCGGGATGCACCATCGTGGTGCGGGACGGCGATTTGGAAGTTGGTCGTGCGACCGCGGACCGTTCCGGTGAGTGGGTGCTGGTTCCCGATGACAGCCTTCCCGCTGGTGAGCGTCAATTTACACTGTTTGCCGAATGTGACGGCGCCGATCCGGTGCAGGCCGAGCGTGTCATCGCGTTGGTCGTTCCCGAGCGCAAGGGCCCGGTTGTTGCCGTGGCTGTGCCGCGGGATGGCGAGGGTAAAGCAGAAGTGCTGCAACGGCCGTCTCTTGATACTTCCGCGGCAGCGGTGGGTGCGATCGACTATGACGATGATGGCAACACCACCCTTTCCGGGGTCGCGGAACCAAACAGCACCGTGCGTGTTTATCTGAACAACAAGCTGGTTGGCACCACGCAGGCCGACGGGTCGGGTCGTTGGTCGCTGACCCTGGACAGCAAAGTTACGACAGGGACTTACACGCTTCGTGTGGATCAGGTGGATGCCGCAGGCAAGGTCGTGGCCCGCTCGGAGATCCCGTTCGTGCGCGCAGAACCGCTGCGTGAACTGCCTGATGGCCGGGTTGTGATCATCCAGCCCGGTGACCACCTCTGGCGGATTGCCACCCAGCGTTATGGGTCGGGTTTCCAGTACACGCTGATTTATGATGCCAACAAGGATCAGATCCGCAATCCAGACCTGATTTACCCCGGCCAGGTGTTCACGCTGCCCACAGCGAACTAGGCTAAAAGCGTCAGCTTCGTTCTATTCTGCCGGGGCGCTGTTTGCGCCAGGTGCGACGTCGTTTTTGCCGGATCGGTTCGCCCGCCAGACTGTCACGTTTTCCCGAAACATCAACGCGCTGGGCGTGATCAGAAGGGTCAGCAGCGTGGCGAAGGAAAGTCCGGCTACGATTGCCGTCGACAGTTGCACCCACCATTGGGTTGATGGCGCGCCGAGACTGACCTCGCGGCTTACAAAATCGATATTGATCTGCAGGACCATGGGGAGCAGGCCGAGCACGGTTGTGACTGTTGTGAGCACCACGGGGCGCAGACGCTGTGCGCCGGTGAGCAGGATGGCGTCGCGCGGGTCGGCCATCTCCTTGCGCAGTCGATCGAAGGTATCGATCAGGACAATGTTGTTGTTCACCACAATCCCCGCAAGCGCGATGACCCCGATGCCGCTCATGACGATTCCGAAGGGTTGTCCGATGATCAAAAGTCCCAGCATCACGCCGATCGTCGACATGATCACGGCGGTGAGGATCAGCAGCGCGGAATAGAAACTGTTGAACTGGGTTACCAGAATAATCGCCATCAGGAACAGAGCGACCGCGAAAGCGTTCATGAGAAAGCCTTGTGCGGCCTTCTGTTCCTCGTCCTCACCACGGAATTCAACTTCCACGCGAGGGTCGATTTCCGCGGTTTCGAGCCAGGCGCGGATCTGCTGCACCATGTCGTCTGCAAGCACCCCGGGCAGAACATCGGCGCGCACTGTCATGACACGAATGGAATCAACCCGGCTGAGTTGGCCGGTTCGCGGTTTTGCGGTCCGGGTCACAAAGTTACTGATCGGCACCATACCTTCGGTGGTCTGGATGCGAATGTCGTCGAGTTGCGCAATGGTTCTGTCAGCCAGGGGATAGCGGGTGACAACTTCAACTTCGTCATCGGTGTCATCCGGGCGGTAATCAGTGACTTTCATGCCATTGGTCACGAATTTGATGGCATTCCCGACCATGGCGATGTCGGCGCCAAACTTTGCCGCTTCGGCTCGGTCCACGGCGATTTCCCATTCGATCCCGGGCAGGGGACGGCTGTCTTCGATATCTTTCAGCCCGGACAGAGTGTTGACGAAGGCACGAACCTTGCCGACTTCCTGTTCGAGCAAATCCGGATTGCGCGAACTCAACTGCACTTGCACAGGTTTGCCAACCGGTGGCCCGGCTTCGGCCTTTCGCGTTTCGACAAATATGCCGGCCAGATCTGATGATCGTGAAATGACATCCGCGAGAATGGTATCGGCCGGGCGTCGTTGATCCCATTCCGCAAATTCCAGATTGATCGTACCAATCACGTCTTCGGCGTCTTCATCACGGATCGGCAAATTGCCGGACAATGAATAGATCGAATCAAATTCGCCCCGTTCATCCTGCAATTCCAGAATGCGTTGCTCGACCTCCTGCACCAGCGTGGCTTTTTCCAGCACGGAAAGGTTGCCGCGCGCGTGAATTTGAATGGCCGCCTGTTCGGGCTCGACTTTCGGGAAAAACTCAACGCCCTTGCCGAAGGTGCCATAGGCCACCCAGGATCCGATCAGAACGGCAAAGGCCATAGCCAGCATAATTCCCGGGCGCTTCAGAACCGTGTTCAGAACTCGGACATAGAGGCCGGTGGCGCCAGTGATTTTCGTGATATCCAGTTTGGCTTCGCCAGAGAGAATACGTGTCTGCTCGTCATCCTCGGATGGGGCTGTTTGTGAATTCCGTTCGACTATTTTGGCGAGGCGGAAGCCCAGCCATAAACCGCCGGCAATACCGATCAGTGCAAACAGCACCGGGATGATCGTGGCGATCCCACCGCCTTCCGGTCCTGCCACAAGTCCGGCGAGCGCGCGCCCGATGGAAGACAGGATCAGGGCGCACAGCGCAGCGCTGATACCAATCACGGCCAATCGGGAAATGAACGCGAAATTTGCACCAAGAACCGGCACAAAAACGAGCGCCATCGCCAGCGAGGCGGTGAGGGTTGCAAGCAGCGTGATCGGCAGGAACTTCATGAACTCGCCAACGATCCCGGGCCAGAACAGCAGGGGTGCAAACGCTGCCAGTGTGGTTGCGGTCGATGCGATGATCGGCCAGGCCATGCGTTTGGCAGCCATGGCATAGGCCCGGTCTGGCGGTTCCCCTTCGCGGAGTTTCCGGTCGGCATATTCGGTGACGACAATTGCACCATCGACCAGCATCCCGACAGCCAGAATCAGGGAAAACAGCACCACGATGTTGACCGTCAGTCCCAGTGCATTGATGACCATGATGGCAGTCAGAAATGATCCGGGAATGGCAATCGCAACCAGGATTCCTGATCGCAGGCCCAGTGCCCCCACCACGGCAATCATCACCAACAGGACGGCGCTGAGGACATTGTTCTGCAGGTCGAGCAACATGGTCTTCACCTGGACAGATTTGTCCTGTGAGAAATCCACATTGACGGCATCCGGCCAGTTCGTCCGCTCGTCTTCGACTACCCGGCGAACATCGTCGATTGTTTCGATAATATTTTCGCCTGTCCGTTTTGAAATATCCAGGGACACAGCGCGCCGTCCGTCGACCCGTGCCACGGTCTCACGATCCCGGAATGTCCGGCGAACGGATGTCAGGTCACGGAAGGTGACGACGGCATTGTCATTGACCTTTACGGGCAGGTTCAGAATGTCATTCACATTCTCGATCAGCCCGGGAACCTTGATGGCGAACCGACCCTGCCCGGTGTCCAGAGAGCCGGCTGCGATCAGCTGGTTTGAGCGGGAGAGAAGGGTAAGCAGAGCTGCGGGATCGACTGCGTAGCTCTCCAGCAACTCCGGTTCCACGATGATTTCGACCAATTCATCGCGGTCGCCGCCAATTTTGGCCTCGAGAACACTGGGGATGCCTTCCACAGTATCCTGCAGGTCGCGCGCCAGACGCATCAGGGTGCGTTCGGGGACATCCCCGGACAACGTGACGATCAGGATCGGGAACAGGCTGAGATTGACTTCGTTGACCGTGGGTTCATCTGTGTCATCGGGCAGGTCCGGGCGCACCAGATCCACCTTTTCACGCACATCGTCCATCGCAATGTCGGGATCAAATCCGGCTTCGAATTCCAGAAGAACATTGCCGCCTCCGAGAAAGGACGTCGAACGAATTTCCTTCACGCCTTCGATTGACCGCATTTCTGCTTCCATCGGCCGAATCAACAGTCGTTCGGAATCCTCCGGTGAAATACCCTCGTGGTGCATCGAGACATAGATGATCGGGATGTTGACGTCCGGCTCGGCTTCTTTCGGGATCGCACCGAATGAAATTGCACCCGCGACCAATAGGAGGACAAGGGTTGCGAGAACCGTTCGGGAACGATTGAGTGCGGCGTCAATCAGACTCATGAGCTGGTGTCCGCTGTGATCCGCGGTGCTCCATCGACCGGCGTCACGAGTTCCCCGTCAATCACAAATTCCTGGCCGACCGTAATCATCCTGATTTTGTCCGGCAGCCCACCCAGCCAGATGCCCTCAACATCGTCGGCGATGATTTCCACCGGACGAAATTTGACCTTGTTGTCGGGTTCGACTGTTTTGATGCCAACCTGGCCGTCGTCGTTCAGGGTCAGAACCGAGGGTGTCACGAAATGCGCCATGGCGGTGCTGACCGGAACTTCGATCTCAGCTGTCAGGCCGTCGCGAATACTCAGATCGGTGTTGGGGACCGTCATCTCAACCCGATAGGTGCGTGTCGCGGGGTCTGCCAGGGAGGCAACAAAGCGCACGGAACCTGTGCGGGTGGTGCCATCGATCAATCTGATCGTACCGGGCATGCCCTCTGTGATCAGGCTAATGTGACGTTCGCTGACATTGCCAACAATGAGTATGGGGTCCAGATCGACGACGGTTGCGGTTACATCCCCGACTTTCACGTAGTCGCCCTTTTCAACATGTCCGGCTCCGATGATCCCATCGAAGGGCGCTCGGAACGTCGTTCGGGCAATGTCGATTTCCATCAATTCAACAACGGCACGTGCTGCATCCAGACGCGCCTGCGCACCGGCTTTCTCAGTTTCCGAGCGAAAACCCTTCTGGGTCAATTTCGCCGCGGCACTGTACTCGATCTGCCGTTGACGCAGGGTCGCGCGGGCTTCTGATAGCTTGGCCGGCCGGTCATCTGCACGCAGGCTCGCGATCGGTTTGTTTTCCTCGACGCGTTCTCCACGTTCCACATAAAGCTCGGTCACCTGTCCCTGGGTTTCCGCGCGCAGTTCTACTTTTCGCGAAGCTTCGGTGCGTCCTGTGACGTTTACGGTTTCGGTTCTCGATATCGCGTCGAGTTCGGAAACGCGGACCATCATCAGGTCAGATTTTTTTTCTGCTTGTTCAGTTTCATTGCTCTCAACGTTGGCCTCTTCAGAGCCAAACTGACCACTGAGAATCCAGACAAACGCTACAATGGCGAGAACCGCTGCGATGACGATGGATTTGTTTTTCATGGTGTCGCTCTATTCCGCCACGGCGCGTTGGGGAACCAGGGAAGACCCGACCAGCTGATACCGGTTTTCTTCGATATAGTCGGCCATGGCGCGTTGGACAGTGGCGGCAAAGCCATTGAGAAATGCGTCACCAGTGTTTTCAAACCCGGCATTGGATCGCGCGTTGATGCGCGCCAGGGTGGCTTCGATTTCCTGCAGGCGGTTGTCGATCATCTGCTCCACGACTGAGGGCGGAAGGATATCTGCGAACAGCATCCGAAACAGAAAGTCGGATCTGGTTTTGTCGGATTCGGTCGGTTCCTGCAGCGCGCCAAGCAGTGACATCCGGCCTTCGGCAGTCAATTTGTAGACCTTTTTGTCCGGGCGACCTTCCTGTGCGTATTCGGTCACAGAGACAAGGTCATCATCGTGCAGACGAGACAATGCGGGATAAATGGAACTGTAGCCAATATCCTGAATGTGTCCGAAAGGCCCGCTTTCCACGGCTTTCCGGATTTCGTAGCCCGATGCATCACCCTGGCTCAGCACCGCCAGACAAAGTGTTTTTGCGTCCATGAAAGCCTCTGAAGTTTTCGTGAACACGCTACATCTCACATGATATGGCTCAGTACAATATATATCATTTTGTAATATAGGTCGACTGGTTGACGTTTTTCGCACCACGCAAGCCTGTTTGGTGGCCGACTTTTCGGATGGATGCCGCGTGACGTGATTGTTTTTGCAGGCGTGCGAAAGCTCTGCGCCCGGCGGCATTCTCATACAATGATGACGGGGAGAAGTGGCTGGGGGACTAGGATTCGAACCTAGACTGGCGGAGTCAGAGTCCGCTGTCCTACCATTAGACGATCCCCCAACGGGATATCGGCGCGCTGTTTATCACAACTATTCAAGGCTGTGTAGGCTTCGAAGATGAATTCGAAACGTTATCTTTTGCTGAATGCTCGCGGAGTTGAATTTTCCACCCGCCAGCCCGGCCAGTTTGGTGGTCACAGGCGCAGCAAAATCTACGGAAAACTCGATTGTCCCAGCGCCCTCAACTGGATTGTGAAGGGTCATTATGTGGCCCACCGTGTGTTTTTCCGGGACGCGCGGACGGCCAGACTGGCGGGATATCGCCCCTGCGCCTAATGCCTGCCGGACGACTATGCGGCATGGAAGAAGACGCGCGCCTGACCC
>JABJAG010000255.1 GCA_018666195.1 Alphaproteobacteria bacterium
ATTGAGGAACTGCTTAAGCATGCGGGCAAGGTTTCGATTTCACCCGAAATCGTCGCCGCCAAGTGGATGAAGTTGGTGGTCAACACCATGTGTCTGGGGCCCTTTGCGATGCTTGGCCTGACGCTCTATGAAGCCGTCAAACTACCAGGGATGAAGGATTTCGCACTTCAGGCGGGGACTGAGGCTCTGTCGGTTGGCCAATCCATTGGCCATGAGATTCAGCCCATTTTTGGCCTGACAGAGGATGATGTGAAGGACACCAACCGGTTGCTCGAGAAGTTGCTCGACAAGCTGGCTGCGGATATTGGCCCGGCCGCGCGTGACTGTGTCTTGCAAGACCATCTGAAGGGCCGCTACAGCGAGGTTGATCTGATCAACGGCCTTGTGGTTGAGGAAAGTGACAAGCTGGGTCGCCGTGCTCCGGTGAACGCGGCGATCACGGAGATTACCCGACAGATCCAGGCTGGTGAACGTCAGCCGGGTCCGGAAAACCTGGCGCTTGCGCAGGAGATGGCACGCGCCTGAGTGTTCGATGACCAACCTGAACAACAATGTTGCTGGAGTGGATACGGACTTTGATGTCGTCGTGGTTGGCGCCGGATTTGCCGGTATGTACATGCTCTATCGCCTGCGCCAACAAGGTATGCGTGTTCGGGTGCTGGAGGCAGGCGGCAGTGTCGGCGGGACCTGGTACTGGAACCGCTATCCGGGCGCGCGGGTCGATACAGAGACAATGTTCTATTCCTATCAGTTCTCCGATGAACTGCAGCAGGAATGGGAATGGACACAGCGCTATCCGTCGCAGCAGGAGTTGCACGCTTACGCCAAACATGTCGCGGACCGGTTCGATCTCTGGCCGGACATGCAGTTTGATTCGCCGGTTGAAAAAACGACCTGGTCTGAAGATCGGCAAAGCTGGACGATTGAGACGACAGATGGTGCGCTGATAACATCGCAATACTGCGTGATGGCGACGGGTTGTCTATCGGCGGTGAATACGCCGAAATACAAGGGCCTCGAGGATTTTTCCGGATCGGTTTATCACACCGCGCGGTGGCCCGAAGAGGGCGTTGATTTCAGCGGTTTGCGGGTTGCGGTGATAGGAACCGGGTCATCGGGGGTTCAGTCAATCCCTGTGATCGCCGAGCAGGCAGCGCAACTCACCGTTTTTCAAAGGACAGGGAACTATGTGATCCCGGCACACAACCGTGCCCTTGATCCAGAAGAGGTGGCGGCGATAAAGGCCGACTATCCCGCGTTGCGCGCGAAGGCGAGCGCATCTTTTTCGGGAAACTATTTTCCGGTTGGTGGGCAGTCCGCCATGGCTGTGTCTGAAGAAGAGCGTAACCGTGAATACGAATCCCGTTGGCAGGAGGGCGGTCTGGCTTTCATGGCCGCTTATGCTGACTTCATGACAAGCGAGGAAGCCAACGAAACGGCTTCCGAGTTCATTCGAGATAAAATTCGCGGGATTGTGACGGATCCAGCTACGGCTGAACGGCTCGCGCCAAAACAGCTGTTCATGTGTAAGCGGTTGTGTGTGGGTACGGATTATTACGAGACCTATAATCGGGACAATGTCTCTCTGGTGGACGTTAGTGAAACCGTCATTGATGAAATTCTGCCCGAAGGTGTCAGGGTAGGTGAGACCGTTTACGAAGTGGATGCCATTGTTCTGGCGACGGGTTTTGATGCCATGACGGGGGCCCTCAAACGGATCGATATTCGCGGTGTTGAAAGCGTTTCGCTGCGCGATCTCTGGGAGGACGGTCCACGGGCCTATCTCGGGTTGGCGATTTCGAAGTTTCCCAACATGTTCATCATCACCGGACCGGGGAGCCCGTCTGTGTTGACGAACATGATTCCTTCGATTGAGCAGCATGTGGACTGGATTTCAGATTGCCTAACCCATATGCGCATCAATGGCGTGTCCCGAATCGAGCCGGAGCTAGATGCCCAGGAGGAATGGGTCGCCCATGTGAACGAAATTGCTGATCTGTCGATGCGGTCGACCTGCTCGTCCTGGTATCTTGGCTCCAATGTTGACGGGAAACCACGGATCTTCATGCCCTATATCGGCGGGTTTCCGGCCTATGTGCGCAAATGCAACGAGGTTGTAGAGGCTGGATATGCCGGGTTCGCGTTCCGCTAACCTTTCGTTCATTCGCCCGGACTATCGTTTCTGAAACGGAAACCTAGTGCGAGGACACCATGTCGCGATTTCTGGTCACGGATGAAAATCCGGAAGGCTACAAGCTGGAAGATATTCTCGGTGCGATCCGCAATGAGATATTCGAACGGGCTACCAAGATCATGGAAGACAAGCGGCCCGAAGCGGTCACCGTGATGAACAACAACATCAAGATCCTGAACCATCTGGCCGAGAGCATTACGCTGGCTGAGAACAGCACGATGGTTCTCGACAAAGCCTTCGGGCAACGCGATCCTGGTGTGCCGAGGATCGGCAAAGCCTGATCAGGTTTTTTTCTGAGTTTGGTTGGCGACATGCCGTGCTTTGGCGAGCGCGAGGGTCCCGATTGCTGCCAGTAGCGCGACAATCGCAAAAGCATTCGAAACACTCCCCATGGCATCAGCCAGCAACGACAGGGCGGCCGTGCCGAAAATAACTCCGGCATAGACGGGCACGCCAATTCCGCCTACGGCTGTGCCGGCATAGGCCGGCGGAGCACGGTTCACTGTCGATGTCATAAAAATGCCGGTCCAGCCATATGCGCTTGCCGCGAATGCCACAAAGAACCCGTATACAGCCCAAATGGACCAGCCGGGCCCGATCCATATCATGGCTATTCCTCCGGCCGTGTTGAGTGCGCCCATCACGATGAGCAATTGATCTCCAATTCCCCATCGGTCTGCGACCCATCCCCAGACCAAACGTCCGAGCAGGCCAGCGGTTTGCACAGCGGCAAGGACTGCGCCGGCTGCGATCAGGCTGAACTGTGCCTCAACCACCAGAATGGTGACCGTGAAAGTAGAGATGGCGAGCTGAATGAAGGCGTAGTTGAAACCCGCCAGTCCCATCCAGCGTAATGTGGGAAACCGCCAGATCAGTGTCATGGCGTCGAACGCCTTGGAATCCAGACGCGCGTTGGGATCACGCTGCCTATCCCAGCCCCTGCGCCACGGTTGCAGTGCGACTGCGATGGCAAAGCAACTGACCGCGCCGAGGAGAGGCGCGGCATGCCAGCTTATAGATTCTGTCATCACAGGGGCCAGGGCTGCAGCTAGAATGCCGCCAAGAGGGATGCCGGTCTGTTTGATCGAATAAACAATATTGCGGCGGCGTTCCGGGGTGATCCGCATCAGCAGTTCAGCACCGGATGGGTTTGTCATCCCGTATCCAAAGCCCATGAAGAGAGACCCGAAGGCAATTGTGGCGACTGATGGGACGGCCATCATGGCTGCGCCCAGGCCGCACATGATCAGACTGATTTGACTGACTCGTCCCGGCCCCCAGCGACGCAACAAGTATCCTGACGTCGCCGAGATCATGGATGCGCCCATGTAAACGAGCGCGATCTGGAATCCTATAAACTCGACAGCAACACCAATGTCCCCGGCCACAGCTGGCGCTGTCGCGGCGAGCGTGAGGCTCGAAAATGTGGACACGGCCTGCACCAGTGTCACAGCCAGCAGGACAAACCATAGTGGCGGAGATGACGGAGGCTCAGCGTTCATTTTTGAGGTGGCAAGATAACCGCAGGTGTCCACGCCGCTCGTCGGCGTGCGCGTTTCTCGGCTTCACTTTCTTTGGTTCTGACAACGGGAATCGAAGGCAGCGTGAATTGGGCATGATCATCGAGAACATGGGCCATCACATTGGCATAGGCACCATCCTTATCCGGCATGTGTGCCCCGATATAGACCCCGCAGTTGCGGCAAATCATGAAGTCCGAGATGCCAATTCCTATGTGATACATGCTGACCTGATCAGGATCTCGTATCGTGATTGTCAGGTTGCCGTTCGGGTCGGAGATCGCGCCGGTCGCGTGTTTGATGCAGAAGGAGCATTGGCATGAGCGCGGTTGCATCTGATCTGGTGTGAGACTCGTTGTGAACGCAAATCTCAAATTCTTACAGTGGCATCCGCCTTCATAGACCGGCATTGCGTTTCTTTCTCGTCTGGATGGCGCGTTCAGCGTCCATTCTTGTCCCTGTCCAACTTTGGAGGAATGCCTGCTATAATGGAAGCGAGAGAGACTTTTAGATGAGCGCGGCGAAGCCGGGCCTCCGGGGAGAGAAACAAAATGACTGATTTGAAATCCGCAAAGAAACGTCAGCTCGGTTCGAGCGATCTGAAATGCGCACCTATTGGGCTTGGCTGCATGTCCTTTTCCGGGGTGTATGGGGCCGCCGATGATGACGAGACGGTAGATTTCGTTCGCTATGCCATCGACAACGGGATCGATTTTCTCGATTCATCCGACATGTATGGCTGGGGCCACAATGAGGATGTACTCGCGCGCGCGCTCAAGGATGGCTACCGCGATAAGGTCGTGCTCGCGACCAAATTTGGCCAGACTCAGGTCGAAGGCGGCGGCATGAGCGTGGACGGGCGTCCTGAATACGTGATGGAAGCCTGCGAGAAGAGCCTGCAGCGTCTCGGCGTTGACGTGATTGACCTCTATTATCAGCATCGCGTGGATCAGGAAGTCCCGATTGAGGACACGGTCGGAGCCATGGCCAAGCTCGTCGAGCAGGGCAAGGTGAAGGCCATCGGAATTTGTGAGGCCAAACCGGAGACCATCCGCAAGGCCCATGCGACTCACCCATTGGCGGCTGTGCAGAGCGAATTCTCGCTGATCTATCGCGAGGAAGCGGAGCAAATCCGCGCGGCGACCAAGGAACTCGGCATTACATTCGTAGCGTATTCACCGCTGGGTCGGGGAATTCTGACCGACCAGTATGTCAACGCCGAGACCGTGGATGAGAATGATCCACACTATCGTCACCCCCGATTTAACAAGGACAATTTCCAGGCCAACCGCGAACTGATCCTGCGGGTGGCTGCCTATGCTGACAAGAAGGGGTGTACCCCGGCGCAGCTCGTTCTGGCCTGGCTCATTGGTTTGGGTGACGACATTGTCGCGATCCCGGGCACGAAGCGGGCCGAGCGTCTCGATGAAAACACAGCTGCAGTTGGCGTTTCGCTGACTGCCGATGAGATTGCAGAAATCTCGGCCGCTGTTCCGGTTGGTGCTGCAGCAGGCAACCGATATCCGGATGCGCAGATGAAGAAGGTCTTCGTCTGAACGCCAGCCCCTATCAGGATGTGCCGCGCTCCGCTGATGGCGGAGCGTCGGCCACCCTGCGATAGAACACCAGTGCAATGAGCATCGCGACAGCCAGAACGCCGAACATGGTCCGGTAGGCATCGGCCGGACTGCGTCCGAGTTCATCCACCGGAAACGCGTCGAGTATCGCGCCGGTTCCCATCTGCATCAGAAACACCCCGGCCCACGTGAACACATTGATGGCCGTAAATGCGCGCCCGGTATGGGTCTCCGGGAACAGACTGCGGGCATGGGCGAAGATCGGGGAGGCCATTGCTGCAAACAGTGCAAACGCTGACAGCAGGATTGTCGCGATAACCACGGATGGGCTGGAGTTGATTGCGAGCGCGATCAGAGTGCCTGTGTAGAGCAGCATACCACCGGTCACCACGCCGCGCCGTGTGTCAAACCAGCGGTCGAGTGGTCCGTACATCAGTGCGCTACAAAGCCAGGCGACGGACACAATAAAGATCACATTGCCTCGTGCGATAATATCGAGCTCAAAGACATCATTGAGATAGGGGCCGATCCAGAGATTACGAATTGTGACCAGTGCACCGACGGACACACCGGTGGCGGCCGCAAAGGAGTAAATTCTCTTGTCACTGAGGACTGTGCGCAGGCCGAGAATTGTCTGGAACAGGGTTTCGCTGGTTGCCGGAGCAGGCGCGTCTTCGGGACGGTCACGGACCATCAAGAGCAGGACGATGACGATACCCAGAGAAAATATTCCGACCGCAAGCAGAGAAGATCGCCAGCCGTAAAGTTCGACAGCCGCCGCGAAAGGTGAGGCAGAGAGAAGCATCCCGGCACCCCCTACAGAAATCGATATCGCGGTTCCGGTCGCCAGCCGGTCGCGAGGAATCCAGCGAGCGAGCAGGACCATCACCCCCATGAAGACAGGGGCAGCACCGCAGCCGATCAAAAACAGCGCCAGCGCCAACATGGGAACAGTGTGCGAGGTCGAAAAGATGATGGATCCCAGCGCAGCGAGGCTGAACAGGGCCGACATGGTGCGGCGGG
>JABJAG010000256.1 GCA_018666195.1 Alphaproteobacteria bacterium
CAGCATGATCCTGTTTCCCGAGGGCACCAGCAACGACGGAACTCATGTACAGCGCTTCAAGAGTGCGTTGCTGTCCGTGGCGGAGTTCCGGATCGACGACGCACCTCTGGTTGTTCAGCCGGTCTCGATTACCTATTCGCGGGTTGATGGGGTGCCTATCGGACGGCATTTGCGCCCGTTCTATGCGTGGTACGGGGATATGGATCTGGTGAGCCATGCCGCCGAGCTGGTTGGGTTGGGGCGTTTGACCGTGACGGTTTCGTTTCATGCGCCTGTGACAGTTGATCAGTTTGGCTCGCGCAAGGAGCTGACCGAGCATTGTCAGGAGCAGATTGAGGCCGGTCATTCCGATGCCTTGGCGGGACGCATCCAGCCAAAAGCGGGCGCGGCGGGACGTTGGGATTGGATTCGCTGGCGCCTGCGTCCGCGGGTGCGTGATATGAAGGGATTGCGGCGCTCGAAAAAGGGCTTTGAAAGTCCGCGTGAAAAGCGGGCTTCTCAGCGAGTTGACTCCAGAGGGGCGAAGGCTTAGGTGTGCAATTGTTCATGAATAACAGTGTGTTGTTGGACGATCTGTCTGTTTTTCACGGATACTTTGTGCACTCCACATGGCGGATGGTTTAAGGTCCTTGGCCAAGAAACTCTTCATCAAAACCTATGGATGTCAGATGAACGTCTACGACTCTGCGCGTATGGCAGAGATTCTGGCGCCGTTGGGCTATGCGCCGGGTGACGATCCCGAAGACGCAGATATGGTCATCCTTAACACCTGTCACATCCGCGAAAAGGCGAGCGACAAGGTTTATTCCGAACTTGGCCGACTGCGTAAAATCAAGGCGTCGCGCGCCAAAGAAGGCCAGCAGACCGTGATCGCTGTGGCGGGGTGTGTCGCGCAGGCGGAGGGCGAGGAAATGCTTCGTCGCGCGCCCTATGTCGATATTGTCCTCGGCCCTCAGACCTATCATCGCCTGCCGGAAATGGTGGCGCGTGCCCATCGTGCCAGCATCGCAGGGACAACGGCTGGCGGTGTCCTCGACACGGATTTCCCGATTGAGAGCAAGTTCGACCATCTGCCGCCGAAACGCTCCGAGACCGGCGTATCGGCATTTCTGTCCATACAGGAGGGCTGCGACAAGTTCTGCACCTTCTGTGTTGTGCCCTATACCCGTGGTGCGGAGTTCTCCCGCCCGGTGGCGCAGATTGTGGCCGAAGCCGAAAGTCTGGTGGCGGGCGGGGTCCGTGAACTCACATTGCTCGGCCAGAACGTGAATGCCTATCACGGGCTGGATGGCGCGAACGAAGAGATCGGCCTTGGGGCCCTTGCGCGACAACTGGCTGATATCGAGGGCCTGGCGCGTATTCGCTATACGACGAGCCACCCCCGGGATGTGGATGACGATCTGATTGCAGCCCATGGTGAAGTGGATGTCTTGATGCCGTATCTGCATCTGCCGGTGCAGTCGGGCAGCGACCGTATCCTGGAAGCCATGAACCGCGGCCATGACGCAGAGAGTTATCTGCGGACCATTGATAAGTTACGGGCCGCGCGTCCCGATCTGGCATTCAGCTGCGATTTCATTGTGGGTTTCCCCGGTGAAAGCGATGCAGATTTCGAGGCCACCCTCGATCTCATTCGCACAGTCGAATACGCGCAGGCCTATTCCTTCAAATACAGTTCGCGGCCGGGCACCCCCGCTGCAGGGATGGCCCGCCAGGTTCCGGAAGAGGTGAAGGACGAACGTCTCGCGCGGCTTCAGGCGTTGCTGACCGAACAGATGACGGCGTTCAATGAGGCCTCTCTGGGCGCAACCTGTGAAGTCCTGTTTGAGCGGGTCGGACGATACGAGGGTCAGCTTGTCGGGCGCAGTCCCTACAATCAGGCCGTACATGTCACGGCACCGGGATTTGCCGTGGGCGATATGGCAACGGTTTTCATTGAGACATGTAAAACGCATAGTCTGGGCGGTATCTTGCCCGAGGACGGTCGGCCCTTGCCTGATCGACGTGCCGAGGAGAGGTTGAGCGCTTGACATCGACCGATGTGAAACCGGGAAATCCGGTGCAGGTTCAGTTCGACGACAACGCGCTTTTGACCGCGCTTTTCGGCCATCACGATGAACATCTGTTGCAGATCGAAAGACTGCTTGATGTGACATTGCGCTACCGCGGCAACCAGCTCGAAATTCAGGGCCCGGAAACTTCGCGCGAGATTGCGAAAGTCTCGATTGCGAGCCTTTATAAGCAACTCAAGTCTGGACAGGACGTTGGGCCCGGTGAGGTGCAGGCTGCCGTGCGGATGGCGGCAAGTGATGACAGCGCGGGTGCCGGTATTTCGATCCGTACTCGCAAGCGCACCATCACGCCGCGATCGCCGGTGCAGGCAAAATATCTCGAAGCTCTGGGCCATGCGGATTTGACCTTTGGTCTCGGCCCGGCAGGTACGGGCAAAACCTATCTGGCTGTGGCCATGGCTGTCTCGGATTTGATTCAGGGCAAGGTTGATCGTTTGATCCTGTCCCGCCCGGCGGTGGAAGCGGGGGAACGTCTCGGGTTTTTGCCCGGCGATTTGCAGGACAAGATCGACCCCTATCTGCGCCCACTCTATGACGCGCTCTACGACATGCTGCCCGGTGAGCAGGTGGCCAGCCGGCTCGAAAGCGGTGAGATCGAGGTCGCGCCGCTGGCCTTCATGCGGGGCCGTACACTCTCGCGCGCCTTTATCATTCTTGATGAGGCACAGAACACGTCAGCCATGCAGATGAAGATGTTCCTGACCCGGTTGGGTGAGGGGTCCCGTATGGCGATCACGGGCGACATGACCCAGATCGATTTGCCTCCCGGCACGCGCTCGGGCTTGGGTGATGCGCTCGACGTTCTGGACAACGTCAATGGCGTGGAAGTTGTGCGTTTTGGTGAAGACGACGTTGTGCGCCACACAATGGTGGCGCGGATCGTCACCGCCTACAACAAGCGCGACAAGCAGCGCAGTGCCGTGAGCGGTGAGGATATGCGTGGCTCTGCGCGGGATGCCGATTGATGAGTGATGAACAGACAATTGTGCTGGTGGAGATTGTTGATGCCCGTTGGCGCGCAGCTGACATTCCCGAGCCCGAAGACATGATCGACGGTGCGGTTCGGGCGGCACTGGCGGCCTGCGAATATGCCGCGGCGGTTGAGGTTGGCGTTCGCTTGACCAGCGATGCTGAGATTCGGGAACTGAACCGTGATTGGCGTGGTCAGGACAAGGCAACCAATGTGTTGTCATTTGCACTTGATGATGAGGGTCTGTCCGGATTGCCTGTGATACCGCTGGGGGATGTCGTGTTGGCTTTCGATACCTGCGCACGTGAAGCGGCTGAGGAGAACAAGCCTATCGCTCATCACCTCAGTCATCTGGTGGTTCACGGCACGCTCCACTTGCTGGGCTATGATCACGAGGTGGCAGAGGATGCCGAACTCATGGAAGCGACAGAGCAACGTATTCTTCAAGGACTGGGTGTTCCGGATCCTTATGCCGGCAGCGTGGCGGCCTGACAGAAATGACCGAAATTCCCCAAGACGCAAACCAGGTCACAGCTTCCAACCCAGACGCGCCATCGGGCGTGGGACGGATGTGGCGCTGGCTTCGCGGCCTGCTCGGCAGCCGGAATGGTGAGAGCTCCGTTCGTGAAACGATCGAAGGGCTGATCGAAGAACCCGCCGGGGAGGCAGCTGCGATCAACCCCGAGGAAAGCGCGCTGATTGCGAATATCCTCAAGCTGCCGGATCTGACGGCAGAAGATGTGATGATCCCGCGGGCGGATATTGTGGCCATTGACGAAACCTCGGCGCTCCACACTGTGGCCGACCTGATTGGCAAAGAGGCGCATTCCCGCCTGCCGATATTCCGTGAACAGCTCGATGAAGTTGTGGGGTTTGTCCATATCAAGGATGTGTTGGCAGCGATCCGCACTTCTCCTCAGGAGCCGGTGAGTAAGCTTCAGCGCGACATTCTTTTCGCGGCGCCATCGATCCGGGTTCTTGATCTGTTGTTGGAGATGCGTGCCCAGCGCACCCACATGGCGATCGTTGTGGATGAGTTCGGCGGGGTCGACGGTCTGGTCACGATTGAGGATCTGGTCGAGGAGATCGTCGGCGAGATCGAGGATGAACATGATGAAGAGGACGGCCCGACCTTCGCGCGCAATCCTGATGGTTCGATCCTGGCAGATGCGCGCGTAGAGATCGAAGATCTTGAGGAGCTCATAGGCTCGTTTCTGACCGAAGATGAGCGCGAGGAAAGTGACACCCTGGGTGGTGTCGTGTTCGCACTGATCGATCGTGTCCCGCGGCGCAGTGAAGTCGTGACTCATCCTTCGGGTGTCGAGTTTGAAGTTGTGGATGCTGATGCACGGCGTATCAAGCGATTGCGCGTCCGCGACCCGCGTTCGGGTGACGTGGGAACCACGGACTCATGAGCCTACGGAGTGGCCCGCATGTTTGCGCCGCTCGCTGAAGGTCTCCGTTCGCAAACGGGTTGGCGCCGCGCGCTCCTGGCGATTGGACTGGGCGGTGTCTCGGCGCTTGCACTCCCGCCTTTCCACATTCTTCCGGTACTTGTTCTGGCCTTTACGGGTCTTGTGTGGATGCTGGAAGCTACGGATGGCGGCCCGCGACCATTTCGCCTTAGCCTCATGGTTGGTTTCTGGTTCGGACTCGGGCATTTCTTTGTCGGGCTTCACTGGATTGTGGAGCCCATGCTCGTTGATCCGGGCCGCACTGCCTGGATGATACCTATTGCATGGTTGGGGCTGGCAGCGCTTCTGGCTGTGTTCCCGGCATTTGTTTGCGGCGCGTTGGCGTTCGCTCGATTTGGGACGGCCATTGTCCCACGCGTTATTGCCCTGGCCGGGCTCTGGACGCTCGTGGAACTCATGCGCGGATATGTGTTCACCGGATTTCCCTGGAACCTCATCGGATATGTCTGGGCCGGAAACGAACTGGGTTTGCCGGTTCTGCAGGGGACGGCATTCCTGGGTGTGCTTGGTCTGGGCACGGTGACCGTGCTGGCCGCTGCCATGCCTGCGGTTCTTGGTTCGGCGAGGTTGCGTCCTGGCCAGCAATGGATGCTGATCGCTGGATTTACGATTGCCCTGCCGGGAATGATCGCGGCGCTGGGTGCTGTTCGGTTGGCGGGTGCGCAGGACAGTATTGTTCCAGATGTCCGGTTGCGGATTGTGCAAGCGAATATTGCCCAGCGTGACAAATGGGACCCGCGGCTGCGACTGCAGCATCTCGAACGGCATGTCGCGTTCAGTCGCGCTGCGTCGGAGGTCAAGCCGACCCATATTATCTGGCCGGAAACAGCCGTGCCGTTTTTTCTGGCGAATGATATCTCGGCACGCGTGCAGGCGGGCCGTGCAGTGCCCGTCGGCGGCGCCCTGATCACAGGCAGCGTGCGGAGTGCGTTTCATACAAACGAACGTCAATTGCACAATGCGATGCTGGTGATCGATGGCGCGGCCAATGTTCAGCAGGCCTACGACAAATCCCACCTTGTTCCGTTTGGGGAGTATGTGCCGTTGCGTGGCATTTTGCCGGTGGAGAAAATTGTTCCGGGGCAGGGTGACTTTACCCCGGGGGCGGGGCGTGAATTGCTGCGCATAGAGGGTTTGCCGCCGGCCAGCCCGCTGATTTGCTACGAAGCAATTTTCCCCGGGCGTGTGACGCCGCAGGACGAACGTCCAAGCTGGCTGCTGAACATTACCAATGATGCCTGGTTTGGAAACTTTGCGGGTCCCCGTCAGCATTTTGCCATCGTTTCCACCCGTGCAGTCGAAGAAGGCCTACCTATGGTGCGGGCGGCAAACACTGGAATCTCTGCAGTCATTGACCCCTATGGCCGGGTTCGCGCGCAGCTCGGAATTGGGGTCGCGGGTGTGCTCGACAGTGACCTGCCGCAGGCTCTCGCGCCGACATTCTATGCGCGCTGGGGAGACCTTGTTCCGATGATTTTGGGTTTTGCCCTGATTGTATTCGGGTGGGTTCTGGGCCGACGCAGGGATACGGCTTGACGCAACGGGGTTCATTCCTGCAAAACCGGCCCGCTCGGGCGTTGGCGTTTGCCGGGCATTCACGATCAAGTTGATCCCAGCCAAACGCGGTCTTTGACCGCTGACATTCGTAACGATTGCAGGGGGCCGATTCCCGTGTCCAAAGGAAATTATCTTTTTACCAGTGAGTCCGTGTCCGAGGGACATCCTGACAAGGTTTGCGATCGGATTTCCGATGCCGTTGTCGATGCGTTCCTGACGGGCGACCCGCAGAGCCGTGTAGCTGTTGAGACCCTGACCACCACCAATCGTATCGTGATGGCCGGTGAAGTCCGCGGCCCGGCAGAGATTGACGCTGCGCGCATGGAAGAAATTGCACGCGCTGCGGTCAAGGCGATTGGCTACGAGCAGGACGGTTTTCACTGGAAAAACGCCGATGTTAATTGCCACGTCCATGCGCAGTCAGTGGATATCGCCCAGGGCGTTGATGCTGCTGGTAACAAGGATGAAGGCGCGGGTGATCAGGGCCTGATGTTCGGGTATGCCTGCCGTGAGACCGATGTCCTCATGCCGGCCCCGATCCATTATTCACATTCCATTCTGCGCTCGCTCGCCGAAGCCCGCCACGCGGACGCCGGATTGGGCCTCGGACCGGATTCAAAAAGTCAGGTCACCCTGCGCTATGAGAATGGCAAGCCGGTTGGCGCCACCTCCGTGGTTGTCTCGACCCAGCATGCCGAGGAACTGAGCCAGGACGACGTGCGCAAGATCGTGCGCCCCCATGTGGAAAGCATTCTTCCCGACGGCTGGATGTGCCCGGAAGACGAATTCTATGTGAACCCGACCGGTCGCTTCGTGATTGGTGGCCCGGACGGAGATGCCGGCCTCACGGGTCGCAAGATCATCGTTGATACCTATGGCGGTGCGGCCCCCCATGGTGGTGGTGCATTCTCCGGCAAGGATCCGACCAAGGTGGATCGCTCGGCGGCTTATGCCACGCGCTATCTCGCCAAGAATGTGGTCGCCGCCGAACTGGCTGAGCGCTGCACGATCCAGGTCGCTTATGCGATCGGCGTCTCCAAGCCGCTTTCGGTCTATGTCGAGACCTATGGCACCGGAAAAGTGGATGAAGAGAAGCTGGCCGAAGCGGTTCAGGAGGCGATGGATCTCAGCCCGCGTGGCATTCGTGAACATCTGCAGCTGAACCGCCCGATTTATGAGCGGACAGCAGCTTATGGCCATTTCGGACGCCAGCCGGACGCCGATGGCGGCTTCTCCTGGGAGAAGACCGACCTCGTTGACGCGCTTCACAACGCTCTTTAGGCACGTCGCCTCGCGAAACGGGACGGCAGGCTTGCCTGCTGCAACAGATGGCAACCAAACCGGCGGATAGCGATCCGCAATTCTACGGTCGTCGCCGTGGGCGCAAATTGCGCCCCGGTCGCGAGCGGCTGCTTGAAACCGTACTTCCCGAAATTTCTATCGTGCTGCCCGCGGGCGATGGGCTTGTCGACCCAAGCATGTGGTTGGCCGATGATCCGCGTGAGGTCTGGCTGGAAATCGGTTTTGGCGCGGGTGAACATCTCGCATGGCAGGCGGCGCAGAATCCCTGGATTGGGATGCTCGGCGCTGAGCCCTATCTCAACGGTGTTGCGCGGTTGCTCGCCGAGATCGATGCGCAGGATCTGACCAATATCCGCATTCTGGCCGATGACGTCCGCCCCATGCTGGCGCGGCTGGAGGCGGGGTCGCTTGACCGGGCATTTATCCTGTTTCCCGATCCCTGGCCGAAATTGCGGCATCATCGGCGACGGATTGTCAGCACCACCATGCTCGATGAACTTGCCCGGGTGATGAAGGATGGTGCGGAGTTGCGGCTGGCGACGGACGATCAGGACTACCTCGTCTGGATGCTCCGCCATCTCGAAGCACATGACGGGTTTGTCTGGCTGGCCGAGAAGGCTGAAGACTGGACAACCCGACCCGTGGATTGGCCCGACACGCGTTATGAAGGAAAGAATCGCAGCGGTGGGCCCGGATCCACGTTTCTGCGATATCGTCGGGTGCCGCGTACAGGCGCTTGAGGGGTTCGACAACTGCTTGCCTTTTTTGCAATTTCCCCTATATTCCGCGTCAACAAAGGCCCAACAGTCTGGTGACAGACAGTAAGGGGTGGCCCGGGTGAAAACCGGCGCCGCCTTTTTTGTTATCCGCATTTCGGATTGCGGACACCGGGCTTGTTGCTGTTGGAGTTGATTAAAGACTTGAATCTTGTGAGCGAAAACCCCCGGACCGATCAGGTCATGTCCATCATCGAGCCCTCGCTTGTTGATCTGGGATATGAACTTGTGCGCGTGCATTTCGGTGGCGGCCAGAAGCCGATCCTGCAGATCATGTTCGACCGGATCGACGGCGAAGAGGTCACGATCGATGATTGCACACTGGCCAGCCGAACCGTATCGGCTTTGCTCGATGTGGCGGATCCGATTTCGGAGGCCTATGAGCTTGAAGTCGGGTCCCCGGGCATTGATCGTCCGCTGACGCGTTCGAAGGATTTCGACAGCTTTGTCGGGTTTGAGGCAAAGGTTGAACTGAAACAGGCCGTGGATGGTCGCCGGCGTTTTCGCGGGCTGCTCCTGGGCCTCAACGAGGGTATGGTGCGCCTGGCTGATCCGGATACGGAGGACGAAGAGATCGTGCTTCCGGTTTCCGATGTTGCCAAGGCGAAGCTCGTGCTGACCGATGAACTTATTGCAGCGGCCCAGAAGGGCCGGATGAACGAAGGATAGAGAACATGGAGTCTGGTGGTCCCAGCCGTATTGAAATGCTCGCCGTCGCAGACGCTGTCGCGCGCGAAAAGGGCATTGAGCGCGAAGAAGTCATCACTGCGATGGAGCAGGCCATTCAAAAGGCCGGGCGCAACAAATATGGGCCCGAGCATGATATCCGCGCGGTCATTGACCGGGATGGCGGCCATATCTCGCTGGCCCGCTATCGCGAAGTTGTCGTGGAGATTGAGGATGAGCACACCCAGCTGACTCTCGAACAGGCCCAGGCTGAGAAAGCCGATGCCGAGATCGGAGAGTTTCTGGTCGATGAGTTGCCGCCGATCGATTTCGGACGTATCGCCGCGCAGACCGCCAAGCAGGTGATCGTGCAGCGTGTGCGTGATGCCGAGCGCGAGCGCCAGTTCGAGGAATACAAGGATCGCATGGGCGAAGTTGTGAACGGTCTCGTCAAGCGCGTCGAATACGGCAATGTGACTGTCGATCTGGGGCGCGCCGAGGGTGTGATGCGCCGCGATGAAGCGCTGCCGCGTGAAAACCAGCGCCCGGGTGACCGTATCCGTGCGTTTATCTACGACGTCCGCCGCGAACAGCGTGGCCCACAGATTTTTCTGACCCGTACGCGTCCGGAATTCATGAAGTCGCTGTTTGCGCAGGAAGTGCCGGAAATCTATGACGGCATCATCGAAATCCGCGCCGCGGCCCGTGATCCGGGAAGTCGAGCAAAGATCGCCGTGATCTCCAAGGACACCTCGATCGATCCGGTCGGCGCCTGTGTTGGTATGCGCGGCTCGCGCGTGCAGGCCGTGGTGGGTGAGCTCCAGGGCGAGAAAATCGACATCATTCCGTGGTCTCCCGATCCCGCGACCTTTGTGGTCAACGCGCTTGCGCCGGCTGAGGTCTCCAAGGTTGTGCTCGATGAGGACGCCAACAAGATCGAGGTTGTGGTCCCCGATGAGCAGCTTTCGCTGGCCATTGGTCGCCGTGGCCAGAACGTGCGTCTGGCCTCCATGCTTTCGGGCTGGGATATCGACATTCTCACGGATGAAGAGGAATCCCAGCGTCGTCAGGACGAGTTCAACTCGCGCAGCGAGATGTTCATCGGCGCGCTTGATGTCGAAGATGTCATCGCACATCTGCTGGTGACCGAAGGCTTTGCCACGGTCGAAGAGGTCGCGTTCGTTCCGATCGAGGATCTGACCGTCATCGAGGGCTTCGACGAGGATATCGGCGAAGAACTGCAGGCGCGTGCCCAGGCATGGCTTGAGGAACGTGACGCCAAGCTGGATGTCGAGCGTAAGAAGCTCGGGGTTGATGACGCCATGCTCACTGTGGCCGGTGTCACGCTCGACAAGGCTGTACGCCTTGGCCAGAACGGTGTGACGTCGTCGGAAGACCTTGCTGGTCTTATGCCCGATGAATACCGCTTTATTTTCATGGACATCGAAACCGATGTGAAGCTCGATGATCTGTTTGATATGGCAGATCATGAGATCGGACGCCTTGTGCGTCAGAGCCCGGTGACGGCCGAAGAGGCCAATCAGGTCATCATGGCCGCACGCGTTTCGGTCTATGGCGATGATGTTATTGCGCCGGAGCCTGAAGTTGATCCGGACGCTGAAGTTGAAGAGGTCGTCGAGACGCCTGCCGAGATTCGTTCGGCAGAACTGGCGACGGCCGAAGCTGTCTTTGCACCGGCCAATCCGCCGGCTGAGCCCGGCGAATAGTCCGGAATGAACTGGGAGTGCCCGCAACGGTGATGTCTGTCGACCAGCCTCAGTCCGAAACGACCCTGCCTCCGGTCAAGAGCGCGCCCGAACGGCGCTGTCTGGTGACCGGAGAGGTGCGCCCGCGCGCCGAGCTGATGCGTTTCGTGGTGGGGCCGGATGATCTGGTGGTGCCCGATCTCGACAAACGCCTTCCGGGGCGCGGATTGTGGTTGATTGGGCAGCGCGATATAGTCGCGCAGGCTTGTGAAAAGCGCGTTTTTGCGCGCGGTGCACGGCGATCTGTCACACCCATGACGGGTCCGAAAGGTGAAAGCCTGGAGGCCTTTATCGAGGCAGAACTGGTTCGGCGTGCCCTGAGCGCACTGACGATGGCGCGCAAGTCGGGTGAATATGTGTCGGGGTTTGAAAAGGTCCGCGGTGCCCTTGCAGGGTTGGCCGGTTCGGGCGTGCGACACGAAGAATTCGGGCAGGCGGCATTGTTGTGTGCCAGCGATGCCGGTGCCGATGGGCGCCAGAAGGTGGCCCAGTTGGCGGCCCATGTGAATGACGTTGCGCGGATCGACATTTTCGATGCCGCGACGCTGGGACAGGTTTCGGGTCGTGAACGTAGCGTTCACGCCCTTGTCCTGCCCGGTGGTGCCGCGCGCCAGGTTTGTGACGCGGCAAACAGGCTGATGACCTATCGCGGCGAATGCGCGCCGATGGATGGTGTTGCTGGCGATGATGAAGTGATGGAATAGAGATTATGGCGAACGCGACCGAAAACGACGACAAGAAGAAAAAGAAACCTTTGAGTCTCTCCAAGCCTAGCAAGCTCGAGCTGAAGAAGACTGTTGAAGGTGGTCAGGTTCGCCAGAGCTTTAGCCATGGCCGTACCAAAACCGTAACGGTTGAGGTCAAGAAAAAGCGCACCTTCCAGCAAGGCGCTGCCGGCGAGATGACCGAGATCAAGGACGCGCCGCAGGATGAGGTCTTCGAGGCCGCACCCGAGGCTGCGCCCGTTGAAGCCCCGGTTGCTGCACCGGACCCCAAACCCGGCCGCACCCTGACCGACGCCGAGCAGGCCACCCGTGCCCGTGCCCTCGAAGAGGCCCGCAAGGCAGCCGAGGAAGCGGCGCGTGAAAGCGCGGCAGCCCAAATCGCTCTCGAAGAGGCCCGCAAGGCGGGTGAAGCTGAAGAGGCCGCTGCCAAGGCTGAAGAAGAAGCGCTGGCCAAGGCGAAGGAAGCCGCCGAAGCGGAAGCCAAGGTCACCGCCGTTGAGGATGCTCAGGAGGCTGAGGTCGCGGAAGTTGTAGAAGCCGCTGAAGCTGCCGAGGCCGCGGCGGTCGTCGAAGAAGCACCGGTTGTGGAAACCCGCTCGCGCCGTGAGATTGAAGAAGAAGCCCGTCGTGCCGCCGAAGCTGAAGCACAGCGGATGGCCGATGAAGCCTCCCAGCGCGCGGCGGATGCCGAGCGCAAGCGCGCCGCGCTTGAGGTCGAGGTCAAGGCTGATGTGATTGATGAAGGCGAGGCCACGCCGGATCGTCGTAAGTCTCGTGGTGGCGCGGCTCCGGCTGAAGCGCCGGCCCGCCCGACCAGCCGTACAAAGGGCGAACGCAAACGCCGCAGCGGCAAGCTGACCATCTCCGAGGCGCTCAACGATGAAGGCGGCGCGCGCCAGCGTTCCGTTGCCGCGTTCCGTCGCAAGCAGGAACGTGAGCGCCAGCAGCGTTCACGTGACACCGGTGGCGGCGGCAGTTCGGCCAAGGTTGTCCGTGAAGTTTCGATCCCTGATGTTATTTCCGTCGGTGAGTTGGCCAATCGCATGGCCGAGCGCGCCAACGAGGTCATCAAGTCCCTCATGAAAATGGGTGTGATGGCCACGACCAACCAGAACATCGATCAGGAAACCGCTCAGCTCGTGGTTGAGGAATTCGGTCACAGTCCGAAACTGACATCGGCCTCTGATGTGGAGCTCAATCTTGGCGCATCTGTCGAGGATGATGATGGCATTCGTGTGTCACGTCCGCCTGTCGTCACGGTCATGGGCCACGTCGATCACGGCAAGACCTCGTTGCTTGATGCCTTGCGTTCCACCGATGTGGTGCGCGGCGAAGCCGGTGGTATCACCCAGCATATTGGTGCTTATCAGGTAGAGCTGGAAACCGGCGAGAAGATCAGCTTCATTGACACACCGGGCCATGCGGCGTTCACATCCATGCGCCAGCGCGGTGCCCATGTGACCGATATTGTCATTCTGGTGGTTGCCGCTGATGACGGCGTTCAGCCGCAGACCATTGAAGCCATCAATCACGCACGCGCGGCCGAAGTGCCGATCATCGTTGCGGTCAACAAGATGGATTTGCCGGCTGCCGATTCCACGCGAATCCAGACAGAATTGCTGTCCCACGAAATCGTCCCCGAGCAAATGGGTGGCGATGTTCAGGTGATCGAGATTTCAGCCACGACCCGGATGGGTCTCGACACGCTGACCGAAGCGATTACGCTGCAGGCCGAAGTTCTCGAACTGACCGCCAACCCTGAACGTGCTGCGTTTGGTGCGGTGATCGAAGCACAGCTTGAAGCTGGCCGTGGCGCCGTTGCCACCGTGCTGGTACAGGGCGGAACGCTCAGTGTCGGTGATATCTTTGTGGCCGGTGCCGAGTGGGGCCGGGTCCGTGCGCTGATCAACGACCGTGGTGAGAACATCAAATCTGCTGGCCCGTCAGAGCCGGTTGAGGTTCTTGGCCTTAACGGTGCGCCGCAGGCGGGTGACGATTTTGCTGTGGTTGAGAACGATGCGCGGGCGCGTGAAGTTGTTGAATATCGTCAGGATGTCATTCGCGACAAGCGTGTTGTTGCAGGTGCGCGCGGCAGTCTCGATGAGATGTTTGAGCAGATCAAAGCCGGTGAAGCTGCCGAAGTTCCGGTGGTCATCAAGGGTGACGTGCAGGGTTCGGTTGAGGCCATTGTTGGCGCCCTGAACAATATGTCTACCGATGAGGTGAAGGTTCTCGTGCTCCACGCCGGTGTCGGCGGGATCACTGAATCCGATGTTTCGCTGGCCAGCGTCAACAACGGCCTGTTGATCGGCTTTAACGTGCGGGCCATCCCGCAGGCGCGCGATCAGGCCAAGCGTGACCAGGTTGAGATCCGCTATTACAACGTGATCTACAATGTCGTGGATGATATCCGCGCGATGCTGGAAGGTGAGCTGGCTCCGACGATCCAGGAAAACCTGCTCGGCTCGGCAGAAATTCGCGAAGTTTTCAGTGTCTCCAAGGTCGGCAAGGTTGCCGGTTGCATGGTCACCGATGGTCTTATTCGCCGCGATTCCAAAATTCGCCTCACCCGCGACAGCGTGGTGATCCACGAAGGACAGCTCGGCACGTTGCGTCGTTTCAAGGACGATGTCCGCGAAGTTCAGAACGGTTATGAGTGCGGTATCGCGCTGGAGAACTACAACGACATCCAGGTCGGCGATATTGTCGATTGCTTTGAGGTCCAGGAGATCGCGCGCCGGCTCGAGGCCTAGCGGCCAACTCCGACGGGTATCACGCCCATGGCACGACGTGCATCAAAAGACCGGAACGGCAAGCCGCCGACCCAGCGCCAGTTGCGCGTGGGCGAGGAAATCCGCCATGCGCTGTCTGCCATCATGTTGCGGGCCGAGTTTCGCGATCCCGATCTTGTTGGCCGGGTCATCACGGTGACCGAAGTTCGCATCAGTCCCGATTTGCGCAACGCCACGGCTTTTGTGCTGCCGCTGGAAGGCGATGCTGAACCGATGGTGGAGGCCCTGCAGCGCGCTTCGGCCTATCTGCGCGGTCAGCTCGCCAGAATGGTGAAGCTGCGATATCTCCCCGCGCTGCATTTCGTACATGACGAAAGCTTCGATGAGGCCACCCGGATCGACCGGATCATGCACAGTCCGGAATTCACCAGTGGGCTGGAAGACGATGAACCCGATGCAGACGCGGAAGCGGGCTCGGAAACGGACGCGTCCTGATGGGGCGCAAACGTAAGGGCCTGCCGATCAGCGGCTGGATCAATCTCGACAAACCAGCTGGCCTGACCTCTTCAGCCTGTGTGAATGCGGTCCGTCGCGCGACTGGCGCGGCAAAGCTCGGTCATGCGGGAACGCTCGACCCTTCGGCGACCGGCATTTTGCCCATCGCGCTCGGCGAAGCCACCAAGACCATGCCCTATGTGACCGACAGCTCGAAACGCTATGCGTTCACGGTTCATTGGGGCGCGCGCACCACCACAGATGATGCGGATGGCGAAGTGGTTGAAACCAGCGATGCACGCCCCGATCAGGCCGAAATCGAAGCGGCCTTGCCCGCCTTTGTGGGCCATATTGAACAGGTGCCCCCGGCCTATTCGGCGATCAAGATCGACGGCGAGCGGGCCTATGCGAAGGCGCGCGCCGGCGAAGATTTCGAAATGACCTCGCGATTTATCGATGTTCACGCTTTTGACCTGTTGGACATCATCGATACCAACACCGCGCGGTTCACCGTGACCTCGGGAAAAGGCGCGTATATGCGGGCTTTGGCGCGCGATCTGGCCATCGCTGTGGGCACCTGCGGGCATTTGTCGGATTTGCGGCGCATGTCGGTCGGACCGTTCTCCGAAGAGGCTTCGATTTCGCTGGAAAAGCTGGAACAACTTGGCCATAGTGCCGCCGCCTCACCCATATTGTTACCGGTTGAGACCGCGCTGGACGGCATCCCGGCGCTGGCCTTGTCGGAACGTGAAGCGAATATGCTTCGAAATGGGCAGGCAGTTCCGGTTCTGCGACCGCAGGACAAGGAACGGATTGCGAGTGCCGGGGACGATGGAATCGTTCTTGTACTTGAAGCGACAACGCCCGTGGCGCTTGTTCGCATTGACGGAATTCAAATCCGTCCGGTCCGCGTTTTAAACCTTTGATGCCGGGAGAATAATTGCCATGTCGATTACGGCTGAGCGTAAGACTGAACTTATCAAAGAATATGAAACCAAGCCTGGGGACACGGGTTCACCCGAAGTCCAGGTCGCCATCCTCACGGAGCGGATTGCGAACCTGACCGGTCATCTGCAGACCCATGCCAAGGACCATCATTCACGCCGCGGACTCCTCCAGATGGTGGGTTTGCGTCGTCGTTTGCTCGACTATGTGAAGCGCAAGGATGAAGCGCGCTATCGTAGCTTGATCGAGCGTTGTGGCATCCGCCGCTAGTTGCGGATCCCCATAAAGAACGGTGCGGGCATAGCCCGGCACCTCTGATAAAGCACCATGGGATGCAATTCGGTGTCCCGGGTGCTTGCTCGCGCGGAAGGTCCGCGAACTCGTCGTCAAAACAGATTTGCTGCGTGACGGCGCGATGACCCCGAGGGCACGGGGCGTTTGATTCGGGATAGGCCCGAACGAATGACGCAGGTTGGAGATAGATGATGTTTGACATTGTCCGTAAAGAAATTGAGTGGGGCGGGCGTACCCTGTCCATCGAAACCGGGCGTATTGCCCGACAGGCTGACGGGGCCGTTCTCGTCACCTATGGCGAATCATCAGTGCTTTGCACGGCCGTTGGCCAGCACAAGCCGAAGGAAGGAATCTATTTCTTCCCGCTGACAGTTCACTACCAGGAGAAGACCTATGCTGCGGGCAAGATCCCCGGCGGATTCTTCAAGCGCGAAGCGCGCCCGACCGAGAAAGAGGTTCTGACCTCCCGTCTCATTGATCGTCCGATCCGCCCGCTCTTTCACAAGAGCTATCGCAACGAAACCCAGGTGATCTGCACCACCGTCAGCCACGATCTGGAAAATGATCCGGACATCGCGGCGCTCGTCGGCACCTCTGCAGCGCTGACGATTTCGGGGCTTCCGTTCCTCGGACCGATTGGTGCGGCACGTGTTGGTTATGTCGATGGTGAGTATGTGCTCAACCCGACCGCCGATCAGCTTACTGAATCCCAGCTGGACCTGATTGTTGCCGGCACGGCCGAAGGCGTGCTGATGGTTGAATCCGAAGCGCATGAGCTTTCGGAAGAAATCATGCTCGGTGCGGTCATGTTTGGCCATGAGGCCTATCAGCAGGTGATCGATCTGATCATCTCTGTTGCTGAAGTGGCGGCCAAGGAGCCGCGCGCGATCAGCGAGACCCCGCAGAATATCCTTGATCTCGAAGCCAAGGTTCGCGAATTGGGCGAAAGCGCCATCCGTGAGGCTTACACCGAGAAAGACAAGCTGGCCCGTCAGGAGAAAGTGTCTGCGGCCAAGACGTCTGTCATGGAGCAGCTCTCCGAAGAAGAGCAGGGAATCGCCAGCGGTCCGTTGAAGACCCTGGAAAAGGACGTTGTGCGTCGCGACATCATTGATACGGGCAACCGTATTGATGGCCGTGACACCAAGACCGTCCGGCCGATCGACTGTCAGATTTCGGTGCTGCCGCGCTCCCATGGTTCGGCTTTGTTCACCCGGGGTGAGACCCAGGGCCTCGTCGTTGCCACACTCGGCACCGGTCAGGATGAGCAGATCATCGATGCGCTGGAAGGTGAGTATCGCCAGCACTTCATGCTTCACTACAACTTCCCGCCTTACTCGGTGGGTGAAGCCGGTCGTATGGGCTTTACCGGCCGTCGTGAAATCGGCCATGGCAAGCTGGCCTGGCGCGCGGTGCGCCCGGTTCTGCCGGCCAAGGAAGACTTCCCCTACACGATCCGCGTGGTCTCCGAGATCACCGAATCCAACGGGTCTTCCTCCATGGCATCCGTGTGTGGTGCTTCGCTCTCGATGATGGATGCGGGCGTTCCGCTGAAGGCAC
>JABJAG010000257.1 GCA_018666195.1 Alphaproteobacteria bacterium
GCTCGCATGTCGTCGTCTCGGCTTCCCGGGAAAGTGCTGGCACCAGTGATGGGCCAGCCGATGATGCTAAGACAACTCGAGCGACTGGACCGCGCCAGCACCATTGACGAAGTTGTTGTTGCGACCAGCACCGAACTCGATGACAACGCCATCGTTGAGCTATGCGCGCAATCTGGCATCACCTGCTTTCGTGGATCATTGCAGGACGTTCTGGGACGCTTTGTGGGAGCTGCAACTGAAAGCACGGCGGGCATCGTTCTGCGACTGACAGCGGACTGCCCCCTGACCGACCCGGTCGTGGTCGACGGTCTGACAAACCATTTACGGGCTGGCGGCTTTGACTATGCCAGCAACACACTGGAACGCACCTGGCCCCATGGACTGGATGTCGAGGCCATGACATTCGATGCGCTTGTCACCGCCAGTCAGGAAACCGATAACCCCTATGATCGTGAGCACGTGACACCGTTCCTCTACAACAACCCCGACCGCTTCCGACTGGGATCCCACACGGGAACACCCAACCAATCTGCCATTCGGCTGACGGTCGACTACCCGGAAGATCTCGAATTGGTCACCCGCGTGTATGATGCCCTCTATCCGATCAACGCGGCCTTCACGACCGAAGATGTGATGGCCTATCTGGAAGCCAACCCCGCAATCCGCGCACTCAACAGTGCGCATATTGTTCCGCAAAGCTGAAGCATGACCACGCCCGACAAGAAACCTTTCGAGATCGCCGGACGTCCTATCGGGCCCGCGCATCCGCCATATATCGTCGCGGAGTTGTCAGGCAATCACAATGGCGATCTGGACCGCGCATTGGCGCTGGTTGAGATGGCCGCGAAAGCTGGCGCCGACGCCGTCAAACTGCAGACCTATACCGCTGACACCATCACCATTGACCATGATTCGCCGGAGTTCCGGATTTCGGGAGGCCTTTGGGATGGGCGCAGCTTGCATGAACTCTATGATGAGGCCCACACGCCCTGGGCCTGGCATCAGGCCCTGTTCGATAAGGCCCGTGATGTGGGCATCACCATGTTCAGCGCCCCTTTCGATGGGACGGCAGTTGATTTTCTCGAAACACTCAAGGTTCCAGCCTACAAAATCGCATCCTTCGAAGCTGTCGACCTGCCACTGATCGCGCGGGTCGCAGCCACCGGGAAACCGATGATCATTTCAACCGGCATGGCCAACCGCGACGAAATTGATGAGGCCGTTAGCACCGCGCGCAACGCCGGGTGTGTAGACATCGTCCTGCTGCATTGTGTGAGTGGCTATCCAGCACCGCCGGGTGATTCAAACCTGCGCACGATTGCTGATATTGCTGAGCGCTTTGGTGCCGTTGTCGGGTTGTCAGACCACACACTTGGTACAGCCGTTTCGGTCGCGGCCGTAAGCCTGGGCGCCACCCTGATCGAAAAGCACGTCACGCTGTCACGCGATGACGGCGGACCGGATTCCTCGTTCTCCCTCGAACCTGACGAACTCGCCCTTCTCGTCTCCAGCTGCCGTGACGCCTGGGAGGCTCTTGGCAAAATCGACTACGAACGAAAGGAAAGCGAAGCGGGCAACGCCATATTCCGCCGTTCACTGTATGTGGTCGAAGACATCGCAGCAGGAGAAATATTCACCGACGTACATGTACGCTCGATTCGGCCGGGCTTCGGCCTCGCTCCCAAGCACCTGCCTGAGGTCCTCGGCCGTCGCGCCAAAACAGCTGTCTCGCGTGGTACGGCCGTCTCATGGGATCTGGTCGAATGAGCGCCGCGCCGCGCATCTGCGCAACCATCGAGGCCCGCATGACCTCGACGCGTCTGCCCGGAAAGGTGCTGATGGAAGCGGCAGGCAAACCCATGCTCGCGCATATGATCGCGCGACTACAGCGCGTGCCGCAACTGGATGACATCATCGTTGCGACCACCGTCAACGCGACTGACGATCCGGTGGCCGAGCTCGCGGAGCAGCTCGGTGTTGGCTGTTATCGCGGTTCAGAACACGATGTCCTGGACCGGGTCCTTTCCGCCGCGCAGGCCAACAATGTCGACTTGATTGTTGAAACCACCGGCGATTGTCCCCTGATCGATCCGGCGATTGTGTCCGAAGTCACAGAATACTATCTGGCCGGTGACGCCGACTATGTGTCGAACGCACTGGCACCGCGTACTTACCCTGTCGGCATGGACACTCAAATTTTCGCCACACACATTCTGGCTGACGTGGCACAGCGCACCGACGCTCCCGATGACCGGGAACATGTCTCGCTGTTCATTTACAACAACCCCGATCTCTACAAGATCGCTGCGGTGACGGCGCCGCACCATCACCAGGCGCCCGAGACGCGACTGACCCTCGACACGCCGGAAGATCTGAAAGTGATCCGCCGGGTGTTTGAAGCGCTCTATCCTGCAAAGCCCAATTTCGATCTGTCTGACATGCTCACGTTTCTGGATGGCAATGACGGCCGATAGCGAAACCCTCTCCACCATGATCATCGGCTGCGGAGATATTGCGGGCGGCTACGATGAGTCGACGGACGGGACGAGTGTACTCAGCCATGCCGGTGCCTATCGGGCGGATGGACGGTTTGATGTGGTCGCTTGTATCGATCCGGATGCGGCGCGGCGGCGGGCCTTTATGGACAAGTGGGACATCATGTCGGGGTTTGGCGATCTCGATGAATGCCTCAAGGAACAAGACGGCCTCGACGTGGCGAGCATCTGCTCCCCGACCCATACCCATGAGGCGGTTCTGACCCGGCTGCTCGCCAGTTCGGCGCAGATTGTCTTTTGCGAGAAGCCAATGACCGGTGACCCGGCGCGATCCGAAGACCTGGACAAGGCCTACAAGGCGGCCGGCAAAAGTATCTGCGTTAACTATCTGCGGCGCTGGGATCACGAGATGACCACCCTGCGCGACGAGCTGACATCCGGTGACTGGGGCGAACTGCGTTCGGTCACGGCGTTTTACGCAAAAGGGCTGTTCCACACGGGCAGCCACATGCTCGACCTGATCCAGTTTCTGATCGGCCCGCTGACACCGCAACAGGCGCTGCGCCAAACCGAAGACTTTTCAGCCGAGGACCCCACCATCGATGCAGTGCTGACCAGTGGCAACAATGTCCCGATCTATCTGATCGGCAGCAACAGCAGGGACTATGCCCGCTTTGAAGCCGAGATCGCTTGCGCGGGCGGCGTTATTCGAATCGAGGATTCTGGCTTCCGCGTCCGCCGCCGCCGCACCGAAGAGCATCGTCTGTTTCCCGGCCGCACCCATCTGAGTGAAGGCAGTCTCACCGAGACCAAGCTCGACAGAGCGCTTGCCGGCGCCGTCAACAACATCCACGGCGCGGCGACACGCGGCGAGGCGCTGGCCAGCGATGCAGAGACCGCCATCTCCGTCGAGCGCCTCTGCCAACAAATTTCAGAACTCTGCCTTGTGGGGACGACGTCATGACCGAACTGGCGATGACAGGCGGTACGCCCGTCCGCACAAAGCCCTTCCCGGCCTACAAGGTGATCGGTGAGCCAGAGAAAGCCGCCGTCGCCAAGGTCATGGAAAGTGGCGTGTTGTCCCGTTTCATCGGCGGCTGGCACAAAGACTTCTATGGTGGCCCGGAAGTCCAGGCTTTTGAAAAGGAATGGGCAGAGACCTTTGGCGCGACCCACGCCGTGTCGGTGAACTCGGCTACCAGCGGTTTGTACGCGGCCTGCGGTGCTGCGGGCGTCGGTGCGGGCGACGAGGTGATTGTCTCTCCCTACACGATGTCAGCCTCCTGTGTGGCGCCGATGGTGTACAACGCCACGCCAATCTTTGCCGATATCGATCCGGCCACCTACTGCCTCGACCCCGAAAGCATTCGTTCAAAGATCACACCGAACACCAAAGCCATCATCGTCGTTCATATCTTCGGCATGGCCGCCGACATGGACCCGATCATGGAAATCGCCGCCGCGCATGATCTGATCGTGATCGAGGATTGCGCCCAGTGCCCGTTCGCCAC
>JABJAG010000005.1 GCA_018666195.1 Alphaproteobacteria bacterium
AGATCTGGCAGGCCTTTGTCGCCATCCTACCTGTGCGCACCGTGGGCGTTATGGGCGATAGCCGAACCTATGACTTCGCCTGCGCATTACGGGCTGTGACATCTGTCGACGGTATGACCGCAGACTATTACCCATTTTCTCACGAATTCCTTGGCGAAACGGCCACGCGCATCATTAACGAGGTGCAAGGCATCAACCGGGTCACCTATGACATCACCTCCAAACCTCCGGGGACAATTGAGTGGGAGTAGGAAATATGGCCAGAGCAACAGTGCGTAAGCCGAAGAACAAAGCCAAAGATGGATCGTGGACCGAAGTTCGCGACGGCATGCGGATCGACTGGGATCTGCCGATCACCATGGAAGACGGCACGGTGCTGCGCGCCGATGTCTTCCGCCCCACCAAGGCGGGCAAATACCCGGTCATCATGACCATGGGCCCCTATGGCAAGGGGCTGGCCTGGCAGGATGATTTGTACGCGACGACCTGGGAACTGTTCACCGGTGATCATCCCGATGCGGTCAAGGGTTCCACCAACAAGTATCAGAGCTGGGAGACGGTCGACCCCGAGCAGTGGGTGCCCGATGGCTATGCCTGTGTCCGCATCGACAGCCGGGGTGCGGGTCGTTCGGAAGGCTATATGGACCCCTGGTCGCCCAAGGAAACCGATGACTATGTGGAATGCATTGAATGGGCCGGCACGGCTGACTGGTCGAACGGCAAGGTCGGTCTGAACGGCATTTCCTATTACGGCATGAACCAGTGGTGGGTGGCCGAACGCCAGCCCAAGCATCTGGCCGCGATGTGCGCGTGGGAAGCGGCCAATGATTATTACCGCGAGTTTTCTCGCCATGGCGGCATCCTGTGTACCTTCATCAAGAGCTGGTACGAAATGCAGGTTCAGCCGGTGCAGTATGGCGCGGGGTCCAAGGGTTATCGCAGCTGGGTACATGGTGACCCGGTGGCCGGACCGCCGAGCCTGTCCGAAGCCGAGCGCAAGAAGAACCGCACGGATATGGCGAAGGATATTCAGTCACGCGAAATGATGGATGACTGGTATCTGGCCCGCGAGCCGAATTTCAAGAAAATCAAAGTGCCGTTGTTGTCCCCGGCCAGCTGGGGCGGGCAGGGCCTGCATCCTCGGGGCAATTACGAAGGTTTCTATCAGGCCGGCTCAAAAGAAAAATGGCTCGAAGGTCATGGTCTGGAGCACTGGACCGAGTTCTACACGCCCTATGGCGTTGAGATGCAGAAGCAGTTCTTCGCGCATTATCTGAAGGGCAAGAAGAACGGCTGGGAGAAAAAGCCGCCGGTGCTTCTCAAGGTCCGGCATGTCGGCGAGAAGTTTGTCGAGCGCACCGAGAACGAATGGCCGATCAAACGCACCAAATGGAAAAAGCAGTATCTCGATACCGCCCATATGAGCCTGGAGCCGAAGGCACCGTCCAGAAAAGGCAAGATCACCTATGAAGGTATGGGAGACGGCGCGACCTTCTTCCTGCCGCCGATGGATCAGGACACCGAGATCACGGGCCCGCTGGCGTCCAAGCTCTTCGTGTCGTCATCTACGGTGGATGCCGATCTGTTCCTTGTTGTGCGGCTCTTCACGCCCGACATGAAGGAAGTCACCTTCAAGGGCACGGTGGATCCTCATACGCCGATCGCGCAGGGCTGGCTGCGGGCCTCCCATCGCAAGCTCGATACCAAAAAGTCGAAGCCATGGCGTCCGTGGCACACCCATGACGAAAAGCAGCCGCTCAAGCCGGGTCAGATCTACGAACTCGATATCGAAATTTGGCCGACCTGTATCGTGATCCCGGCGGGTTATCGTCTGGCGCTGACGGTGCGGGGCAAGGATTACGTGTATTCGGGTGAGCCGCTGAATCTCTCGAATTTCGCCCATCCGCTCGATGGGTGCGGGCCTTTCCTGCATGACGATCCGAAAGACCGGCCGAAGAAAATCTTCGGTGGTGACGTCACCATCCATGCGGGGCCGAACCATCCCAGCTATGTGATGCTGCCGGTTATTCCACCGAAGAAGAAATAGCCCGGTATGGCCAACACCGTACCGTCGACCTTCGAGGAAAAGCTCAAGAACTGGCTGATCCCGCCCAGGACCTACATCGCCCATCGCGCCCGCAAGGAATTGCAGCGCGGTGAGCGAGAGCTTGGGTTGTTGCCGTTCATCGTTGATCCCGACCGCGTTGCGCTCGATGTGGGTGCCAACAAAGGTGTCTGGACGTGGTGGCTGGCCGGGTTGTCCCGGCAGGTCTACGCCTATGAGCCCAACCCCAAGCTGTTCGATATCCTGCGTCGCAACGTCGCTGACAATGTTGTCGCCGAGCAACTCGCCCTCGCGGACTACAACGGCGTGGCCGAATTGCGGGTGCCGCACAGTGCCAAGGGTTATTCCAATCAGGGCGCTTCACTCAGCGAGATCAAGGTCGATGGAGACTTTCTCGGGGTCGAGGTCGAGGCCAAACGGATTGATGATCTGGGGATCAGCGATATCGGCTTCATCAAGATCGACGTTGAAGGTTTTGAGTATCAGGTGATGCAGGGCGCTTTGGAAACCATCGCGCGGGACAAGCCGGTGATGGTCGTGGAGATCGAGGAAGTCCACATCAAGCGGGACGTCTCGGAGGTTCTGCGGTTCGTTGAAGGGCTTGGTTACGAGACCCATGCTCTGAAGGGCAATGTGCTGACCCGCATCGGCAATATCGATCTGGACGCACATCACCGCAATTGCACGAACAAGGCGGACTACATCTTCAACTTCGTGTTCCTGCCGCGTTAAGCAGAAAGGGGATTTAGTCGATCCGCACCAGCACCCGCCCGTCGAGCGCGGTGAACCCGATATAGGTGTAGTTCACATTGTTGGCGTCGCAGTATTCGCGCCACGCCTTGTGCTCGTGCTGTTTCCAGCTGGGATAGTTGAAATATTCATCGAACAGCACATGGGTGCCCGGTTTCAGCCAGGGGCCGATATGTTCAAGGATCGTGACGGTCGAGCTGTAGAGATCGCAGTCGATATGGACAAAGCTGACCGGGCCTTCATGGGCTTTGACGAAGTCGGGCAAGCTGTCTTCGAAATAGCCGTGGACCAGCTGTGTATTGGCCGGAACCTTCGGGACGTCTTTCTGCTTGAACGCACCTGATGTTTCGACATGTCCGGTCCAGTTGTCCGGCAGGCCGGAGAAACTGTCGAAGCCATAAACTGTGGCACCGCTTGGCGCATGCGATGCGATCTCGCGCAGGGTGTTGCCGGTGGCGACACCAAATTCCATGAACATGCCGCCCGGCTGGGCATTTTTGACCGCGTATTCGATGATCCGCTGATGTGCAGTGAAAATCTGCGCTTCGGTCATGTGTTCCTGAACGTAGTCGGCGGCTTCGTCGCGCGCGCGCAGCTGCAGCTCGTAAAGCAGGTTGCGAGAGTAGTATTTGTAGAAGAACCGCTGAATGAGCCGTTCGGTGAAGGATCTACTGGTTTTCATGCTGCGCGGCCTTAAACGTCTCGATTGAATGGTGGCTCGGGAGTTCTTGCAGAAGTTCGCCACCATCCGTATGGAGTTCGAAGATACCAGTTTCAGTTGGTTCGCAACATGGTTTCAGGTCAGTGAATTCTGGCGCATACCACGCGGGCCTTAGTTCGGTTGGATGAGTAAGGCCATGACGACATTGAATGAACAGGGGCAGGAGGTCGGTCATCCGATCCCGGATTGGACGATTCCTGAAATGCCGCCCCGCGACACGCTGATCGGTCGCTACTGCCGGGTCGAGCCGCTCCACATCGCAAAACACGCCGACGACCTGCATGCGGCCTTCAGTGTGGGAACATCCGGTGCGGACTGGAGCTATCTGCCCTACGGTCCGTTTGACTCGCTTGCCGCGTTCGAGAGCTGGCTGTCGGAAACCTGTTTCTCCAACGAACCGATCTTCTTTGCGATCATCGATCTGGTATCTGGTAAGGCGGTGGGGATGGCCAGCTATCTCAACATCAACCGGGTCTACGGCACGATCGAGGTTGGGCATGTGCATTTCTCGCCACTTCTGCAGCGCAGCCGGGTGGCGACGGAAGCCATGTACCTGATGATGGGACATGCTTTCGGAACCGGATATCGGCGCTATGAATGGAAATGCAACGCGTTCAATGCACGATCCCGGAAAGCAGCCATACGGTTTGGTTTTTCCTATGAAGGTGTATTCCGAAATCACATGGTGGTGCGGGGTCACAATCGCGATTCTGCATGGTATGCCTGTGTGGATGGGGAGTGGCCACAGTTGAAGACGGCCTACGAAACCTGGCTGGATGACGCGAATTTTAACGCGGCTGGCCAGCAGGTTCGAAGCCTGGCTGATCTGACCCGACCCCTGCTTGTGGCAACCGACTGACGGTATTTCGATGAACGCATTTGAAACCAGAACCGCATCGTGGAAACTCGACTATCCGACCATTGATGATCTGCGAAAACGTGCGCATCGACGCACACCGCGTTTTGCCTTTGATTATGTGGATGGTGCCGCCGGCGCTGAAGAGCAGAACATGAAGACCAATGCCGCCGGGCTCGACGCGGTGGAGATTGTGCCGCGTTACGGCGTTGATAATTTTGCGGCCAATCCGGAAACGGAGATATTCGGACACACCTATGCGATGCCGGTGGGCATTGCGCCGATGGGAATTCCAAGTCTGGTCTTGCCGGGGGGAGAGAAGGAGTTCGCGCGCGCTGCGCAGGATCGCAATATTCCTCTGGTGTTGGGCGGTGTCGCTGGGGCCACTGTGGAGGAATGCGCGAAACTGGCGCCGGACAATCTGTGGTTCCAGCTTTATCGGGTCGCCAAGGATGATCTGGCCGTCAATCTGGACATGGCGCGCCGGGCGCAGGAAGCCGGCGTTCAGGTGCTGGTGCTCACCCTCGATGTACCGGCGCGAACGAAACGGCCGCGTGAATTGCGCGCACGCCTGACGATTCCCTATCGGCACAGCTTTCAGACAGTCTCCGAAGTGCTCAAGCACCCGAAATGGCTTGCGGCCTATTTCCGTCACGGCATGAACGGGTTTGCCAACTACAAGCCCTATGCCGGTGACAATCCTTCCTTGCAGGACGTCACGGCCTTTGTTCGTCGGGAGTCCGGGGGCTCGTTCACATGGGATGAGGTGAAGCGGTTCCGCGATGCCTGGCCGGGTGCGCTGGTTGTGAAAGGCTTGCTGCATCCTGAAGATGCCAAAATGGCCGTTAGTGCCGGTGCCGATGGTGTCATCGTCTCCAATCATGGTGGTCGTCAGCTTGAAGCTGCCCCGCCTGCGATTGACGCTCTGCCCGCTGTTGTTGATGCGGTGGGAATAGCAGCCAAGGTGATGTTCGACAGCGGTATTCGCAGTGGCATTGATGTGGTGCGTGCGATGGCGCTGGGGGCGGAGTTCGTGTTCTCCGGTCGCCCGTTTATGTACGGGTTGGGC
>JABJAG010000258.1 GCA_018666195.1 Alphaproteobacteria bacterium
AGTAGCCTAATTTGTCCCATAGGCGCTGACGTTAGACAATGAGCGAAAGGCGCTGGCAGCCCTCAATCCTTATAAACTCAGAGCCGCCGCCCATTTCGATGCGCATGTCGGCCATATGCAGGAAATTCTGAGCGCCAAATGCGACACGATCGTCGAGGCGCTGGACGCCGAGTTCGGAACGTCAGCAGAATACCTACTTCCCAAGGGCGGCATCTTCATCTGGGTGACACTGCCTGATGCGGTGGACACGACAAAACTGGCCGAAGTTGCGCTTGCAGAAGGCGTTGCGCTCAACCCGGGGGCTGGATGGTCATCCGATCCGGAATCTGGTCGCCATCGTTTAAGACTTTGCTTTGGCCATCCCTCGCATAAGGACATTCGTGAAGGCGTCGCCCGCCTCGCAGAGATTTGCCACCGCGAAACCGGAATTCCGGTTCGCAGTGCAAATACTCAGAGGGATTAGTATCTAACAGAATTTGGGCGAAAGCCCCCATATCAACCTTATGCTGAGCTTGTCGAAGTATGGGGTTCAAGCCCTCGTCCTTCGTCCAGCTCAGGATGAGGGCTTCATCAGGCAGAACGCCCTAGGCGCCGAGGTAGTAGCTCTTCACCATGTCGTTCTCGCGCAGATCGGTGGCATCCTTGCTCGCAAACGCAATTTCGCCATGCACGATAATGTACCCCTTGTCTGCGATCTTGATCGCCTGATTGAAGTTCTGCTCGGCCATCAAAATGGTCAGACCGCGGCTTTCGCCCAACTCACCGATCTTCTCGATCATCTGACTAACCAGAATCGGCGCCAGGCCAACCGAGGGCTCATCAATGAGCAGAACCCTTGGATCACTCATCAGGGCGCGCGCGACGGCAAGCATCTGTTGCTCCCCACCACTCATACTGCCCGCCAACTGCGTCTTGCGTTCAGCCAGTCGCGGGAACAACGCAAAAGCGTAGTCCAGATTGGTCGAGAGCGTTGCCCGTGCCGCCTGTCGATAGGCACCGAGAGTCAGATTTTCCTCAACCGTCAAATCCGGGAAAAGCCGCCGCCCTTCGGGAACCTGAGCGACTCCCGCATCGACAATCTCCTGCGGCGTGGCTTCGGTCAGATCGATGACACTTCCATCTTCTTCCCGAAGTTCAATCGAGCCCGCCGTGGGTTTGATCAAACCCGAAATGCAACGCATCAGCGTCGATTTTCCGTTGCCGTTTGTTCCCAGCAAGGCGACGGTTTTGCCATCCGGGACATCGATCGAGATATTGCTCAGAACGTTCACGGCTCCGTAGCCGGCATTCAGATTCTTGATGACAAGCTCAACCATCGTCGGTGCTCCCCAGATACGCCCGTTCGACGCCCTTGTCCTTCACAATTTCTTCCGGCGTTCCCTCGGCAATCAGCTGTCCCGCATCGAGGCAGATAATCCGTTGAGAGAAACGCATCACAGCCCGCATGATGTGCTCGATCATGATGATCGTGATGCCGCGCTCGTTCATCTTGAACAGAATGTCGATGACTTCATCGACCTCCTGCCCCGTCAGACCTGCCATAGCTTCATCCGAAATCAAAAGCTTCGGCTTGGCGGCCATCGCACGCGCAAGTTCGAGCTTGCGAAGCTCAATCTGCGTGAGATCCGTGGTCGGGTCCTCTGCCTTGTCGGCCATCCCCATGGTCTCGAGGATTTCCATGGCTTCGGCACGGTCATCGGTTTTCTCACCTCGATGATGTCCCACAAACTCAGCCGGGATCATCAGGTTCTCGATCACCGACATGGTGTGGAAGGGCCGCGGAATCTGGAAACTGCGTGCGATGCCCGCGCCCGTCCGCTTGTGCGGCTTGAGGTCCGTGACATCCTTCCCATCGAAGATGATCTTGCCGTCCTCGTTGCGCAGCAACCCGGAGACACAGTTGATCATGGTGGTTTTGCCCGAACCATTCGGACCAATCAGACCAAAACGTTCACCCGGGTTCACATGGGTGGTGACATTGTTCAGCGCCGTGAAGCCACCGAAGTGTTTCGAAACGCCCTCAATCCTGAGAAGTGGATCGCTCATCCTCGTGACCCCTTACGTGATTTCCTAAACCAGCCGACGATGCCTTCCGGCGCGATGATCACGAAGATCACAAGCAGGACGCCAACAATGAGCAGGTTAAGTTCCGACTGAATCCAGAGCGACGAAACCTGCTGCGCCGTACCAAGGAGCAACGCCCCGATCACCGGCCCCATCCAGCTGACAGTACCTCCAATCATCGGCATTGCGATGGCGTTCACCGCATACTCCAGATTGAAGGCCGAGAGTGGATCAATAAAGGTCAGGTAGCTCGCGAGCGGCGCCCCGGCCACCCCCATCATCGCGCCACTGATCGTGGTCGCAATGAGCTTGAGGCGCAGCGTGGGAACACCCATACATTCAGCCGCTTCTTCGCTGTCCTTGATCGCATTCAGCCCGCGTCCAAGCTTGCTGTTCTCGATATACCGCGCGATCCAGACACTGATGATCGCAACAGTCCCCATCAGGAAGAACAGGAACTCTTTGTAATTGGCGAAGATGCCTGTTTTCCGATCCACAACCATAATGTCGAAGAGTTCCGGCTTGCGCTTCGGCAGGATCGACGTGCCAGCCGCACCACCAACATAGTCCCAATGGGCCACGACTGTTTCCAGAATAATGGCAAGTGCGAGGGTCGCGATCGCGAAATAGACACCCCGCAACCGCAAGGTCAGATACCCGGTCACAAATCCAAGCAATCCGGCGATCGCGCCACCGGCGATGATCTGCTCAACCAAACCAATATCGAGAAAATTGATCAACGCGACGGATGTGTATGCGCCCGTTGCCAGAAACCCGGCGCTGCCAAAGTTCACGTAACCGCCATAGCCGCCAAGGATGTTCCACGCTGTCGCCAGAACCATATATTGGAGGATGACGAACCCGATGAAGAAGTAGAACTGGTTGCCCACGACCTGCGTCAGGACAAAAATCCCGATGATCAGCAGAACGCAGACGATCTCAAAAAGGTACTTCATCAGTGCGCCCCCGCCGTCTTGCCAAACAAGCCTTCAGGCCTCAACGCGAGAACCGCCAGCAGAATTCCGAAGGACACCGCCGGTGACCAGGATGGTCCGAAAAATGTCGCCACGATACTTTCTGCAATGCCGATGATGATTGCAGCCAGCAGCGTACCGCTGATCGACCCCAACCCGCCGAGCACCACAATGGCAAAGACATTGCCGATATAGAGACGTCCGACTGACGGTTCGATTGGCAGTACGATGATCATCAGAGCGCCACCAATACCCGCAGTCGCGACACCCATCGCAAAGGCAATGCGCTTCACCTTGATCGGATCCACGCCCATGAGGCGCAAGGCCATCATGTCTTGCGCAACAGCACGTACCGCACGACCAAAGAAGGTCCGCGTCAGGTAAACCTGAATGGCAAGGGTGGCCGCCACAGCGACAACGAAAGCGACAAGAAGCCGATACGGGATCGCAACATCAATCTCTGAACCAATCACAATGTTGGCGGATTCACCGATGTACCAGGCTTCGACCAGACGATGATCAACACCGAACTGAATAATCAGTCCAACCTCGATGATGAACAGCAATCCAAAGAAAAATGCCAGGCCACGAAGTGACTCCGCACCGGATTTCTCAAAGGCGTTGTAATAGATCTGATAGATCACCCATCCGATTGCGAAGAACAAAGGGGTCGCAATCAGCCCTGCCAGGACCGGATCGATTCCCCAGGTTGAATTCAGGAAAAATGCGATGAATGCCCCGAGGATCAGCAAGGTCGGATGGGCGATATTCACCACATCCAGCAGACCGAAGGTGATCGAAAGACCGATCGACAACGCGGCGTAGAAACCGCCAAGCAGGATGCCGATAACAAGTGCATTCAGCAGAAGATCAATAAAGATAGCCATGGCCGGACTCCGCAGCCCCCAACGGGCGCCGGTTGGAAGAAGAAAAGACAGGGCAGCGAAACCGTATTGGTCTCACTGCCCTGCTCCTACGTCTTACTTGCGCAGATCGTTGAACGGCTGCAAATCGCCGGTCGAGATGTCCGCAGGCAACATGATCTTGCGCGTGCCCGCTGTCGCGAACTGGCTCAGATCATTGTTGGTGATGCCCTGATACTGGACCACGAGCGTACGGGGACGTTCCCATTCGCCGTTCTTGCCGAACTTGACCTTGCCAACCACGGACGTGAACTCGTTGTCACGGATGTAGTCAGCGATCGCATCCTGATCGAGCGAACCGACCGCTTGGACGGCCTGACCGAGAATATCCACATTGGCATAGGCCCATGGCACCAGATAGTAGCCAAGCGCATCAACCTTCAGGTTCTCCGCCTTGACCTTCGCCTGGTAGCGATCAATCAGATCACTCGCACCCGGATACAGGTTCATCGTGGGTTCCGGCACGAAGAAGTCGTAGTTCGCGATGCCGTTGAGCATCGGACCAAGACCCGCCATGATTCCGGCAAACTGCAGTCCCACCATGCCACCACCGACAGCTTTGGCGTCTGTGCCGACTTCCGCCAGCGCACGAACCAAACCAGCCGAACCATTCGGATAGGAGGCGATATAGATCGCATCCGGCTTCTTAGCGTTAGCTGCACGAAGAATCGGTGTGAAGTCAGGTGTCTTCGGGTTGTAGTTTTCCTCGTAGACGATCTCCATACCGAAGGCCTTCGCGTTGCGAACAGCACCCTCTTTGAGGTTCTGAGCAAACTCGGCATCTGCCGCGATAATCGCAATGGTCTTGGGCTGGAACTTCTTCTCAACCGCCTGGAACCAGACTTCGGAGAAGCCGACAGCAGGATCAGGGCCAGCAGGAAGGATTGAGAAGTACTTCTCATATTCCCACTTTGCATTGGCGTTCATGCCGAACAGGCCCATGAATGTCATCTCACGCTCAATCGCAATCGGCATGGCCGGTGCAATCAAGTTGGTGCCGTAACCGCTGACAATCAGGTCAACCTTGTCAATGTCGAGCAGCTTGGAATAGATGCCGGGAACATTTTTTGGGTTTGTCTGGTCATCATAGAAGACCAACTCAACCGGACGACCAAGCAGGCCCCCCTTCTTGTTCATGTCTTCGGCCCAGAGCTGGATCGCAACCAATGACTGCTGCCCACCACCGGCGAGTGCACCACTGAGAGCCATGCTAAAGCCGACTTTGATCGGATCTTTGCTCTGCGCTTCTGCTGTCGTCGCCAGTGGCGCCGAGAACACAAACGCAGCCGCCATCAAGCCGCCAAGCAGCCAAACGCGTACGCGATTTGCGAGAATTCGGGTCATAAATGCCCCTCCCTTAAATGCGTTCTCCAGACCTGTCGGAAAGCAAAATGTCAGATTTGAAAAACATAGTGTTTAGTGCCGTTCCTCCTCAGGAAGCAGCACAAGGCGTTTTCAAGTTCTTCTTCCGGATGTCTTACGCACCCGACGGGAAATCATTGTCTCCCGATGACTCACGTTTTCGTGAGAACTCGATTTATAACAGCGAAATCATCAACATGACAAGTATCCTTTGACTCAAAACACCAAGACTTATTCCGTTTTGGAACCAGTTATCGCATACGAAAATTATTCAGCCTCTAAGACAAGCTCTCATCCAAAGTTGCGTGTCGTGTCTTCACCCCATAAATTCCGCAAAATTCAGTCCTACGAACTGTCTGACGTCAGCGCCTATGGAACAAATCAGCGGGATTACCTAAGAGAGGATTTCTGGCTCATCGTAGTGACCGAAGGGAACGCAGATGAGACAGAAATCGCAGACACGTCAGACTGGTGCTGCCAAGGCGATCAAGGACATCCGCCGGGCAACACGCAAGCAATACTCGGCAGAAGAAAAGATCC
>JABJAG010000259.1 GCA_018666195.1 Alphaproteobacteria bacterium
GCTGGCACTCCTCAACATCGTATTTGGGTTCTTCGAGTTCATACTCGACAAATTCCAACTGAGCTTTTTCCGCAAAATCACGGATCGGGAAAACCGATTTAAATACTTCCGTGATCCCCACGTCAGCCGGTTCGCCTTCGAGCGTCGTGCTGTTGAGGAATTGATCGTAAGAGCTCATCTGAACCTCAATGAGGTTCGGCATCTGGGCCACTTCGTGGATACGCCCAAAACTCTTGCGGATACGTTTGCGACCGGTGAACGACTGCGCCATAAATTGCCTCTCTTCATCGCCGCAGGACCATGCCCACGACAAAACGGGTCACTTCAAATCGAACATCCGGATCGGGTTAATCCCAGTCCGGCATCGTCGCATCGTCGTCAGCCCAGTTTGTGCGGGCGTTCGGCGATCCGAGGATGCCGGCGAGGGTGGTGTTCGATGAAACCACCCCCGCCGATCCACGTAACTGGAAAGCTACTTGAGCTCGACGGTCGCGCCCGCCTCTTCCAGCTTTGCCTTCAACTCATCAGCTTCGGCCTTGTCTACACCTTCCTTCACAGGTTTCGGTGCACCTTCGACGAGGTCCTTGGCTTCCTTGAGGCCCAGACCGGTGATGGTCCGAACTTCTTTGATGACGTTGATTTTCTTCTCTCCAGCGGATGCGAGGATGACGTCAAATTCCGTCTGTTCCTCGGCGGCCCCACCGGCGTCTGCCGGAGCTGCACCCGCCACCGCAACTGGTGCCGCGGCGCTAACGCCCCACTTTTCTTCCAACATCTTCGAAAGCTCTGCAGCTTCGATGACGCTCAATGCACTGAGATCTTCAGCAATTTTTTCCAGGTCTGCCATTTCTTCTTACTCCTGAGACTCTTAAGAGACTTGTTTGGATGTCCGCAATTCGGACCGGCCTACGCAGCCTCGCTTTGATTGGCATATGCGCCAATAACGCGTGCAAGCTGACCTGCGGGTGCCTGAAGTACACCGGCGACTCTCGTCGCAGGGGTATTCAACATTCCCACCAACTTGCCACGTAGCTCGTCGAGTGAAGGAAGTGACGCAAGCGCCTTCACGGCATTCTCGTCGAGCAGGGTATCGCCCATAGCGCCCCCGATCACAACCAGCTTGTCGTTTTCCTTCGAATAGTTGACTGCTACGCGTGCCGCCGCCACTGGGTCGGCGGAATACGCGATCGCGGTCGGACCATTGAACAGATCAGAAATCGGTTCATACGTCGTTCCCGCAAGAGCGAGTTTCGCGAGCCTGTTCTTGGTCACTTTGTAGCCAGCACCGGCCTCACGCATGCGACTACGGAGTTCTGTACTCTCCGCAACCGTCATCCCAGACTGTTGAGTGACAACGACGAGCGATGCCTCCCCAAAAGACTGATTGAGTTCGGTGACCAGCTCTTCTTTTCTAGCTCGGTCCACTTACCGTCTCCGCAAACTTGGTGCGTGCCGAACGCATCGACTATCCGCACCGTTGCAATTTAGCTCCAGGTCACAAACGACCCGAAACCGCTCCTTCCTGTCCCAGGAGCGTCACGAACAAACCAAAAGGCTGTTCGCGTCTTCTCCCGTCTATGCAGGTCTGCCTCACTTGGCACTTAAGCCCCTGGATCAAACTCCCCGGAGCGCCTGCAGTCTCGGACAGGTACTTTCACATCGGCACGACACCGCATGCGAAAATCCTGATCAGCAACCTACTCGGCTGCGTCCTGTGTCGACCCGGTCAGGTCGTTCATATCAAACCGTACGCCCGGCCCCATGGTCGAAGTCAGCGCCAGCTTGTTGATATAGGTTCCCTTAACGCCACTCGGCTTGGCTTTCACCACGGCTCCAAGAAAAGCATCCAGGTTTTCGCGAATCTGATCTTCGCTAAAGCTCGCCTTGCCGATCCCGGCATGGATAATCCCCAGCTTCTCGACGCGATACTGAACCTCACCCGACTTCGCCGCTTCAACTGCTGCACGAATATCATTGGTGACAGATCCCAGCTTGGGGTTCGGCATCAGACCGCGAGGGCCAAGTACCTTACCCAGACGTCCGACAACCGGCATCATGTCCGGGGTAGCAATGACACGGTCGAAATTCATTTCGCCGCCCTCAATCGCTGCCGCCAAATCATCCGCACCGACGAGGTCTGCACCAGCCTCACGCGCTTCATCAGCCTTCTCGTCTTTTGCAAACACGGCAATCCGAACGTCCTTGCCAGTGCCATTCGGAAGCGCGACAACGCCGCGAACGTTCTGGTCAGCGTGACGAGGATCAACGTTCAAATTCATCGAAATCTCGATGGTCTCATCGAACTTGGCCGTCGCGTTTTCCTTCACCAGACGGACAGCCTCACCAATGGAGACCTTCTGCGTCGGATCAACTTTATCGCGCGCTGTGCGCATACGCTTTCCTGATTTCGCCATGACTACCCCACCACCTCAAGGCCCATCGAACGAGCCGTGCCAGCGATCATCTGCGCACCGGCGTCCAGATCGTTGGCATTCAAATCAACCATTTTCGCTTCTGCGATCTCGCGACACTGCGCCAGCGTGACCCGTCCGATTGTCTCGGCACCCGTCTTGCCACTGCCCTTTTTCAGCTTTGCAGCCTTTTTAAGGAAATAGCTCGCCGGCGGCGTCTTGGTTTCAAAAGTGAACGACTTGTCCTGGAACACAGTGATCACGACCGGAGTCGGGGTTCCCTGCTCCGAATTCTGTGTGGATGCGTTGAACGCCTTGCAGAATTCCATGATGTTCAGGCCAGCCTGGCCAAGTGCCGGGCCAACGGGCGGGGACGGATTTGCCTGTCCCGCCGGAATCTCCAGCTTTACGTAACCTTCAATCTTCTTTGCCATGTCTTAGACCTCTTTCCCTTCCGAGGTTTCGCGGTACGGTGCCCCATGGGCTTTCCGGAGCCGACCTCCCGCGCACCGCAACAAAGCGGCAATAAAAACGACCAGACCTAAAGTTTTTCGACCTGACCATACTCAAGTTCGACCGGTGTTGACCGGCCAAAAATAGATACTGAAACCTTCACACGTGCACGTTCTTCATCGACATCCTCAACCACGCCGTTGAACGACTGGAATGGTCCGTCATTGACCCGCACTTCCTCACCAATATCGAAGGTGACGGACGGTTTCGGACGCTCGACCCCCTCTTTAACCTGATTGATGATGCGGTCCGCCTCAGCCTGGCTAATCGGAGCAGGCTTGTTGCCCGCACCCAGAAACCCGGTGACCTTGGGGGTGTTCTTGACGAGATGATAGGAATCCTCATTAAGATCCATGCGCACCAGCAAATAACCCGGGAAGAACTTGCGTTCCGAGCTGACCTTTGCTCCACGACGCATCTCGACGACCTCTTCGGTCGGCACAAGAACGTCCTCGAACATCTCTTCCATGCCCTTGGTCACCACCTGTTCCTTGATGGATTGAGCGACCTTGCCCTCAAAACCCGAGTAGGCGTGGATAACGTACCAATGCATCGCCATCAGACGATCACCCTCCAACCGACAGTGCCAACTGCACCAATTCCGCCAAC
>JABJAG010000260.1 GCA_018666195.1 Alphaproteobacteria bacterium
CCAACCACAACCAGGTCTGCATTTCCGGCGGCACCGCATAAGCGATCAACGTCGGGATATCCGTCGTTCCAACTTCGAAATAGAGGGTTAGCAGTGCGGCCAGCAGCAATACCGAACCCGCAAGAGTGTAGAGAAAGAACTTAAAGGCAGCATAGACACGCCGTGGACCGCCCCAGACACCGATTATGATGAACATCGGAATCAGGACCGCCTCGAAGAAAATGTAGAACATCATGAAATCGAGGGCCGCAAAGGTCCCGATCATCATCGTTTCGAGGACGAGGAAGGCAATCATGTATTCCTTCACGCGAGTGGTGACGGCCTTCCAGGAGGCGAGCACACAGATCGGTGTGAGGAATGTCGACAGGATCACAAAGAACAGTGAAATTCCGTCGATGCCCATGTGATAGGCAATGTTGAAACTCGGCAACCACTCGAACTTCTCAACGAACTGGAAGTCCGCCGTAGATTTGTCGAAATTGAACCACAGCAGCAGACTGATCACGAAGGTCGCAAGCGACGTCCAGAGCGCAGCCCAACGCGCGTTGCGCGCTACATTCAGCTCATCTCCTCGGATGAGCATAATGAAGGCGACGCCCACCAGTGGCAGGAAGGTTGTCAGAGAGAGAATGGGAAATGAATCCATAACGCGCGGCCCTTACCGGTAGAACCCGAACAGGAACCAAGTCGCTAGAACGACCAGCCCGATCAACATCGCAAAGGCATAGTGATAAACAAAGCCTGACTGAAGACGGCTTGCGCGACCGGCAAGGTCTCGTGTCGCGGCAGCAATCCCATCCGGGCCAACTCCATCGATCACAGCGCCGTCGCCGGATTTCCACAGCCCCCGCCCGAGTACAAAGGACGGACGGACGAAAATTCGATCATACAACTCGTCAAAGAACCACTTGTTGTAGACAAATTTGTGCACCGGACGGATCCGCGCAACGAAAGCAGCCGGCCAACCGGGCTTGAGAATATACATCACAAACGCGCCAAGAATACCGGTCACGGCCACAACCAGCGGCAACGCAACGACCCAACCGGGAGCGTGATGAGCATCCTCAATGATGTTGTGTAGCATCAGGATTGAAGAACCCCAAAACTCTTCCATCTCATGACCGACGAAATATTCCTTGGCCAGAAAGCCGGAGAAAATAGCCCCCAACGCCAGAACCAGCAGCGGCGCAATCATGACAGGTGGTGACTCATGCGCATGATCGAAGGTGTGGTCATCGGCACGGGTTCGACCATGGAAGGTCAGGAACAGCAGTCGCCAGGAATAGAACGCGGTCATCAACGCGGCTGCTATGCCCGCCCAGAAGGCATAGAGCCCCAAACCGGTATGTGCTGCAAAGGCGGATTCCAGAATGATATCTTTGGAATAGAACCCGGCAAAAATAGGGACACCAGCCAGAGCCAGACTTCCGATCCACATCAGGACAGCGGTCACTTTCATCTTGGAAAACAACCCGCCCATCATGCGCATGTCCTGCTCGTCATCCATGCCATGGATGACGCTACCGGCACCGAGGAAGAGCAAAGCCTTGAAAAAGGCATGGGTCATCAGATGGAAGATGGCTGCCGGATAGGCCCCAACACCCAAAGCAAAGAACATGTAACCAAGTTGCGAGCAGGTCGAATAGGCGATCACCCGTTTGATGTCATGCTGGGTCAGGCCAATGGTCGCCGCGAAGAACGCTGTCGTACCACCAATGAAGACCACCACCGACAATGCAATTGGTGCGAATTCGAACATCGGTGACAGGCGTGCCACCATAAACACCCCGGCTGTGACCATGGTTGCAGCATGGATCAGCGCGGAGACCGGTGTTGGGCCTTCCATCGCGTCAGGCAACCATGTGTGCAGTCCAATCTGCGCAGACTTGCCCATGGCACCGATGAACAGCAGCAAACAGAGTGTGGTCAGAATGTCGACATCCATACTCAGGAAACCAAAGGACTGACCGGCAATCTCAGGAACGGCCTTGAACACGGCATCAAAATCGAGGGTTCCAAATACGAAAAATACGCCGAGGATTCCGAGCATGAAGCCAAAGTCGCCCACACGGTTCACGACAAAGGCCTTAATGGCCGCCGCATTTGCTGCCGGGCGATGAAACCAGAAACCGATCAACAGGTAAGACATCAGACCGACGCCTTCCCAGCCGAAGAACATCTGCACGAAGTTATCGGCGGTCACGAGCGTCAGCATGAAGAAGGTAAAAAGGCTCAGATAGGCCATGAACCGCGGCTTATGCGGGTCGTGGGACATGTAGCCGACCGAGTAGACGTGAACCATCGACGACACGACATTAACGACAAAGACCATAACTGCCGTCAGGGTGTCGAAGCGCAGCGCCCAACTGAGTTCCAGTGTCCCGGAATCGATCCAGGTGAACAGCTGGATTGTCTGTTCATTGCCATGAATTCCAACATCCCAGAACAGGAAACAGGAAATAGCGGCAGCCAGTAACATCGGCAGGACTGTGACCAGCTGCGACGCGCGGTCTCCCATCCGGGTCCCGAAAAGACCGGCTAGAACACCGCCCACAAGTGGCAAGAAGATCGCGAGTTGAATCATATCGCGGTCAGCCCTTCATCATGTTGATATCTTCCACCGCGATCGACCCGCGGTTGCGGAAGTAGACAACGAGGATCGCAAGACCAATCGCAGCTTCCGCAGCTGCAACTGTCAGAACGAAAAGCGCAAAAATCTGCCCGACAAGATCATTCAGATGTGCGGAAAACGCGATGAAATTGATATTGACGGCCAGCAACATCAATTCGACCGACATCAGGATAATGATGACGTTCTTTCGGTTCAGAAAGATGCCAAATATCCCCAGCGTGAACAGAATGGCGCCAACAGTCAGATAATGGGAAAGCCCGATTTCAAGCATCACACGCCACTCCCCGTGGTGATGTCACGGATTTCGATAACATCCTCGCGCCGCCGTTCAACCTGATCGCTGATTTTCTGACGGCGGACGTCCGGACGATGACGCAGTGTCAGAACGATGGCCCCTATCATGGCAACCAACAGGACCAGACCGGCAGATTGGAACAGATAGATATAGTCGGTGTAGATCAACTGACCGAGGGCATGAGTATTGGTCACGCCGCCTGCGGGCAATGTCGGCGCCGTCAATATTTGCGTAGCTTCTGGCGAAACAACCCAACTGCCGAACACCAAAATAAGCTCTGCCGCCAGAATAATGCCGATGAGCGCTCCGATTGGCAGATACTGAAGAAAACCTTCACGCAGTTCAGTGAAATTGATGTCCAGCATCATGACCACGAACAAGAACAGGACCGCGACTGCGCCAACATAGACGACAACAAGGATCATCGCGAGGAACTCGGCGCCGATCAGCACGAACAATCCCGCCGAATTGAAAAAGGCAAGGATCAGAAACAGGACGGAATGCACGGGGTTACGGGCCGAAATCACCATAACTCCTGAGGCTACAGCCGTGGCGGCGAACAGATAGAAGGCAAGTGCTTGAATAATCATCTCAAATCCTCCTACCCGGTCTAACGATAGGGCGCATCGGCCGCGAGTGCCGTTGCGATTTCTGATTCCCAACGATCACCGTTCAACAAGAGTTTTTCCTTGTCGTACATCAGTTCTTCACGGGTTTCGGTTGCGAATTCGAAGTTTGGCCCCTCGACAATCGCATCCACAGGACACGCTTCCTGACAGAAGCCGCAATAGATGCATTTGGTCATATCGATGTCGTAGCGCGTGGTACGACGTGAGTTATCTTCGCGTGGCTCGGCTTCAATTGTGATCGCCTGAGCAGGGCAAATCGCCTCGCACAATTTACAAGCGATGCACCGTTCTTCCCCATTGGGGTAGCGACGCAATGCGTGTTCACCACGGAAGCGTGCACTGATCGGCCCCTTCTCATAGGGATAGTTGATCGTGACTTTTGCCTTGAAGAAGTACTTCAGGGTCAGCCACATACCAGCAACGATCTCCAACAGGAGAAGCGAGCGTGCAGTGCGGTCGAGCATGGCCATTTGCGTATCCTCTCCGCGCCTAGTTCACGATGCCGGGGTACCAGCCGAACACGACAATGGCACCAGCGGTAAGAACAACCCAACCGAGAGACAACGGCAGGAAAACCTTCCAACCCAGTCGCATCAATTGGTCATAGCGATAACGCGGCAATGTTGCGCGGACCCAGAGGAACACAAACAACATCGCCGAAACCTTGAGAGCAAACCAAACAAGACCCGGCACCCAGTTGAGGATGGCGATATCAAATGGGGGCAGCCAGCCGCCCAGGAACAGAATGACTGTCATCCCGCTCATCAGAACCATATTGGCGTATTCACCCAGGAAGAAGAGCGCGAAGGCCATCGCCGAATACTCGACGTTGTAACCCGTCACCAACTCGGCTTCAGCTTCCGGCAGATCGAACGGCGCACGATTTGTTTCCGCAAGCGCCGAGATTACGAACACAATGAACATCGGGAACAACGGAATGAAGAACCAGACATTCTTCTGCGCCAGTACAATGTCGGACAGGTTCAGGGAACCAACTGCCAGCAACACAGTAATGATGACGAAACCAATCGAAACTTCGTAGGACACCATCTGAGCCGCAGACCGCAACGCCCCCAGAAACGGATATTTCGAGTTCGAAGCCCAACCCGCCATGATGATGCCGTAGACACCGAGCGAACTGATCGCAAACAGGTAAAGCACACCCACATTGATGTTCGAAAGCACCCAGCCTTCGCTGACCGGAATTACCGCCCAGCCAACCATTGCCAAAATGAACGTCAGCATCGGAGCCATCAAAAACACGACACGGTTCGCACCGGTCGGGATGATAAGCTCTTTGGTCATCAGCTTGAGCGCATCAGCGAAAGGCTGTAGCAGGCCAAATGGCCCCACCACATTTGGCCCCATGCGCAACTGCATCAAGCCAATCACCTTGCGTTCGGCATAGGTCAGATACGCCACAACAATTAGAAGTGGCACAACGAGGAACAGGATCTGGATTACAATCCAGAGCGTCGGCCACGCGTAGTTCCACCAGAAATCAACCATCAGTGCCGGTCCTCTCCCCGTTTGCATTCACAAACTCACGGGTACACTCGGCCATGGTCTCTGACGCCCGGCTGATGGGGTCGGTCATATAGTAATTCGAAATCTTGCTTTCAAACGGTGCTGCGTCCATGTCACCGGCCGCACCGGCAAGCCCCATATCGGAAGAGCTCAGTTCGTCGATCTGATCAAAAACAGCGTTGGCTTCGACAAGCGCAGTCCGGACATCCCCAAGAGTTACGTAGTCAAGACCAGCACCCAGAACATCCGACATGGCGCGAACAATCGCCCAGTCCTCACGGGCGTCTCCAGGCGGCTGAACCGCCTGACGTCCCAACTGAACCCGGCCCTCTGTGTTTACATAGGTGCCGTTCTTTTCCGTATAGGCTGAACCCGGCAAAACAACATCGGCGCAATGGGCACCAGCATCACCATGATGTCCCTGATAAACGACAAATGCCTTTTCCAGCTTGGCTGTGTCGATTTCATCAGCCCCCAGGAGAAACACAACATCGATGTCTCCCGCCTCGGCTCCCGCCAGAATGCCAGCCGTATCACGACCGCCCTCGCCCGGCACAAAACCAATATCCAGACCACCCACTCGCGCAGCGGCATTGTGCAGCACGTTAAAGCCGTTCCAATCGTCACGGATCACATTACAAGTGTCCGCAAGCTTGCGTGCCGTCGCCAACACTGCCTCGCCATCAGCGCGCGTAAGCGCGCCCATCCCGAGAATAATCACAGGATGTTCGGCACTCTTCAGGACTTCAGCAAATTCATGACTGCCATCCGCAATGGCTGCCAAGGTTTCCGGGCCGGCGCCGAGATATTCGCTCGGATAGCTCAATTCCAATTGCGGACCAACGATCCCGATCCGGGCGCCAGCATTCAGCCACGCCTTGCGAAGTCTAGTGTTAACCAGCGGCGCCTCCCAACGGGGATTGGTCCCCACAAGGAGGACAGCGTCCGCATTCTCCAACTCAGCAATCCCTGTGTTCAGAACATAGGAGCCACGGGCACCAGACGACAGTTTCGCGCCATCCTGTCGGCAATCAATATTCTTTGAACCGAGGGCA
>JABJAG010000261.1 GCA_018666195.1 Alphaproteobacteria bacterium
AAAATGGTTTTGAGCTGGAAGTGAACGGGATCAATTTCGTTCTCGGCCTGACGGAAGAGGGCCGTATCGAGCGCCGCCAGAGCGTCATGGAACAGTCCCGGGAAATCGTGATCAATCGCGTCAATGAACTCGGTGTGACCGAACCCACGGTGCAGCAGCAGGGTGAGGACCGTATTCTGGTCCAGGTTCCGGGTCTTGAAGACCCCGAGGAACTGAAACGCATTCTGGGCAAGACCGCGAAAATGAACTTCCATCTGATTGATGAAGAAGCCGATCTTCGGGCCGTCCAGAGCGGTCGCGTGCCCCCGGGCTCTATGCTTCGGTTTGGCCCTGACAGCGAAGGTCGTGTGCCTTATGTGGTACGTCGTCGTGTTGTGGTTGGCGGCGAGCGTCTTGTTGATGCACAGCCCAGCTTTCAGGATGGCCAGCCGATTGTGACCTTCCGGTTTGATACCGCAGGCGGCCGTATCTTTGGTGAAGCAACTCAGAACAATGTCGGCACGCGGCTCGCGATCCTGTTGGATGATGAAGTCATCAGTGCTCCTGTGATCCGGAGTGCGATCCTGGGTGGCAGTGGAATTATCACGGGGCGATTTACGGTCGCGGAAGTGAATGAGCTCTCGCTTCTCTTGCGAGCTGGTGCGCTTCCGGCGCCAATGACACCACTTGAAGAGCGCACAGTTGGTCCGGGCCTGGGTAAGGATTCAATCGAAGCCGGTAAAGACGCAAGTATGATCGGACTGGCCGCTGTGGTCGTCTTCATGATTGCAAGCTATGGCATGTTTGGCCTGATGGCAGCTGTCGCGTTGCTGTTCAATATTTCATTGATTGTCGCGCTTCTCTCGCTGCTGCAAGCAACGCTGACCTTGCCGGGCATTGCCGGAATCGTGTTGACCATTGGTATGGCGGTCGATGCCAATGTACTGATCCTTGAGCGCATCAAGGAGGAAGTCCGTAACGGACGAACGCCGATATCGGCCATTGATGCAGGTTACCGACGGGCCCTGACAACAATCATTGATTCCAATTTCACGACTTTGATCGCAGCGATCCTATTGTTCCAGTTCGGCTCCGGCCCCATCAAGGGCTTTGCGGTGACTCTGTCTATCGGCATCCTGACATCAATGTTCACGGCGCTGATGCTCACCCGGCTCTTCATCGTTATCTGGTTGCGCCGTCGTCGGCCCAAAACTCTACCGATCTAGGCGCGCGTCATGTTCATGCTCAAAATTGTTCCGGCCACCACCAACGTCAATTTCGTTGGCATGCGCCGTCTGGCTTACCCGCTATCGGCGTTGCTGATCGTGGCATCGATTGCGATGTTCCTGGTTCAGGGACTGAATTTCGGCATCGATTTCAGGGGCGGCATCCTGATAGAGATTAAAACCGAAGGGCCAGCGAACGTTGAAGAGTTACGTCGCACTGTGGGCGGTCTGGGGCTTGGCGAAGTTCAGATTCAGGAATTTGGCGCGCCCGATGATGTCTTGATTCGTGTGCAGCAGCAGGACGGCGCCGAAGCAGAGCAGGTCAAGGCTATCGAGGTCATCAAGAACGCTCTGGGCGACAGCGTCTCTGAATACAGACGAACCGAGTTTGTGGGGCCAACAGTTGGTGCGGAGCTCATTGAATCTGCCATTTGGGCAGTGACCCTCGCGATTGGCGCAATCCTGATTTACATCTGGTTCCGGTTTGAGTGGCAGTTTGGTGTGGGCGCCGTGATCGCGCTGACTCACGACGTGATCACCACGATAGGTCTATTCGCGTTTACCCAGCTGGAATTCAACCTGGCTACAGTGGCCGCGATCCTGACCATTGCCGGGTATTCAATCAACGATACCGTTGTGATTTATGATCGCGTGCGTGAAGAACTGCGTCGCTACAAGAAGATGGATATGGGAGCGTTGCTCAATCTGGCAGCCAATCGCACCCTCTCGCGCACCTTCATGACCAGTGTCACCACGTTGATTGCGTTGATTGCACTGGCGATTTTTGGTGGCTCGATCATACGGGACTTCGCCTATGCGATGATCTGGGGCGTCGTGATTGGCACTTATTCCTCTGTCTTTATTGCGGTTCCGATACTGCTGTGGCTGAAGATTAGTCGCGAGGCATTGTCAGCCGGTTCAGAAGATGATGGCGCAGGCGAAGACGGCGGAGACATTCTGGCGGAAGCGCCGTCTGAGAAATAGACGTGCCGGCGGATCAGCAGGCGCCGCGTGAGGTCTATCAGGTCGTAGAGGCCTATGGGACCAAGCGATTCCGTATCTCCGGTGAAGTGTATGAGAGTTCCGTGCTGGTGTTTCCGGAACGCACAATCGCCTGGAATGTTGCACGTTTCGATGACATGAAGCCCGCGGACTTTGAACCTATTCTGGAATCTGCCGAGGGCATAGAAATCTTGCTGTTGGGCTGTGGCGAACGCATGCAGCTGGTCAGTCAGGAACTGCGTGGCCCTTTGCGTGCTGCAGGTGTGGTGATTGAACCCATGGATACAGGCGCTGCGGCGCGAACCTTCAATCTATTGCTCTCCGAAGATCGTCAGGTTGCGGCTGCGCTCATCGCGCTTTCCTAACCAATATGCCAAAGAAAACGGGGCCACAAGGGCCCCGCTAACGTCTTTGATTTTGTTTCTCGATCAGAACGGTGAGTTCTGGAACGCGATCATGCCATAGAGCATGGGGATCGAAAGCAGCGTATTGGTCCGCGAGAAGAGCATAGCTCTGCGGGCCGAAGCGGGCTTTTTCTCCGCGGGCGCATCAATGATACCCAGTGCGATCTTCTGGTTTGGCCAGATCACGAACCAGACATTGAACGCCATGATCAGTCCGAACCACATGGCGATGCCAAGCAGAGCAGTCTGAACACCACCACCGGACGTGCCGATTGCCAGTGCGTCTCCGAGATAGCCACTCATCCATGCCAGGATGAGGCCGAACAGAACCGTAGAAGCAGCGCTCCAGCGGAACCAGAACAGCACGGCAGGCGCAATATGCTTGCCGATAGCCGGTTTCATTTCATCAGGAATTTTCGGCATGGTCGGAACCTGAACAAAGTTCAAATACCAGAGCAGGCCGATCCACATGACGCCACTAAGTACGTGGAGCCAGCGGACGAAATGCAATAGGAAAGGATCGTCGATCATCATTTGTCTATCTCCCTTTCCCGCCTAAACGGCGATGCCTTGAGCGACGAGCACCATGATGACGGTCAGCACGACCCCCAGCACGACAGTCATCTGCAGTGATTCCAATGGGTTCTTCATAGTATCCCCCTCGTAGATTACCCGAATCGGACTATAGCAAATCCAACGCGCCGAACATATGCGGCAGTCCAATAACCTGAAAAAACGTAAAACAGCTGAAATGTCACTGACCGAGAGCGAAACCTACTGTTTGCAAGAAGTGCGTCGTCACGATCACGACCGCTACCTGACCGCGCTTTTTCTGCCGCCACGGCAGCGCGCAGACGCCTTGGCGCTTTACGCATTCAATCTGGAGATCGCGCGCACACGTGAAATCGTCAGTGAGCCGATACTTGGCCAGATACGTCTGCAATGGTGGCGGGAAACGATCGAGGGGATTTACGCAAACAAACCACGCGAACATCCTGTTGTTGCGGCTCTTTCGGAGACATGTCATCGGTATGGTCTCAACCGAGATGATCTCGATGCTCTGATAGATGCACGGGAAGTCGATATGGATGATGCCGCTCCGTCGGATATGCGTGCG
>JABJAG010000262.1 GCA_018666195.1 Alphaproteobacteria bacterium
CCGCCGCGCGCAGGGGCGTCCCATCAGGTGGAAGAAATCGTCAAATCACGCGTGGAGCGCGTTGTTGCCGTTTCCTGTAACCCCGCGACCTTTGCCAAGGACGCCGGCGCGCTGGGCAAGGGTGGCTTCAGGCTTGAAGCTGTCACCCCGGTCGACCAGTTCGTATGGTCGGGCCATGTGGAACTGGTTGCGGAGTTTTCACGCTAAAGCGTTCGACAGTCAGAGCAACGGGTGACCGATGGTGGCTGTTGTCGCCCGGATCAGGGATATCCCGAGCAGTACGATGGCGAGCCCGCCGCAGAAGGCAATAGCGTCGAGAACCACTGGCAGGTTGCGGTGTTCCGACGGCCAGCGATCAGCCAGTCGGAGCGTTGTGCGTCGGGCATAGACGGCCATCAGGGCCAGTGTGGACACCATGATCGCTGTACCCACGGACATTGCCAGAACGGCGGCCCAGGCCGTAAATCGTAGCCCCAGCGCATTGGCGAGCACCAGCACCAGGATCGCACCGGTACACGGACGCAGCCCGACCGAAAAGATGATTGCGGCGAGTTCGGCCAAGGTTGATTTGCGTGCGCCATGGGGCCCCTCGATCGCGTGGACATGGCCGCAATGACCGCATGCGTCCGCATTGCCCCGGCCGCGTTGCATGAACCGCCGCAGCGTCACCGCAGAGAGAATGAGACCGATGAGAATAACCAGCGCGTAGCTAGTCACCTCCAGTTGTGTACTCAGGCCAGTGGCCTCCCTCAGCCCGATCCCCAGGATAGCCACCACAACCTCGATGATGATGATGGCCGTGATCCCCTGCATCAGCGCTGAGAGCGTGGAGAGCATCAGCGAACGCGGCACGGCGCTTTCCTGGCTGAGCAGGTAGGTTGAGATGATGAGTTTTCCATGTCCCGGCCCGGCGGCGTGCAGGACACCGTAAACGAAGCTGAGTCCGATCAGAGTCCATGATGCGGTGAAGCCGTGTTCGGCGGCACTCCGGGTGGCGGCTGACAATTCCCGCTGCAACTCGCGTTGCGCCGAGACGATGGTGTTGAGGAGTTGCTCCCAGGCACCGACAAAGACGAAGGCGCCAAGAGCCCAGACCAGAACAATGGCCAGCGCCAGCCCGAGCGGTAACAGATACCAGCGTCTGCGGGCTTGGGTTTCGGTTAGCTGCATTCGAGGTGGACCCGTTCAGCAAACAGTGCGCCGAAAGATTCAGGGGCCGTGTCCAACCGGTCGAGGGAGTCGGCCAGAGTCAGCGCTTCGGTGGTTGGGTTTGGTTTGATCAGTGCGGTCTTGCAAGCGCTCGGGCCGCTGCCGGAAGGAAGGCGGTGACCGTCCGCGACATGCAGAATTTCGACGTAGTAGGACGGGTCGAACACGGCGTAGTTGATACGGTGGTCACCGGGAACAAGTGGGGTTTCCAGCGGTACCGAAAACCGCAGCCGCAGTTTGCCGTCCTGCAGGCTCATCTCAAAGGCTTCGGGCGCGGCGAAATTCTGACGCTCCCCATCGACCAGGAATTCGGTGAAGTAGTCAAACTCCCGCAAATTGGCGATGTTCTCACGGCCGATGCCGGTCAGCCTTTTCTGATCCATCGCCTTCGGACCACCGGATTCAGTTATCACGAAGGCCGTGTAGAACTCATCGAAGGTCCAGTCGATCTCAAGCCCGGTGATTCGACCGTCTTTGTCGAACTCGATCTTTGATTTGAGGTCGATCCAGACATGGGGGTGGGCCTGGGCGCTTCCGAGAGTGACCGAGAATGTCACCGCCAGACCCGCTATGAAAAGTCCTGATAGTAATCGAGTTCGAAACATTCTCACCTGTTTTCCATGTTCCTGCCCGGTACCGCCTTGGCCTTACTTGGCCGCATCCTTGTGGGCGCCCGGGTCGGGCAGGCGGTTCATGCCGAAATACTCTTCGTTGGGTAGCATGCCGAGGCCGTGGGTCATACGGTTGGTGTAGTTGAAATAGGCCGTCGTGTCGGTGACCTCAAAGATTTCCTTCGGGCCCAGGCCGACTGCGGTCAGCTTGGCGCGGTCTTCATCACCCAGTTCGGCGGGGTTGGATGTCAGTTTGAAGGCATAATCGAGAATCGCGCGCTGCCGCTCGGTCAGGTTGGCTTCGCGGTAATTGATCATGATGATGTCGCCAAGCACCGGGTCGTCGGAGAGTTCGCGTACGGCCTGACTGTGTGAGGTGATGCAGTAAACGCAGTGATTGTGGGACGAGACCACAACCGCGATCATCTCGCGCTCCAGCCGCGTGAGCAGGGCGTCTTCTCCCAGCATTAGCTCGTTGTATTTGCCAATGAAGGTGCGCAGCTTTTCAGGACGCAGCGCGAAAGCACGGATCACGTTTGGGATCAGGCCCAGCTTTTCGGTGCAGATGCGCATGTATTTTTGCAGGTCATCATCGAGAGTCTCGATATCGGGTACCGGAAGTTTCGAAATGTGCTGCAGCTGATCGGGGGTTTCGCGTTTTTTGGCCATAGGATCGGTCTTCCTGGGGGATGTCGGTTGATTTGTGACGAGTATAAACCGGCAAGACCCCGGCGTCATTGCGGGTCCCGACCAACCTTGCAATGTCGTCAATCGACCTCATGCGGAGCCTGTCGAAGTATGCGGTGTCGCCCTCGATCTTCGTCAGGCTCAGGATAAGGGCTCAGCCAAGCAGGGATTACCCGCGTTTATTCCCCGGCCTTGCCGCGGGCTGAGAAGGGTGCTTGCGAGCCGAAGTCACCGATCTGGGCGCGGTGGCGGAGCAGGTGATCGGCGATGACGCAGGCCATCATCGCTTCGCCCACCGGTACGGCTCGAATGCCCACGCAGGGATCATGACGGCCTTTGGTGGAGACATCTGTGTCCTCTCCGGCGCTGGTCACGCTTTCGCGGGGTGTCAGGATTGAGCTGGTTGGTTTCACGGCGAAACGCACCACCAGATCTTGCCCGGTGGTGATGCCGCCGAGCACCCCGCCAGCATGGTTTGAACCGAACGAGACGTTCTCGCCATCCATACGCATTTCGTCGGCATTTTCCTCGCCGGTCAGTGCTGCTGCTGACATACCTGCACCGATCTCCACGCCTTTGACGGCATTGATCGAGAGCATGGCTGACGCGAGATCGGAATCGATCTTGCCGTAGATGGGCTCACCGAGCCCGACAGGGACGCCACTGGCGACAACTTCGATAACAGCGCCGACCGAGGAGCCGTTTTTACGAATTTCATCCAGATAGGTTTCCCAGGGGCCGGTCATGGCCGGGTCCGGGCACCAAAAGGGGTTGTCGTCAACAGTGGTCCAGTCCCAGTTTGCCCGGTCGATGGGCATGGTGCCGATTTGCACCAGCGCGCCGCGCAGGGTCAGGCCGGGTGCCAGCGCATCGATCACCTTGCGGGCGAGTCCGCCTGCGGCGACACGGCTGGCGGTTTCACGCGCTGAAGAGCGTCCGCCGCCACGATAGTCGCGGATGCCGTATTTGGCGTCATAGGTGTAGTCCGCATGGCCGGGACGGTAGGTCTTCGCGATCTCGGAATAGTCTTTCGAGCGCTGGTCGACATTCTCGATCATCATCGAGACCGGTGAGCCGGTGGTCTGGCCTTCAAACACACCGGAGAGAATTTTGACCTGATCAGGTTCCTGGCGCTGGGTCGTGAAGCGCGACTGGCCCGGGCGACGGCGATCGAGAAACACCTGTGCGTCGGCCTCGGTAAAAGCCACGCGCGGCGGCACACCGTCGACAACCACGCCGAGGGCCGGCCCGTGGCTTTCGCCCCAGGTGGTGAACCGGAAAATCTGACCGAAGCTGTTGCCGGCCATGGCCTTACTCCTTCGGGTTAAGCGTCGTCGGGGTTCAGGCCCGAGAGCAGGTCTGCGACGGCCGCTGCTTCGTCGACCGCCACCATGCCGACCACGTGATACCCACTATCGACGTGATGGGTTTCGCCTGTCACACCCGCGCCGAGATCACTCAGCAGGTAGAGACCCGCTCCGCCGACATCGTCGGTGGTGACGTTGCGCTTAAGTGGTGCGTTGAGTTCATTCCATTTCAGGATATAGCGGAAATCACCGATGCCACTTGCCGCGAGTGTCTTGATCGGGCCGGCGGAGATGGCGTTGACGCGAATGCCCTGTCCGCCCAGATCGACGGCCATGTAGCGGACGCTGGCTTCCAGCGCTGCTTTGGCGACACCCATGACGTTGTAATGGGGCATCACGCGTTCGGCGCCGTAATAGGTCAACGTCACCAGGCTGCCGCCGTTTGGCATCAGCTTGCTGGCGCGGGCGCAGACATCTGTAAAAGAGAAGCAGGAGATATCGAGTGAGCGCAGGAAGTTCGCCCGGGAGGTGTCCACATACTTGCCTTTGAGCTCTTCCTTGTCGGAATAGGCAATCGCGTGGACGACGAAATCGAACGTGCCCCATTCGGACTCGATCGTGTCGAAAAGCGCATCCATGCTCGCTTCATCGGTCACGTCACAGGGCATGACCAGTTTCGCCCCGACGGTTTCGGCCAGCGGTCGCACGCGTTTTTCCAGCGCTTCACCCTGATAGGTGAAGGCCAGCTCCGCGCCATGGTCGGCAACCATCTTTGCGATACCCCAGGCGATCGAGCGATCGTTTGCGACCCCCATGATCAAGCCACGTTTTCCGGCCATCAATTGCGATTCTGCGCTCATGCGTTCCCCATCAATCGAGCAAATACCCTGTTTTGCGGCATCCTACACCAACGCCTTGGTCCGGCAACACCGCCCGGGGGCGGTGCGTGCGCAGCCGTTTCGTGTTTGTTATGATAGGGTTACGGTCCGACTGGCAGGGTGCGATATGAGTAGTAACCGACTCGACATGGTGAAGAGTGAACTAACCTTCGTGCGAACGGTGGTCCGTCGCTTCTCGCAGGACCGTGTCCTCGTGGCGGCATCGTCGTTGAGCTATACCTCGCTGCTCGCCATCGTGCCGCTGTTCGCCATCGCCTTTTCAGTGATGATGGCCTTTCCTGTCTTCGATGGCATGACGGCGCAGTTGCTCAACATCGTGCTGTCCTATGCTGCTCCGCATATTGGTGGTGAGCTGGAAAACTATGTCGACCGGTTCGTCTCCAACACCAGTCAGCTGACGGTGCTGGGTGTTATTTGGCTGGCTGTCACTGCGGTCATGCTTCTCTCGACCATTGAAAGCGCGTTCAACGCAATCTGGCGGGTGGAGAAATCTCGTCCGATCGCCATGCGGCTGCTCGCCTACTGGACCACGCTTACGCTGGGGCCTTTGCTGATGGGGGCGGGACTGTCCCTGAGCACGGCTGCATTCGCCATGAACAATTTCCAGACCCTTGGGGTCGATCTCGGCTTTATCCGGGAGTTCGGCCTGCGGCTGATGCCGTTCCTGTTTGCCGCAGGTGGATTTACGATCCTCTATCTGGCGCTGCCCAATCGACGCGTGAAGTTCCGCTATGCTTTTTTGGGCGCCGCCGTGGCTTCGGTGATGTTCGAATTGCTAAAATCCGGATTCGGGTTCTACCTGAGTCATGCGGGCACTTTTGAGAGCGTCTACGGCTCGCTGGCGGCGTTGCCGGTCTTCCTGATCTGGATGTATCTGGTCTGGGCGGTTGTGCTCTTCGGCGCGATTGTTGCTGCGACCCGTCCGGAATGGCTGGCCGCACGGCGCGCTGAGGAATTCGGACCGCTGACCCCGGCGCGCGCGCTCCTGCGCGCATTGCAGGTGATCGGTAAATTGTTGCAGGCCGGACGGGATGGAGAGACCGTGTCTGAGCAGGGTTTGCTCGACGTGACGGGGGGTGATGGTGCGGGTCTCGGCGCAGTCCTGGCGCGTATGGAGGAGTCTGGCATTCTCGCGCGTACCGAAGAGGACAGCCCGGTCATCATGCGCGATCTGGATAGTTTCACGGTGTCCGATCTATACATTGCGCTGGGCTACGGGCCGGGCAAGCCTCACCGGGATGCTGAAGATGATCCGCGCTGGACCGAGCCGTTGGCCGAACTTGTAGATGCCTACAATACGGCCCGCGACGACACCATGGGAACACTCGTGAAGGCGCTGGTGGCCGAGGCACAGGCGGCAGAAACGCCGCCGCGTGTGGTCAGTGACCGCCGTTGAGAAACCGCGCATGAGCACCGGGTCTGTGACGACGGCCATCCGCGGGCACTACGAATCTCAGGGTTCTGCCGACCAGCTGCTGGCTGATATCGACGATCCTGATCTGAATATCGGGCCGGCTCTCGACCAGTTTCATGTTGGGGGTGCCAAGGCGACCCATCGCTTGTTGGCGGAGGTTGAACTGCCTGCAGGATCACATGTGCTGGATGTCGGATCAGGGCTGGGCGGACCTGCAAGATTGCTCGCAGGATCCCGGAAATGGCGTGTGACAGGGATCGATCTGTCGCCGGAATTTTGCCGGATTGCGACCGCGCTTTCGGTGCGTGCAGATATGACTGCGCAGACAGCATTCAGTGCCGGTGATGCGGTGCGCCTGCCGTTCCCTGACGGGGTGTTCGATGCGGTGTGGACCGAGCACGTGGCGATGAACATCGGCGCACGTGATGATCTCTATCGTGAGCTCGCGCGGGTGGTGCGCCGGGGCGGATTGCTGGCGATTTATGATGTGGTGGCTGGTGAGAACACCACACCGCTGACGTTTCCGGTTCCCTGGGCAAGAGATGCCGAACACAGCCATTTGGTCACGGCCGAAATGCTGCGTGAGCGGGTGAGTGGAGCTGGCTGGGTCGCCCGCGTCTGGAATGATGAAAGCATCTTCGCCCGGGACTGGCTCGCCAATATGGGAGCGCCAAAAGCGCCGGCGGGCCCTTCGCTGCGTCATGTGATGGGCGATGACTTTCCTGCCATGACAGGAAATCTGCGAGACAATTTCGCAGATGGTCGTTTGGGGGCGGTTCAGGCGGTGTTCGAAAAGAACACCTGACGTTTCCCTCGGTTTCAGGACTTGATAACCTTCCAGGTGCCGTCGGGCTGCTGACAGGCTGTCCCAAAATCATCCTGTGCCTTGCCGTCGACATTTACAGTTGTCTGGTATTCTCGGCAGGTCGCGCCGGTTTGCGTGCTTTTGCCCTCGCGTACCGGGGTAACCGTTCCTGAATTTCCGGAGTCCGGGTTGTTCCAGGCTACGGTCTGGCCTACTGGCGTTACATGGGCTTTCGTCTCGGCCTTTTTCATTTCTGCCTTGTCCTTGGCGTCGAGTGATCTGCCGATTTCGCTGCCGATCAAGGCGCCGCCCAGAGTGCCAACTGCCGTCGCGATGATCCGGCCAGATCCGCCACCGATCTGAGATCCCAGAATCGCGCCGCCGATACCGCCGATGATCGTTCCGGCCGTCTGGTTTTCTTTCCCGTCGGTCACACAGGCGGTGAGAAGGAAAGCTGCGGCAACCAATGGTGCGAATGCCCTGATGCGCATGATCGTGTCCTTTGTCGTTGTCTGGTCTTTCTCACATATAAGAACGATATGGAGGTTTCACCAGTTCCTCTATGATGGTGGGAATATATCGAATATCTGTTTGAAGGCAGAAACAGGGCATGTCCACGACCGATCCTATCTCCCAGTTTGATTGCTGGCTCCGTGATGCAATTGCAGCTGAGCCATCGAACCCGAATGCCATGACGTTGGCGACGGTTTCGCCGGAAGGGCGACCTTCGACGCGCATGGTTCTGCTCAAGGGGCATGATGCCCAAGGCTTTGTTTTTTATACAAATTTCAACAGTTTGAAGGGGCAGGAGCTGCGAAAAAACCCACATGCTTCGCTCTGCTTTCACTGGAAGTCCCTGGACCGTCAGGTGCGTATAGAAGGTGTTGTCGAAGTGGTGTCAGATGAAACCGCAGATGCCTATTTCGCTTCACGTGCGCGTGGCAGCCAGATTGGCGCCTGGGCATCGCAGCAATCACAACCTGTTGAGTCACGCGATGTGCTCGAAGCGCAGGTGGCAGCGCTGGAAGCGCAATATGATGACATCGATATTCCTCGTCCGCCCTATTGGTCGGGGTTTCTTGTGGTGCCGGACCGGATCGAGTTCTGGACCGACCGCCGTGACAGGTTGCACGACCGTCAGGTCTTTTTGCGCGATGGCGCGAATTGGCGTGAAGAGCGGTTGCAACCATGAGTGATCCGCGCCGCAGTGTGATCCTGACCGGGGCAAGCCGTGGCATCGGCCATGCGACCGTAAAGCGATTTTCGGATGAAGGCTGGCAGATCATCACCTGCTCGCGTGATCCGGTTCCCGAACACTGCAAGCGTGATCCTAACTGGACCTCTCACATACCCACGGATTTGACCGATCCCGTAGATGTGGACCGGTTTGTCGGCGAAGCCATGGAACTGCTGGGAGAGACCCCGCTGAACGCGCTGGTGAACAATGCTGCGGTGTCTCCCAAGACCGATTTTCAGGAACGGCTGGGGTGCCTGAACGGGCCGCTGGATGACTGGCGTGAAGTGTTTCAGTTGAACCTCTTTACCCCGCTGGTTTTGGCACGCGGCTTTGCGGCCGCCCTAGCCAGGGCCGGGAAGCAGGACGAGACTGAACCGAATGCTGGTGGGGGTGCTGCGATCGTGAACATCACCTCCATCGCCGGACACGCAATTCATCCCTTCGCGGGCTCGGCCTATTCGACGTCCAAGGCTGCGCTTTCCGCTTTGACGCGCGAGATGGCGGTGGAGTTTGCCGAGCTTAATGTGCGGGTGAATGCCGTCGCGCCGGGCGAAATCGAAACCGAAATGATCGGCGATGAATATGAACCGCTGGTGAACCGTATTCCGATGCGTCGGATGGGTACGGCCAATGAAGTTGCCGCAACAGTGTTCCAACTCTGCAACCCGGATTTTGGCTATGTCACGGGCACCGAGATTTTCGTGACCGGTGGTCAACACCTCTACTAGTGCTGGTTTCCGGTCTGTTTTTCTTCGGATATTGAGATACCCAGCGGGTTAGGGTTCAATGGTGTTCGATGACACTGACCAGCCCCGAGGAGACCGAGCCATGTCCATTGAAGTGACGCGCCCCAAGAAAGAAGAAATTCTCAAATGCGTTGCCCGTTTTGATGACCTCAAAGCCGTTGATGGTGGGCTGCCGGACCAGAAGGTTGAAGGTTGTTACCGCACCTTCCGCAATGCCATCGGCTTCAAGCAGCCCGAAGGCAGTGAGACCTATTCCCCGATCGGAGACGAAGCGACGCCGATGATTTCACATCTGCAGCCCGGATTTGGGATGGCCTATGTCTCGGCCAAGCCGGGGCAGGGCGTCCTGATGCACACTCATGACACCAATGAGACTTTTGTGGTGATGGAAGGGACGTGGAAATTCGAATGGGAAGGCGCTGATGGGAACGACCACGTGATCCTTGAGGAACGAGACATCGTCTCTTTCCCGCCCGGTCCGCATCGCCGTTTCGAATGCATGGCTGCACGTGATGGCGCAAGCGAAGGCATGATCATGGGTGTGATCGGCGGGAATGAGCCTGGCGCCGAGTTCTCGGAAGAATCTGTGGAGATCATGAAGGCTGCGGGGACCTGGCCTGACGCTGCCGAGTGACCTGCGGAGTTAGCCGACGCTTTTCAGCCAGTCGAGGCGATCTTCGATCTGGGTAAGTTCGAGATCGAGCCAGGCATCGAACTCGCCCGGTTCCGTTCCGTAACGCCGCTTCAGATCAATCAGACGGGCGCGTTCGGTTTCGCTGATTTCCCGCATGCGTTCAATCTGGTCACGGGAATCTTCCGGAGACAGCAGATGCAGGAACCGCAGCTTCAGCGCAAAGACCAGTTGCGAGACCCCATCGACCGGGCTGCGTACATTCGAAACCAGCAGGAACCGTAATTCTTCCTTGCCCGTTTCCGTCAGCTCGAGTGTTTCATCAGCCGGGTCGGGCAGGTCGGTTGCCGGTGCGACAAGGCCTTCGGCGCGTAACAACTCGATCGAAGATCCCATCATATCGAGCGATGGTCCGGCGATGCGGCTGGTGAAGGCCCGGACTTCGCGGGACAATTCGGCATAGGTGTGTGCGCGCAAAGCCAGGGTCCCGAGCATGCAAAGCCGGATGGCTTCGCTGGGGATCAGTGTCTTGTCGCGATACATGGATCAGGCCGCCGAACGTAGATCGAGGCGGGTCCAGACATCTTCGAATGCGGCAACCAGTGCATCCATCATGTCGTCATCGTGCAGCGGGGTTGGTGCAATGCGCAAGCGTTCCGTGCCGCGTGGGACTGTCGGGAAATTGATGGGTTGAACATAGATGCCGTGGCGATCGAGCAGCTCATCGCTGGCGATCTTGCACATGGCCGCATCGCCGACAAAGACCGGGACGATATGACTGACCGATGGCATGACTTCCATGCCCGCAGCCGAGAGTCGTTGTTTCAGCGTCGCCGCGCGTTCCTGGTGACGAATGCGGATGGAGTTGTCGGCTTTCAAAATCTGGATGGCGGCCCGCGCACCAGCGGCCACATGGGGCGGGAGGGATGTGGAGAAGATAAAGCCGGCTCCGTTGGAGCGCACGAAGTCGATCAGGTTGGCTGAGGCGGCGATATACCCGCCGACATTTCCGAAGGCTTTGCCGAGCGTCCCCTGAACAATATCGATCCGATCCATCAGGCCATCGCGTTCGGCGACGCCGGCACCGCGTTCGCCATACATCCCGACCGCATGCACTTCGTCCAGATAGGTCAGGGCGTTGTGCTTTTCCGCGACCTCGACGATCTCGGCGATGGGCGCGATGTCTCCATCCATCGAATAGACCGATTCAAAGGCCACCAGTTTGGCGCGGTCTTGATCCACACGGGAGAGGATTTCATCGAGATGGGCGGCATCATTGTGGCGGAAAATCGCCTTGTCTGAGCGTCCGTGGCGAATGCCCTCGATCATTGAATTGTGATTCAGGGCGTCGGAGACAACCAGACATTCGGGCATCATTGAGGCCAGGGTCGAGAGCGCTGTCCAGTTGGCGACATAGCCAGACGTGAACAGCAGTGCCGCCTCTTTCTGATGCAGATCTGCGAGCTCTTCTTCGAGCAGCACGTGATAGTGGTTGGTGCCGGAAATGTTGCGCGTACCACCGGCCCCGGCACCGCATTTTTCGAGAGTCTCGTGCATGGCGGCCAGAACATCGGGGTGCTGACCCATGCCGAGATAGTCATTCGCACACCAGACGACAATCTCCTGGATTTTGCCGTCGACATGGCGCACGGCGCGCGGGAAATCGCCCGCTGTGCGTTCCAGCTCGGCAAATTCCCGATAGCGTCCTTCGACGCGTAGCCCGTTCAGGCTGTCTGCAAAATACTTTTCGTAGTCCATCAGCCGGAATCCATTTGCCGGTCTCGACGGTGGGGCAAGCCGCCGACGCTCGTTTTACACGCTAAATATAGCATTCGATCCGCCATTTTCCATCGCGGCGGCTCGACGCAGGTGATTGTCAGGCGGGCATGCCAGCGGGCGGATCGCAGGGTTCTGTGTCCATTTTGGCCGGAATCGAAATTTCGATCAGGTCAAAAGTGTCCGAGGTTGCCGTCTCGTTGTGCGGGACACCGCCGGGAATATAGATCGAATCGCCAGCTTCGAGGTGAACCGTACCATCAGCAAAGGCGAGATCGAGAAACCCTTCAAGCATATAGACGAACTGCCCGTCGCAAAGATGCGTGTGCCAGCCCGTGGGCTTCACCAGTCCTTGCTTGGCGCGGGTGATCTGGATGCGCATCTTGCCATCACTGGCTTCCTGGGTGCCCAGATCGATGTATTCGAAGAAATTGCGGCGACCTTCGACGAACTGCGGATCATCCTTGCGGCGAACCTCGTAACCCGGCGTTTCGTTGTCATTCATGACCACTGCTTCGCTCATGGCGTTTTCTCCCGTGAAATTGTTTCTTCGACGGATGTTAGCCCGGAAGGGATACTTGCGTAAGGGGCTAAACCAGCCCTTCAGACTGCACAAAATCCCAGGTTTCATCGAGCGCCTTACCGGCACGTTCGATACACATTCCGATTTCGTCCTCGTTGATAATCAGCGGCGGGCACAATGCCACGCTGTCTGACGGCAACGCCCGCATGATCAGGCCATGGGCCTGCGCGCGGGCGACCATACCTGGTGCAATCTTGTGCGCCGGGTCGAAGGAGCCTTTGTTTTCCGGGTCCGGAGTTAGCTCCATCGCGGCGAACAGGCCGACGCCACGGACTTCACCGACCAGGGGATGATCGGCAAACTGAGCCATTTGTTCCTGGAACGTCCCCATCATGGATCGCACGTGACCAAGCAGGTTTCGCTCTTCGTAGATCGACAGGGTTTCCAGCGCGACCGCGGCGGAGACCGGGTGGCCGGAATAGGTGTAGCCGGTGTTCCACATGCCGAACTTGTCACCGCCCTCGCGGAGAACCTCATAGACTTCGTTGCTTATCATCACGCCGCCAATGGGCAGATAGGCGGATGACAGCGCTTTGGCGATGGAGATCAGATCAGGCTGGATGTCATAGGTTTCGCTGCCGAACATATTGCCGGTACGCATGAAACCCGTGATGACTTCATCAGCAATCATCAGCACATCATGCTTCTTCAGCACGGCCTGAATTTTCGGAAAATACCCTGTCGGCGGGGTGATCAGTCCACCGGCTCCCATCACAGGCTCGGCAATAAAGGCCGCAACCGTATCGGGGCCTTCGGCGACGATCATATCGTCGAGTTCCTGCGCCAAGCGGGTGGAGAACTCATCTTCGGTTTCACCGTCCAGGCCTTCGCGCCAGAAATGTGGCGTGCGGGTGTGCAGGAATCGGTCCAGCGGCACATCAAACCCCTTATGGGCGTATTCAACACCGGACAGGCTGGCCGCAGCCAGCGTGATGCCGTGATAGGCCTTGTGGCGACCAATGATCTTCTTCTTCTCGGGCCGGCCCAGCGCGTTGTTGTAGTACCAGACGATCTTGATCTGGGTGTCGTTGGCTTCAGAACCGGAATTGGTGAAGAACACTTTGCCCATATTGCCCGGCGCAATGGAGATCAGCTTTTCGGCCAGATCAATCGCCACTTCGTTGGAGCGGTGGGTGAAGCCCTGCATATAGGGCAGCTTGAGCATTTGATCGTAGGCAACCTTGGCCAGACGTTCCTCGCCGAAACCCAGCGATGTGCACCACAGACCGGCCATGCCCTCGATGATTTCGTTGCCCTGATCGTCATAGACATAGACGCCCTTGCCTTCATTGACGATGAGCGGGCCGTTCTCCTCATGCGCCTTCAGATTGGTGAAGGGGTGGAGGTAGTACTCGATATCCCGTGCAGCGGCGGAATTCGGGGCGAAACGGGTACGATCGGACGGCGCCATGGTGCTCACCTTGCAGTTGGTCTGTGAAATTTATCGGAAAGGTTATGCCGGTCGCGGAGCACGGGCAAGCATGCGGATGCATAGCTCCTGCGCGTCATGTTGCTAGGCGTATTCGAGACGCTCGAACTCATCTTTGCCCGCATTGGGACCGGCCTGAACTTCAATCAGGGAAAGTGGTTGGTTTTCCGAGGTTGCCAGGGCGTGTGCAGTGCCGGCCGGAATCGAAATGGATTGCCCGGGTTCGAGGACATGCAACGTGTCGTCGAGGGTCACATTTGCGGTGCCGTCGACAATCGTCCAGTGCTGGGCCGTGTGGCGATGACGACGCAGGTTCACCCGGCCGCCGGCATGGAGTGTGATCCGGTTCACGTTGAACCCGGTTCCCTTGTTCAGGGTCTTGTACCAACCCCAGGGGCGATAAACTTCGGGGAAGGTGACACCTTCTGTGCGACCGTCGAGACCAAGCTGTTCGACAATGTCGCGGACCTGCTGGACTTCGCCTTTGGGGGCGACGAGGACCGCATCGGTTGAGGCCACGACGACAAAATCCTCCAGCCCGATGGCGGCAACAAGCGTGCCGTCGCTGCGCAGGTAGCAATCCTTGGAGCCAACCTGCATGACGTCACCGTTGATCACATTGCCGGCGTTGTCCTTGTCGCCAATTTCCCAAAGAGCCTGCCAGGAGCCGACATCCGACCAGCCCATGCTGACGGGAACAACCGTGGCCTTGTCTGTTTTTTCCATCACCGCATAATCGATGGAGACGGCAGGCGCTTCGGCAAAGGCGTCAGG
>JABJAG010000263.1 GCA_018666195.1 Alphaproteobacteria bacterium
GATTCATCCAGCAGAACGGTTCCGATCGTCCGCAGCAGACCTGCATCACGGGTGAACCAGCCACACGTGTCCAGACTGGGTGCCAGCGGCATGATACCGGTCAGGGACACACGCCCATGGCTCGGGCGAATCCCGTAGAGACCACAGAAACTCGCAGGAACACGCACCGATCCGCCCGTGTCGGTTCCGAGCGCAAAATCCGCCTGCCCGCTGGCGACAACCGAGGCAGACCCGGATGACGACCCACCGGACACGCCGCCGTCCACACGCGGATTGACCGGCGTGCCGTAATGGTAGTTTTCTCCAATCAAACCGTAGGCGAATTCCTCGGTAATGGTTTTACCCACCATGTCGGCACCGGCATCGAGCAATTGCTGCACCACGCGCGCATTCTGTGTGGCCGGCTCGTGATCGTCGTACCAGTCGGGGTTACCCGCGCCTGTCGTTTGGCCCGCAACATCGATGATGTCCTTTACCGCGAAGCTCAAGCCCGCAAGCGGCCCGACCCCGGAGCCAGCTACTTCGATATTGTCGTGGCTGCAGAACCCGGAGACGAAAGATCGGTACATGTCACTCATCACGGTATCTCCACATCGACTGTCAGGCGCCCTCACCCGAACATTGGAAAACCAACACTACGATTCATCTCCGGATTGCACAATTTCGGCGCGACGGACTACCGTTAGGTCATGACTGATGCCATCGCCACGCCCGCCTCCGATCCGGCTGATGCCGCGCATGATGTTCATCCTGCCGACCCTTGCGGTCATCGCACCGACCTCCGGGTGGTTCCTTGCGGTTCAGCACGGATATCTGGAACTCGCCTTCCCCGAGCTCTGGTGGCTGATCGCTGCCCTGACCATCACCACGATACTCGGTATTCAAGGCCTTGCCGTTCTGCTGCCAACCAACATCACGGTCTATCTGGAGATGCGAAAGGCATAACCTGACGGCGAGCGCATCGGTCGCCTGATGCGTCGCTATGTAAGCCTCGTCGCGTTCCAGGGCAGCCTGCAGGTCCTGATCATCATCATGTCCCGCTTCGCAACCGGTCTTTAACGCGCTGGTTCCCAAGACGTCGAACCCAGATGGGTCAGGGGCAGCGCCGTGCGGTAGCTCACCTGTTTGAGGGCGATACTCGACTTGATGCTGGCCACGCCTGAAATTCGCGTCAGGTGTTCGAGCAGAAAGCGCTGAAATGACTCCAGATCCGGCGCCACGACGCGCAGCAGATAATCGCTGTCGCCCGTCATCAGATAACACTCCATCACCTCAGGACGGGTCACGATCTCCCGCTCAAAGTTCTCCAGCGCCCCATCGACCTGGCGTTCCAACGACACTTGCACAAACACACTTACTGGCAGGCCAACCTCAGCCGGGTCGAGCAGGGTGGCGTAGGAACGGATCGTGCCTTCGGTTTCGAGACGGCGCACCCGTCGCAGACATGGCGACGGAGACAGGTTGACCTTGTCCGCAAGCTCCACATTCGAGATGCGTGCATCCTCCTGCAGCGTCTCGAGTATACTACAATCAATCGCATCAAGTTCTGATATTGGCATTTTCGCCTCATTTTCTGGCAAATTTTTGCAATTTGTTGCTCGAATATCCGGTTTTTGCGGCATCTTCGCAATTCATCATTTTCTCACGAATGCTAGCCTCACTTCGTCAAACAATCCCGGACACAGATGATGGCCAAGAACGCATCCCCCAAAACCATTCTTTCCAATGTGGACATTTCGATGCTCGAGGAACTGGAGCAGAAAATCCTCTGGCTCTCCTCCTGGACCATTCACAATGCAAACCACATTCGCGAAAGCCGTGATGGACTGAAGGTCGGCGGGCATCAGGCCTCCTGTGCCTCCTCGGCCACGCTTTTGACTGCGCTGTACATGCACACCTTACGACCGGAAGACCGGGTCGCGGTGAAACCTCACGCCTCTCCCATCTATCACGCGATCCAGTATCTGCTCGGGCGCCAGACCCGCGAGAAGTTGGAGGGTTTCCGTTCGCTGGGCGGCGCGCAGTCCTATCCCTCTCGCACCAAGGATACCGACGATGTCGATTTCTCGACTGGGTCGGTTGGCCTTGGCGTCGCAGCCACCCTGTTCGGATCCATGGTTCGAGACTATGTGCGCCTGCACGAACTCGGTGGCGCAAGACCCAACAATCGGCTGGTCGCCCTGATGGGTGACGCCGAGCTCGACGAAGGCAATGTGTTCGAAGCCCTGCTCGAAGGGTGGAAACACGACGTGCGCAATCTGTGGTGGGTGATCGACTACAACCGTCAGAGCCTCGACGGTGTGGTGCATGACTATCTGTTTCAGCGCATCGCCGATTTCTTCAGCTCCGTGGGCTGGAAGGTCGTGGAAATCAAATACGGCAAGCTCCTCGAAGCTGCCTTCGCTAAACCCGGCGGCAAGAAACTGCAGGAATGGATCGACAATTGCCCCAACCAGCTCTACGCCGCCCTGACCTTCCAGGGTGGTGCAGCCTGGCGCACCCATCTGGAGAATAATCTGGGCGATGTGAACGGCATCAAGGCCCTGCTCGACGCTCATGATGATGATGCCCTGCAACGTCTGATGACCAATCTGGGTGGTCATGACATGGCCGCCACACTGGAAGCCTTTGCCAGCGTCGGGGATGACGACACGCCCCATTGTTTCGTCGCTTACACCATCAAGGGTTTCAACACGCCGCTGGCTGGACACAAGGACAATCACTCCGGCCTGATGAACCCGGACCAGATGGCTGACTTCAAATCGAGCCATGCTATCCGTGACGGACATGAATGGGATTTCGCCGAAGGCCTCGACGTGACCGAGGATTCTCTGCAGGCATTTCTGGAAGACGTCCCATTCGCCCAGCGGCCCAAACCAGGAGCCATCCCGCGTATTCCGATCGAAACCTTGCCGGCACCCGAAGGTGCGCAGATGTCATCTCAGGAGGCCTTTGGACATATCCTCAACGATCTGGGGCGCGGCGAAAGTGAAATGTCGCGACATATCGTGACCACCACACCGGACGTGACAGTCACCACCAATATGGCCGGCTGGGTGAACCAGCGTGGCTTGTTCCACCATGAAGATCTGGCCGATGTGTTTCGCGAAGAAAAGGTACCGTCGGCGTTCAAATGGGCGATGAGTCCGAAAGGCCAGCACATCGAGCTGGGCATTGCCGAGAACAATCTGTTTTTACTGCTGGCCGCCATGGGCCTGTCGGACAAGCTGTTCGGGGCGCGTCTGTTGCCAGTCGGTGCTCTGTACGACCCGTTCATCGCCCGCGGTCTCGATGCCTTGAACTACGCCTGCTATCAGGACGCCCGATTCATGCTGGCCGCCACGCCCTCGGGAATCACGCTGGCCCCCGAAGGCGGCGCACATCAGTCCATCAATTCACCGCTGATCGGTCTGTCGCAGCCCGGTCTGGCCTCATTTGAACCAACCTATGCCGACGAGTTGGCGCACATCATGGGTTGGGGGTTTGAACACATGCAGGCCGATGATGGTGGATCGGTCTATCTGCGCCTGTCGACGCGGGTGATCGATCAGCCAAACCGGGATTTTGCGACTATTGCCGATGACGTGATCGCCGGTGCCTATTGGCTGCGGGAACCTGAACCCGGCGCTGAACTGGCCATCGCCTATACCGGCGTGATCGCACCCGAAGCGATCGCCGCCTATGACGCGATCCTCGAAGACATCCCCGGTGCAGGATTGCTTGCCATCACGTCAGCAGATCGGCTTTATGCCAACTGGCAGGCCACAACGCGCGCGCATGCCCAACGTCCGGATGTGACACCAGCCCATATTGAAGCCCTGTTATCGCGTCTGGCACCCGATGCCGGACTGGTCACGGTACTCGACGGACACCCGATGACTCTGAGCTGGCTGGGCAGTGTTGCCAATCACGATATCACAGCGCTCGGTGTTGAAAGTTTCGGACAGTCGGGCGACCTGCAGGATCTCTACCGTATTCACGGAATCGATGCCGACGCCATCCTGGACGGTGCGGCAGCGGTGATCACAAAGCGAATGCGCAGACAGGGCGGCAGTATACAACTGGCGGCCGAGTAGTCAGCCTGAACTTCGGTTCGGATTTTTACCGCCGTGGCGGGCCATGTAAACCACTGCACCCACGATAATGGCACCACCCAGCCAAGTCCAAACGGTTGGAATTTCGCCAAACAGAAAGAAGGCCAGAGTCGCCGTAACGATCAAGCGCGAGTAGTCATAAGACAGAACTGCTGAGGCCTCCGCAGCGGTGAATGCACGGGTGAGGCAGATATGCGCGCCCAGTCCGGCTATGCCCAGCAAACACATCCAAGCCAGCGCCTCGGGCCCGGGCCAGGCCCAGGCAAACAATGCCGGAATCAAAGTCAGTGGCACGGCGGCCATGGCCAGCCAGGCAATTGTCGTGGTCGGTGAATCGTCCCGCGAGAGTGAGCGGATCATCAGATTCGAAGCGGCGACAAACACAGCAGCACCCAGCGGCAATGCGAAGAGTGGGTCGACGCTCGACAGCCCTGGTCGCAGCACCACCCAGACACCGAACAACCCGACGATTGTCGCGATCCAGCAGGCCGGCCGCACAACCTCACGCAGCAGCAATGCCGCACCGATGACTCCGAACAGTGGCGCGGCGAATGTCAGCGCCGAGACTTCCGCCAGAGGCAAATTCGCCTGCGCGAGAATCAACAGGATCAGACCCGCCATGGAATAAACGCTGCGCATGATCTGGGCACCCGGTCGCCGGGTGCGGAGCGCTGTATTGCGATTGCGGACAATCCACGGAAGCATCAACACCAGAAATGTGACCGAACGAAAAAATCCGATGACCAACGGTTCACCATCCGCCGCTGTTGCGTAGCGCACGATCGGTCCGTGGGTGCCAAAAAACAATGACGCGCCGAGCATCCAGATCGCACCCTGGGCTGTCGCGGGGAGAGACGCGAACAAAGATGACGTGCGCCCCGTCACAGACACCGCGTCACACAACCCGGTTCGGCACAGGCTCATCGGCCCGAAAAAGCTCTAACCCATCGAGCAGCATGTCCCCCATAGCAACGCGGGCCTTCGTTGCCGCGCTGCCAATATGTGGGGTCAGAAAGACATTGGGGAGATCGAGATATTCCTGTCGCACATTGGATGGTTCACCATTGAACACATCCAGACCTGCGGCCGCGACCTTGCCGGATTTCAGAGCGTCGATCAGCGCATCGTCATCGATCAGATTGCCGCGCGAGGTGTTCACGACAATCGCCCCATCGGGTAACAGAGCAATCCGCTCGGCATTCAGAAACCCCTGGGTTTCCGGCGTCGAGGGTGCCGTGATGGCAAAAAATGGGCTGGCCGGAAGCAGTGCCTCGACACTCGTGTAGTAGCTGGCACCGGCCTCGAGATCGAAACTCAGGCGCGACCGGTTGTGATAGTGAATGGTCATGTCAAAGCCACGGGCGCGTTTGGCCAGAGTTCGCCCGATCCGCCCCATCCCATAGATGCCGAGTGTTGCGCCGGTGACATCCGTGCCCACAAGCATGCGCGGGGTCCAGGTATCCCATTCGTGCGCGCGCATCATGCCAGCACCCTCGGTCACACGTCGTGCCGCGCCGAGCATCAAACACATGGCGATTTCGACCGTCGGGTCGGTCACCACATCGGGCGTGCTCATCACTGCTATCCCACGCGCCTTGGCCGCATCGAGATCGAGATGCTCAAGCCCCACCGACAGGGTCATGATCGCTCTTACGCTTTCCGGCAGGCGGGCGATTGCATCCGCATTCAGCGGTTCGGTCACACAGATCAGCAAAGCGTCCATGCCGTCTGCGGCCGCAATCACCTCATCGGTGGACATGATGTGATCATCCGAACTGAGGGTCGCGTCGTACTCCGCTTGCAGACGGTCTTCATTCGGCTGCAGCAAGCGGCGGGTGACAAGAATTTTGGCTTTGTCGGTCATGTCTGATGTTCGTTCTGTTGTCCCTGCATTTGCTGTTAGCATTTTCGCCGACTATACGCACCGGGCGTATGCCGATTGCGCGGGGGACCCATGCAGGAGAAAAACATCATGCGACTTGAAGGTAAAACCGCAATTGTCACCGGATCGGGATCCGGATTTGGCGAAGGCATCGCCAAGACATTCGCGCGCGAGGGTGCGGCAGTAGTTGTGAACGACGTGAACGTCGAAGGCGGGCAACGTGTCCTTGCCGAAATTGTGGATGCGGGCGGCACAGCCAGTTTCTGCGAAGCCGATGTCACCAGCGCCCGAGATGTGCAGGCGATGATCGACCATGCGGTCACCACCCATGGCGGCCTCGACATCCTGGTGAACAATGCCGGGGTCGCACACAAACGCAAATCGATGCTGGACGTTGACGAGGACGAGTTCGACCGGATCCTCAATGTGAACGTGAAGGGATTGTTTCACACCGCCAACGCCACGGTGCCTGTGATGCGCCAGCGCGGGGGTGGTGCCATCATCAACATCGCCTCCACCGCGGCCGTGCGCCCCCGCCCCGGCCTGACCTGGTACAACGCCTCGAAGGGCGCGGTCACGACCCTGACCAAATCCATGGCTGTCGAACTGGCCGAGGACAATATCCGGGTCAATGCCGTGAACCCGGTGGCCGGCGAGACGCCCTTGCTGCCGACCTTTCTGGGCGAAGACACGCCCGAGAACCGCGAGGCCTTCCGTCAGACCGTCCCACTGGGCCGTTTCTCCACCCCGCAGGATGTTGCCAATGCCGTACTGTTCCTCGCCTCGCAGGAAGCCTCACTGATCACCGGGGTCTGCATGGAAATCGATGGCGGGCGGTGTATCTAGCGCCGTTCCTGATCGAGCATGCCGCGCAGGGTCTCACGATTTCCCCGCAAAAGCTGTTCAAAGGGTGCCGTGTCGAAGCGGAGCCGCGAACCACATCTGGAACGTTGGCTCTCGATATATTTAGCGACCGATTCCGACATGGTGAACAATACAAAACGGTCGCGTGGCAGCGTCGGGGTGGTGCCCCCGGTCGTATCGCGGAATTCATCTCCCGCGGCCGACAGATCGAGCCGGACCACGCCGCCACGGCTTTGCTGAAACCCGTCATAAGGGCTGTCGGTCACATCACCGAAGGCATCCAGCGCGCGCCGGTTGGCACGTTCACTAAGTTTGACGACGAACCCGACCATCGGCCCGGGGTCTCTCTTCGCGACACGCCGTGACATCTCGCGCAGTTCCGGCGCGGGGCCGATCACCCGGATACACTCGATAGCGGATTCCTCCACCACGAACTCGTTTTGCGCCGATGCGGCGTGCGACCAGCCAAAGAGCGTCGCAAGGATAAGTGCCAGAAAACCCTTCATTGCGCTTAACCCGGATGAACCAGACTGGCGAGCTCCTGATGGGTGGTCATCCACACCCAGTCGACATTCATCACCGATTCAATCGCCGCCTTGAATTCGATGGCACCATAAGGGCGACCGAAGACATGTGCGTGCGCCGTGATGTCGATCAACGCAGGCGGGCGACCGATCGTATCGTACTTGTCGACTATCCGCTTGAGCGTGTCGGAATAGGCCTGGGGCTGATTGCCATACCGCATGTAGATCGGCAGGTCGTTAATTTCCATGGTGAAGGGCACGGCCGCCAGTGGCCCCGCTGACGTGTCGAGCCGATAAGGCAAATCGGCATTGAAATAGTCGATATGCCAGGTGAAACCATTCTCGACCAACAACTCCGGCGTGTTCGCACTGAAAGTACCGCGTGGGCTGGAAAACCCTTTGGGTGCCTTGCCGATCACATCCTCGAACAGGGCGACACCTTTTTTCAGGTCGGCCTCTTCCTCAGCGCGTTCCTGATAGACCGGCAGAATGTTCTGCATCCAGGCATGGGCCCCGATGAAGTGCCCATCGCCGTCGATCCGGCGCAGCAATTCAGGCCATTTCTCGGCGATGATTCCGCTCGCATAAGTGCCACAGGGCACGCCCAGATCGCCCACGATATCGAGCAGGCGCGGGGCACCATGGGTCATGCCGTATTCCCCCCATGAGCGGGCCTGGGTGTCCAGAAACCCGGCCTTGAGTGGATTTCCCATAGGGCCGATCCCCGGCGCAGCATCATCGGTCCACGCTTCGCACATCACGTTCACGGAGACAGCGAGTGCCTTCCCTTCAGGCCAGCCTTTCGGCAGTTCAGTTGCGGTCATCGGAAACACCCTTTTTTCAAGTCTCGATTCTTGCGGTCGAAGCGCCGCCCTGTGATGATGCGATATTCGCGCATGCGATCCAACCACCACGTTTTAAGGTGGAGACGATATTTTCATAGACGGGGAGTCCAAGATGCTGAAAACGACCATCACCGGCAGCCTGCCGAAACCGGCCTGGCTGGCCGAACCCGAGAAACTCTGGGCGCCCTGGGCCGCCAAAGACCCGGCCCGGCTGGAAGAGGCCAAACATGACGCGGTGCGTCTGGCGATCCGCGATCAGGAAGAGGCCGGGATCGATATCGTCACCGATGGCGAACAATCCCGGCAGCATTTCGTCCACGGTATTCTGGAAAAGATCGAAGGCATCGACTTCGAGAAGAAAACCCGGATCGGGATTCGCGATGATCGCTATGACGCAGATTGTCCCACAGTGGTCTCGGAACTCAAACGCAGCGGCGCGATCCATGCCGAGGAAGTCACATTCGCCCGCGCGCAGACCAATCACGCTCTGAAATTCACCATGCCCGGGCCGATGACCATCGTCGACACGTTGGCCGATGAGCATTACGGCGACCGTCCGAAAATGGCTATGGCCTTTGCCGAAATTCTCAACCAGGAAGCCAGGGAACTGGTGGCCGCGGGCGTCGACAACATCCAGTTCGATGAGCCGGCTTTCAATGTCTATCTCGACGCGGTGCCCACCTGGGGTGTTGAAGCTCTCAACCGGGCGGTCGAGGGTCTCGATTGCGCCACAGCCGTGCATATCTGCTACGGCTACGGGATCGAGGCAAACCTGCAGTGGAAGGCCACGCTGGGCGATGTCTGGGATCAGTATGAAGCGATCCTGCCCGCACTTGCCGAAAGCAATATCGATCAGGTCTCTCTGGAATTCGCCGGGTCCCGCGTGCCGCTGGAAGTGATCAAGCTGCTCGACGGCAAGAAGGACGTTCTGGTGGGCGCCATCGACGTGACCACGCTGACCGCAGAAGCGCCCGAAGAGGTCGCGGCGGTCATCCGGGCGGCGATGGAATTCACCTCCCCCGAGCGCATTTTCCCCTGTACCAATTGCGGGATGGTGCCCCTGCCCCGCACTGTGTCTCAGGGCAAGCTCAAGGCGCTGGGGGCCGGCGCCGCACTGGTTCGCGCAGAGATCTAGTTTTTCATGGCGCATCACAACATCAACGGCGTTCGTCTCTGGGTCGAGGAAGAGGGCAGCGGCCCGGCTCTTGTTTTCGTGCATGAGTTTGGCGGGGACCACAGATCCTGGCGGCATCAGGTCGATCACTTCGCGAACCGGTTTCGTTGTGTGACCTATAGCGCGCGCGGCTATCCACCTTCCGATGTGCCCGAGGACGAAACCCACTACGGACAGGATATCGCGACAGCTGATCTCCTCGGTGTGCTCGATGCGCTGGAGATATCACAGGCCCACCTGGTCGGCCTGAGCATGGGCGCCTATACCGGATTGCGGTTCACCCTGTCTCATCGAGACCGGGTGTCGAGCCTCGTGGCGGCAAGTGGCGGGTCCGGATCCTTGCCGGAAACACGCGAGCAGTTCCTGACCGAAACCCTCGGCCTTGCCGATACGATCCTCAGCAAAGGCGATATGGACCTGCCGGGCTTTGCGACCAGTGCCACACGCATTCAGCTTAAACTGAAGAACCCCACACTCTGGCAGGAGTTTGCCGATCAGTTCGCCGAGCATTCCGCCACCGGCTCTGCCTATACTTTGCGCGGCGTTCAGGCCGGGCGGCCCTCCCTCTACAATCTGGAAGATCAGCTGCGGACACTGGAAACCCCGACCCTGCTGATGATCGGTGACGAAGACGAACCCTGCATCGATACGAATGTCTTCCTCAAGCGCACCATACCGGGTGCAGGGCTTGTGACCTTCCCAAAGGCAGGCCACCTGATCAATCTGGAAGACCCGACGGCCTTCAACGCGGCCATCGACAAATTTCACAAAGCCATTGATGACGGGTTGTGGCATCTGCGCGATGCCGCAACCACCGGGGCCAGCCCCTATCTGTCCGAGGACACATGATGCCCGAGAGGGGCCACACAGTCTCCGGTGAAGCCCTGAAAGCCTTCGCCATAGAAATATTTCGAACGGCCGATGTTTCCGCCGAACACGCCGAAGTCTGGGCGGACATGCTGGTCTGGGCCAATCTGCGCGGCATGGATTCCCATGGCGTCCTGCGTATCCCCCGCTATATCGACTACATGAAGAACGGCAACATCCACGCACGTCCTGACATGAAGGTGGAGAAGCGCAGCGGCGCGATTGCGGTGATCGATTCAGACTGGGCGCCCGGCCCTGTGGCCTTGTCTGCCGCGATGGACGAAGCGATGGGGCGCGCCCGAGAATGCCATCTGGGCTGGTGCATCGTGCGCAACATCACTCATGGCGGCGCCATTGGTTATTACGCCATGCAGGCGGCCCGAAAGGGCTTGGCCGGAATCGTAATGACCGCTTCGCGTCCAATGATGGCCTACTACGGTGCCAAGGCTCCCGGCGCTTCGACCAACCCACTTGCGATCGCCGTGCCTGGCGGCGATCACCCGCCGATGCTTCTCGATATGTCCACCGCCACTGTGTCCATGGGGAAAATCCTTTCCGCACGTGACACCGGAACACCCATTCCCGATGGTTGGGGTCTGACCGGGGACGGTGAAGCGACCAACGACCCCAACGCCGTCGAAACCCTGATGCCGCTCGGCGGCGCCAAAGGTTCGGGCCTGTCGATGATGATCGAATGTCTTGTGAGCCTGTTCGCCAGCAACCCTCTCATCACGCCCAATATCGGGCCTGACGCGAACCCCACCGGGTATCGTCAGAACGGCCTGTGCGCGGCCATCGATATTTCGGCCTTTACCGACCTCGACACCTACAAATCAGACATCGATGATCTTGCGGATAGCCTGAAGGGATTGCCGCACGCTGATGGTGTGGAAGAGATCCATGCACCGGGTGAACGAGGTGACAAAATTCTGGCCGAGCGAGCAGCCAACGGCATCCCGCTGGCCCAGGGCACCTGGGACCGCCTAAAGGCCGAAGCCGACAAACTCGGCATCGCCATGCCGGACGCGCTATAAAGAATGCACTCCGTTTGGTCTGGCTGCTGCACGACCATATAAGACGGCTGCAACCGCAGGGAAACGACGCTAAATGACGAGCGTTCGCAAACCGCATAGCGCAAGAACGGCGCGCAATCGACTGGTGTTTCCAGTCCTCGTAATCTATGTGGTCGTCAGTGCAGCTATCGTTCTGGGAACTGGATACTGGGCGCGGGATCAGGCTGAAACGGCGGTCCGTGAGCGGAATGCCAGTACGCTCAACCTGGTCGTAGAAAACCTGCGCGGTGAGCTCTCCAAATTCATCTACATGCCCAAACTGCTGTCCTCGCTGGACTCGATACCGCGTGTTCTCGCCGCGCCGACGGATCGCAACAGCGTTGACGTTCTCACCGAAGAATTGGGAAACATTGCCAACATCTCAGGTGCAAAGGCGATCTATCTGCTCGACGACACCGGACGGGAAATCACCTCCAGCCATGCCACACCCGGCGACAATGCGCCAACGCGTGACTCGTCCAAACAGCCTTATTTTCTGCAGGCCATGGAGGGACGCCTGGGTCGGCAGTTTGGCATCGACCCCACCTCGCGCGGGCGCAGCTACTTTTTTGCACACCCGGTGCGTCGGCAAACCTCAATTGCCGGTGTGGTCGTGATCCAGGTGGAAATGGACAATCTGGAACCACCATGGTTCTCCGCAGACCGCGAAATTCTGGTTGTGGACGAACATGGAATCGTTTTTCTGACAAGCCGCCCGGAATGGCGGTTCCGGAGCATTTCCAAACTCGACACATCTAGCCGCGAGAAACTTGTTCGCGAGGGACGCTATGCCACCCGTTCCTTCGAACCATTGCCTTTCACCGAAGGACCAGCAGGCGGGTTCGCCCGCCTTGAGCCGGTTGTCATTCGCACCGGCTCCAAAGCCGGCACAACAACCCACGCAGACTTCGTTGTCGATGAACGCCTGATGCCAGATTCGGGCTGGCGGGTGCTGATATTGGCCAATGCTCATGGAATTCAGCGCCAGGCCCTGATCTCGGTCATCGCGGCAATCTCGGCTTTGCTTATTCTCCTACTCATCGCAGCCAATATCTATCAGCGGCGGCGGCGCTTGATTGAACGCATGGCGATCCAGGAAACCGCGCGTCAGGAGTTGGAAGTCCGAGTCCTGGAGCGAACTCAGAACCTGACCGAAACCAACACGAAGCTTCGCGACGAAATTGACGAACGCCACCGCGCGGAGGCCGAATTGAAGACCACTCAGGTTGAACTGGTTCAGGCTTCGAAGATGGCGGCTCTCGGCCAGATGGCTGCAGGTTTGAGCCACGAACTCAATCAACCACTCGCGGCCATTCGATCCTATGCCGAGAATGCCGGAGCCTTTCTCGACCGGCAGCAGCCCGACACAGCACGCTCCAACCTCCTGGGCATTGCCGAGCTGACAGAGCGGATGGCCCGGATCATCAAGAATTTGCGCACCTATTCTCGTAACGAACAAGTTCCTGCCCGCCCCGTCCTGCTGCAGAACGCCGTGCAGGAGGCCTGCTCTCTTCTCGAGGGACGATTGGTGAAGGCCGGGATTTCAGTCCAACTTGATGTCCCCGATGACCTGCCTCCTGTCATGGCCGGCGATGTACGTTTGCAACAGGTCTTCGTAAATCTGTTCAGCAATGCCATTGACGCAATGAAGGCCGCACCGGAGAAAATTCTTTTCGTTCGTGCAATGGCGGATCCCGGCGGGGTTCAGGTCTCTGTTCAGGACACCGGCCCCGGCGTTCCCGAAGAAGTGCTCGAGAGCGTCTTCGATCCCTTCTATTCCACCAAGGATGTGGGCGAAGGAATGGGGCTGGGACTGTCCATCACCTATGGAATTGTCCGCCGCTTTGGTGGCGTCATCACTGTATCCAATGCCCATGAGGGCGGCGCCGTTTTCACGGTCACCCTGCCCGGAGCAGAATATGCCGATGAGGCTGCAGAATGAGTACTGATGTCATCCTGATAGATGACGAAGCCCATCTGCGGACAGCCTGTACCCAGGCCTTCGAGCTGGCGGGCATTTCCGTAGCGGCCTATGATTCTGCCGAAGCCGCTCTCGGCGAGATCGGCAGCAACCATCCCGGCATCGTCGTCACCGACGTCAAAATGGCAGGTATGGGCGGCCTGCAATTGCTGGCCGCGGTCCTGGAACGCGATCCACAATTGCCCGTTATTCTGATTACAGGTCACGGGGACATCTCAATGGCCGTGAAAGCAATCCAGGACGGCGCCTATGACTTTCTCGAGAAACCCTTCTCCAGCGACAGACTCATCGACATCACCCGACGGGCCCTCGAACTGCGCCGCCTGGTGCACGAAAACCGTTCCTTACGCGAACATCTCGACGCCGGTGACAGCCTGGAGCGACTGGTCGTTGGCCGCACGCCAGAAATCATCCGACTGCGCGCCCGCATTGACAGCTATGCTGCGAGCGACGCTGACATTCTGGTACAGGGGGAAACCGGGACCGGGAAGGAACTGGTAGCCCGGAGCCTGCACGAACGTTCCGAGCGTGCGGGTGGCCGGTTTGTTGCCATCAATTGCGGGGCACTTCCCGAGAGTCTGATCGGCAGTGAGCTGTTTGGCCATGTATCCGGGGCCTTTACCGGCGCAACAACATCGCGCGTCGGCAAGTTTGAATTCGCATCCGGCGGTACATTGTTCCTGGATGAAATCGAAAGCATGCCTCTCGATCTGCAAAGCCAGCTGCTGCGTGTGCTCCAGGAACGCAGGATTGTCCGCCTTGGGGCAAACGATGAGATTCCTGTCGATGTTCGGATCATCGCCGCCACGAAGTCCGATCTCAAGGAAGCGGCAACCCGGGGTTCATTCCGTCCGGATCTGTTTTTCCGACTGAACGTGTTGACGCTTGAAATTCCACCCTTGCGTTCTCGCTGTGACGACGTGCCGTTGCTGTTTGCCCATTTTCTTGACCAGTTCGCTTCTCGCTTCAAGCGCGACGTCGTGCCCGTCACGGCTGAGGACAACGCGGCCTTAATGGCGCAGGCCTGGCCAGGAAATGTGCGCGAGCTGCAAAACGTCGCGATGCGATACGCACTCGGATTTGGGCTTGATGACGACGAAACTCTCGCACAGCGAACCCCCAACGAAGATGAGGGTCTACCCGGCAAAGTGTCCGCTTTCGAGCGCGTGGTTATCCAGCAGGCCCTCGCCGCAAATGGTGGACGCTTCAAGCCCACCTATGAGCAGCTCGGTATTTCGCGAAAAACGCTCTATGAGAAAGTGCGCAAACACGGCCTGCGCGCTGACGAAGACGAAGCTGCCGAATGAAAGCCGGCATGTGTGGGTTCTGACCCACAAGACCGCGGGTCTGGGTGGAGTTCGCTACATCCTCTCCGCTGACTTGGTCAGACAGCCCTCCTGAACCGGTCACAAACACATGAAATCCCTCGACTTAGTCGAAGGCGAAAAGATTCTTCCGCCCCCTCCGAAAGTGGCATCGCCATTGCTTAAAGAAAGACGTTGAATGTCAAACGGCACCGCGCCGTAACAAAACAAACAAAGCTCAACTGGGAGAGCATCGATGAAAACCATCCTTCTGGCGGCCGCCGCAACGGTCGCAACAAGTCTTACGCTGGCCAGCGTGCCGGCCCATGCAAATTGTGATGCCGGTGAAATCGTCATCAAATTTGCGCATGTCACCAACACGGACAAACACCCCAAGGGTATCGCCGCATCACTGCTCGAAAAGCGTGTGAACGAAGAAATGCAAGGCAAGGCCTGCATGGAAGTCTTCCCGAACTCGAGCCTCTATGATGACAACAAGGTCCTCGAAGCCATGCTTCAGGGCGATGTCCAGCTGGCAGCGCCATCCCTGTCGAAGTTCGAAACCTTCACCAAGAAGTTCCGTCTCTTCGATCTGCCCTTCGTATTCGAAGACATCAATGCGGTGGATCGCTATCAGAACTCGGCGGACGGACAGAAGCTGCTGAAATCGATGGAGCGCAAGGGCCTTCTCGGTCTGGCGTTCTGGCACAATGGCATGAAGCAGATGTCGGCCAACAAGCCGCTCATCGACCCGAAAGACGCATCGGGCCTGAAATTCCGTGTGCAGGCCTCCGACGTGCTGGTTGCACAGTTCGAAGCTCTCGGCGCAAACCCGCAGAAGATGGCCTTTAGCGAAGTGTATGGCGGCCTGCAGACCAAAGTCGTCGATGGACAGGAAAACACCTGGTCAAACATCTACGGCAAGAAGTTCTTTGAAGTGCAGGACGGCGTCACCGAAACCAATCACGGCATCATCGACTATCTGGTCGTGACGTCGGGTGAGTGGTGGGCAGGCCTCCCGGGCGATGTGCGCACGCAGCTCGCCACCATCATGGACGAGGTCACGGCAACCCGGAACAAGGAAGCCACGGCCGTCAACGAACGCGCCAAGCAACTCGTCATCGAAGCCGGTGGCAAGGTGCGCCAACTGACCCCGGCACAGCGCCAAGAATGGATCAAGGCCATGAAGCCGGTCTGGAAAAAGTTCCAGGACGAGATTGGTACCGATACGATCGATTCCGCACTGACCTACAACAAGAGCAGCTAGACCAGCTTCTTGGGGTGCAGGCGACACGCATCGCCTGACATATGAACTGCAGCATCCACCGGCCGGCTTCGAAACCGGCCGGTGGCGTGCGATCTAAAGATGGGGGTTTCGATGTTTGGGGAACAGGCAGCTCGGGTTGGACGCTGGGTCAACGACATCGAAGAAACCTTCATCGCGCTTATTCTTGGCCTGATGACGATCCTGACCTTCGCCAACGTTGTCGCGCGCTACGTTTTCAATTCAAATATTCTCTGGGCACTGGAAACCACGGTTTTCCTGTTCGCCTGGCTTGTTCTGGTCGGCGCGTCCTATTGCGTAAAGACGCGGGCCCATCTTGGTGTGGATTTGCTGGTGAACATATTGCCCGCTGTCTTTGCGCGCGCCGTTGCCATCCTCGCGATCCTTGCCTGCATCGCCTTCAGCGTTCTGCTGCTGATCGGATCCTGGGATTACTGGGCGCCGTTTGTCGGCAAACGTGCCTGGTATCAGGTGGATGACATCGTCATGCCGGAATTTCTGCAATTCCTTTCGACATGGCTCAATGAAGGTGAGCGCTATGACAAGCTGCCGCGCTTCATTCCCTATTTCGGGTTACCGCTCGGCGTTGCGCTACTGACCCTGCGCTTCCTGCAGGCCGCATGGCAGGTGTTCACCGGCAAGCAGTTGCTCGTGATTGCCAGCCACGAAGCCGAAGAAATGCTCCACGAAGTCTCCACCCCTGAAAGCGGGGGACACTAGATATGGAAGCCTTGATCCTATTTGCGATGGTTCTGGGTCTGCTGATGATCGGTGTTCCGATTGCTGTCGGGCTGGGGTTGTCCTCGATCCTGTTCTTGCTGATCTACTCGGACGCCTCACTCGCCTCGATCGCCCAGACGCTGTTCAACGCCTTTGCCGGGCATTTCACCCTACTGGCGATTCCGTTTTTCATTCTGGCTTCGGCGTTCATGTCGACCGGTGGCGTCGCCCGACGAATTATTCGTTTTGCGATTGCCGCCGTCGGGCATTTCCCCGGCGGCCTCGCAATCGCGGGGGTCTTTGCCTGCATGCTGTTTGCCGCGCTGTCGGGTTCATCTCCAGCCACAGTCGTGGCCATCGGATCCATTGTGATCGCGGGGATGCGGGAGGTGGGCTACACCAAGGAATTCGCCGCCGGTGTGATCGCCAATGCGGGCACTCTGGGCATCCTGATTCCACCTTCGATCGTCATGGTCGTCTACGCGTCAGCAGTCGACGTTTCCGTCGGGCGGATGTTCCTGGCCGGCGTGATCCCCGGAATTACCGCCGGGCTGATGCTGATGATCGCAATCTTTATCGTTGCCAAATGGAAGGGGCTCCCCTCGCAGCCACGCGCGACCTTCCGGGAATTCTTCAGTGCGGGCGCGGCCGCCGGTTGGGGTCTTTTCCTGATTGTGATCATTCTCGGCGGCATCTATGGCGGCATCTTCACACCGACCGAAGCGGCAGCCGTTGCCTCGGTCTATGCGTTCTTCATTGCCAACTTCATCTACCGCGATATGGGTCCACTGAAAGGTGAGGATGGCAAACCTGTCAGCCTGTTCAAAAAACCTTCTGCACTGATCACCGCGTGGGTACATCCCGACACCAAAAAAACCCTCCTGGAAGCCGGCAAGCTCACGATCATGCTGATGTTCATCATCGCGAATGCGCTGATCCTCAAGCATGTGCTAACCGAAGAACGTATCCCGCAGCTCATCACCGAAGCCCTGCTCTCGGCCGGTTTCGGGCCGCTGATGTTCCTGGTCATGGTGAATGTGCTGCTGTTGATCGGCGGGCAGTTCATGGAACCATCCGGCCTGATCGTGATCGTCGCCCCGCTAGTCTTTCCGATCGCCATCGAACTGGGTATCGACCCTATCCATCTGGGCATCATCATGGTGGTGAACATGGAAATCGGCATGATAACCCCGCCCGTTGGCCTGAATTTATTCGTGACCGCAGGCGTTGCACAAATGTCGGTGATGAACGTCGTTCGTGCCGCCCTGCCATGGGTTGGCATCATGTTCATCTTCCTGATCCTTGTCACTTACGTTCCGATCATCTCGACATTCCTGCCAACCGCTCTGATGGGGCCGGAGATCATCACCCGGTAAGCATGCTTCCGGCATTTTCCCCGGCACCACTTTCTTGTAGGTTACGGGTCTGGGGGACAGCACAATGGTAGCAATCGACCAGGACTACACCCGTCAGGTGCGCGACACGCCGCACCGCGCTCTACCGCTACTTGATCTCGCACCTCTGGCGCGGGGCGAGATTGATCGTCTTGCCCAACAGTTGCGGGATGTTGCCGAAGGAATCGGGTTCATGTGCGTCGTCAATCACGGTGTGCCCGACACCACCATTTCCGACATGTTTGATCAGGCCTATGCATTTTTTGACCTGCCCCTGGCGGATAAGGTCGCACTGGAGATCGACCCTCATGAGCGCGGCTACCAACCTCTGCGCATGACCGTCGTCCGGGAATCCGACTACTACGAACGGCCCCAGAACGACTTTTATGAATCCTACAATTTCGGGGTCGATTATCCCGCTGAGCACCCGCAGGTGGTCGCGCGGAAACGCATGTATGGGTCAAATCGCTGGCCATCGGGCGTGCCGGAACTTCCCGGGGCGGCGCTGACTTATCTGAACCATATGGGGAGGCTGGCCAAAAGCCTGCTGCCGGTCTGGTCTCGGGCGATGGAACTGCCCGACGGCTTCTTCGATCCGTATTTCACACAGGCGCATTTCTACACCCGGCTCATCCACTATCCGCCCAAGCCTGGCCTCGCTACGGATGAGACCGGCCACGGTGCCCACGCAGATACCTGCTTCAACACCTTCCTGCCGGCAACAGAAGAAGCCGGATTGCAGGTGATGGACACAGATGGCACATGGATCTGGCCGGAAATCCCCGCGGGTAGCATCGTCGTCAATTTCGGGCAGTTTCTGAACCGCTGGTCAAACGGTGTTGTACGCGCGACCCCGCATCGGGTGATCCCGCCGGTCGAACGCGACCGTTTCTCATTGCCGTTTTTCGTGTGTCCGAACCTCGATGCGGTCGGCGAATGTCTGCCGAGCTGTCGCTCGGCAGACATTCCCGCACAATACGAGCCGGAATCCTTCTGGCAGTTCCACACCGGCTATATGAGCCGGGTGTACCCGCATTTCGAAGAACGCTGGGAAGCTGAGCAGCCGAACTAGGCGGCCGGCACTTCGATCCCGAGCAGAGCAGCCGCATTGCCACCCATGACGCGGGCCTTATCGTCTTCGGAGAGGTCCTTCACCGAATCCACATGACCGACCGGATCGGTCTCTGCCATATCATAGGGGTAGTCGGTACCCATGACGATGTGATCAGCACCCCAGGTTTCGATCAGATAGCGAAGCTGGTGCTCGGTGAACACGACGGTGTCGAAATAGAGCTTCTTCACATATTCCGACGGTGCTTTGGTCAGGTTCACCCGGCAATCATCACGCAAGTGATAGGGGTGATCGAAGCGACCCACATAGGACGGCACGTAACCACCGCCATGGGCGATGCAAATCTTCAGACCCGGATAGGTCTCCAGATACCCGTCAAACACCAGATGCCCCACGGCGAGCGCGGATTCCAGTGGATGCCCAATCGTGTTGCGGAAGTAGTGATCGGTCATGCGCTCCTTGAAGCTGGTTCCGATGGGATGCATGAAGATCACGACACCCAGCTCCTCAACCCGCGCAAAAAACTTCTCCAGCCCGGCGCGGGTCAGATCGGTACCATTCACATTGGTTGAAATCTCGACACCCTTCATGCCCAGATCGTTGACGCAGCGATCGAGTTCGGCCACGGCAATATCGACATCCTGCAGCGGCACTGTGCACAAACCGACAAAGCGGTCAGGATGCTGGCCAACAACTTCGGCCACCCGGTTGTTCACGACATGAGCTGTCTCACGTGCAAAATCGGCTTCGTAGACATAATTGTAGTGAAAGGGTGACGGCGAGATCGCCTGCACGTCGATCCCGGCGGCATCCATATCTGCGATCCGGACCGACGGGTCGGTCAGCTTGTCCAGAATATCCTGATGCTGCTTGGCATTGATCTCTGACGTCAGCGGGTTGGTGTCGACATAGAGATTGCGCTGATCGGCTGCCTTAGCATCCTTCAGCATTGCATCTGCAGCGGGCACATGCAGATGGCAGTGAATGTCGACGGTAAAGTGTTTCTTGCCATCGGTGACTGTGCGGTGGTGACCCGTATCGCCCGCCGGGGCATGATTGTGGGTCGGATCGGAACAGGTAAAGAGCATGATTGCGTCCTTTTCTGACCTCGTCCTTCTTCAGGCTCCGAACGAGGAAATACAACAACCCTCATGCTGAGCCTCTCGGAGCATGAGGTCGGGGGTTCCCCCTAAAGGTTCAGCAGCTTTGCTGCATTCTCGCCAAGAATGGCGCGCTTCTGATCGTCGGTCAGGTCGGACCCCATGACATGTCCAACCGGATCGGTCTCTGCCATGTCGTAAGGGTAGTCGGTTCCCATCAGGACGTGATCGGCACCATAATATTTGGTGATGAACTCGAGCTGTTCGTTGGAGAACACAACGCTGTCGAAGAAGAAACGCTTGAGGTAGTCCGTCGGCACCTTACCCGCCGGCAACTCACGCTGCATGTCCGTCCGCAAGGGATGGGCATGATCGATACGTGCTGGATAAGAGCCCAGGAAGCCGCCACCATGAGCCAGCACAACCTTGAGACCCGGATGACGGTCCATCACCCCGTCAAAGATCAGATAGTGCACGGCGACTGTGGTCGCGAGCGGGTTGCCGATGATGTTGGAGAAATAGTGATCGGCGAACCGATCACCCTTGGCGTAGCCCGACGGGTGAATGAAGATCACGGCGCCCAGCTCCTCGCATTTGGCGAAGAACGGGTCGAGACCGGCCTTTGAGAGTTCCTGCCCTGCGACATCGGCATTGACCTCAACGCCCTTCATGCCGAGTTCGTTCACACAGCGTTCCAGTTCGGCCACAGCCATCTGTGGGTCCTGCAACGGCACCGTGCCCAATGCCACGAAGCGGTCAGGATGCTCTGCCACCGTTGCGGCAAGTTTATTGTTCACGGTCTGCGCAACGTCACGACCCAGATCCGGCTCGGCCCAGTAGCAATAGTGATTGGGGGCGGTCGAGATCGCCTGCACATCAACCCCGGACGCATCCATCTCGGCAATGCGCAGTGCCGTATCCGTGGCCCGCGGCATAATTTCCTGACCATGAGCCATCTGGAATTTGCGGGTCTCGTCATTGGCGAACCACAACAGCGGCTCGTTCTTCAGATCAAAGACATCCTTCACCAGCGCATCGGCCTCGGGCACGTGCAGGTGACAGTGAATATCCACGGTGCGAACCCCGAGCTTCTCCACTTTGACCGCATGGCCGGCTGATGCGTCCGAAGGCGAGTGGTTGGCATCGTGAGCATGGTCGTGGCCGCATTTGAAAAGCATGGTGGAATTCCCCCCGGAGGACAGTTTTTTTGATTGATAAACACACTAGAGTTATTCCAGTGATCAGGCGGCGGGATTATACATATCGCGGAACGCGGCGAAAGACGCTCTGGCCCTTCGCCTGACAGATTTTGCGTGATATCTTTCGCGCAACAAAAACACGCCTTTCGGGGGAGTATTTATCGATGGCATCGGGTCAGTTTGGAATTTCACAGCATGTCACCCGTCGCGAGGACGCGCGGCTTCTGGTTGGAGACGGCGCCTATGCCGATGACACCGGCTTTAAAGGACAGCTTTACGCCGCATTTCTGCGCGCACCGATTGGCCATGGCCTGATTCGAAACATCGACACCTCCGAGGCCGCCGCGGCACCGGGCGTGGTTGGCGTCTTTACCGGTCAGGACCTGAAGGATGCCGGTGTCGGCGTGATCCCCAATGTCACACCGTTCGTGAACCGGGACGGTTCCGAGATGTCGCGGACACTGCGTCCCGCAGTGGCGCTGGATAAGATTTTTCATGTCGGTGAGATCATCGCGGTCGTGGTCGCGGAAAGCACGCTGCTGGCCCAGGATGCGGTGGATCTAATCGATCTGGATGTTGCTCCCCTGCCTGCCCTGGTCGATGTGACTCAGGCGCAATCTCCGGATGCCCCACAGCTCCACGACCATATTCCCGGCAATGTCTGTCTGGATTTTCAGATCGGCGACGAAGCCAAGGCAATGACTGCGATTGATGGCGCAGCCCATGTGGTCAATCTGACTCTGACCACGAACCGTCTGGTTGTGGCCTCCATGGAACCGCGCAGTGCGGCGGCCAATTTCGATACCAGCGCTAATGATGGTGCGGGCTGCTACGAGCTGATCAGTGGCTCCCAGGGTGTGAACGCGATGCGCAACATGCTGGCCGACGCGATCTTCCAGGTGCCCCATGAACAGATGCGGGTCCGCACCAACGATGTGGGCGGCGGATTCGGTATGAAGACACAGGCCTATCCCGAATATGTCGCGATCCTGTTTGCCGCCAAGGCCACCGGCAAGCCGGTGAAATGGCAGGGCACCCGCTCGGAAGCCTTCCTCGCCGACAATCAGGCCCGCGACGGCGTGATGAATGGCGCCATGGCGTTTGATGCAGATGGCAAAATCCAGGCCTTCCGGGTCGACATGATCGCGGCCATGGGCGGTTATCTGTCTTCCCACGGCCCCGCCGCGGCGACCCGCAATGTCTGCAACTGCCTGACCGGTTGCTACGACAATCCGGCGTTGGAATTTCAGGTGAAATGCCTGATGACCAACAACATCCCGATCGGACCCTATCGTGGCGCAGGCCGGCCGGAAGCTGCCTATATGCTTGAGCGCATGATGGATCATGCCGCGCGCGAACTGGGAATCGACAGGGTGGAGCTGCGCCGACGCAACTTCATCAAGCCCGAACAGATGCCCTACAAGACCTCCCTGGATCAGGTTTATGATTCCGGGGAGTTCGAGGCCGAGATGGACAAGGCGCTGAAACTGGCCGAATGGGACAGCTTCGAGACCCGCCGGGCCGAAAGCGCCACAAACGGCAAACTGCGCGGCATCGGCATGTCGTGTTTCGTCGAGACGGCCGGCGGCTACCTGCAGGAAGGCGCCAAGCTCTCCTTCGCCGATGATGGCGTCGTCGAAGCCCGCCTCGCGGTGCAATCCAACGGACAGGGCCATGCCACCTCTTTTGCGCAAGTCGTTTCCGACTTGCTGCAGGTGCCCTTTGAACAGGTCCGGATTGTCGAAGGTGATAGCTTCGAGACACCGGGCACCGGCTTTGCGTCCGTTGCCTCACGCTCCATGGCCCTGGCCAGCGGCGCGATCTCGCTGACAGCAGATGCAGTCGTCGAGAAAGGCAAGAAACTCGCCGGACATGTGCTGGAAGCTGCCGAAGCCGACATCGAATATGCCGAGGGTATGTTCAGCGTCGCGGGCACGGACCGCAATGTCAGCATCTTCGATCTGGCCGAGAAGGCCAAAGCCATGGGCGCACTGCCCGAGGGCGTCCCCGACAGCCTCGATTCTGAAGAGGATTTCGTCTCGCCCGAGCAGACTTACCCGAACGGGTGCCACATCTGCGAGGTCGAGATTGAGCCGGAGACCGGGGTGATCGACGTGCTGAATTACATTGCCGTCGATGATTGCGGCACGGTGGTCAATCCGATGATTGTCCACGGTCAGGTCCACGGCGGTGTCGCCCAGGGCCTCGGACAAATTCTGGGTGAACACGCGATCTACGACGATGACGGCCAACTGCTCGCCGGGTCCTTCATGGACTACATGATGCCGCGGGCCGATGAC
>JABJAG010000264.1 GCA_018666195.1 Alphaproteobacteria bacterium
GTAGCGTTTTTCCTGTCATTCACCTCATTCGCTGAGGCGGCGCCGACATCGTCTGCGTTGTATGTGGATGTGCGCGAGAGTGAAAATTCCGGCGCCGAAGTTGTTGAGCGATGGAAACTCTATGGTGCCAGCAAAGCTCTCGTGATTGGGATCGACGAATACACCAACGGCTGGCCCCGCTTGTCCATGGCCGTGCGCGATGCGGAAGAGATCGCAAAAACTTTCGAAAACCGTGGATTTGAAGTCACGCTCCTGAAAAACCTCAGCGGTGATGATCTTCGGCGCGCGCTACGCAAATTCTACGCTCTGCAAGGCGATGATCCGGAAGCACGACTGTTCGTCTGGTTCGCAGGGCACGGGCACACTGAGGACGGCGAAGGCTATATTGTGCCTGCCGACGCGCCGCCGCCCGGTTCGGCTGAATTTCGGTTTGAGGCGCTCCACATGGGTGACCTTGCCTCGATGTAGCGGGTTGCGCAGGCCAAGCATGTCCTGACGATATTCGACAGTTGCTTTGCGGGCACTGTGTTCTCCCAGCAGCGTTCGGCACCGCCGGCAGCAATCACCCATGCGGCGACCAAACCGGTGCGCCAATTTCTGACCTCGGGTGATGCTGACCAGACGGTGTCGGATGACGGCACGTTCCGAAAGCTGTTCCTGGCCGCGATCAGCGGCGACAGTTCCGCCGATGTAAACGGCGATGGATATGTGACGGCCTCTGAACTCGGATTCAACCTGTCGGACCGGGTCACGAACCTGACCCGTGGTGCGCAGACTCCACGCAGCGGCAAGCTGCGAGACCTCAAATACGATCGCGGTGACTTCGTGTTCATGCTGCCGCAGACAAAGATCACGGCGCATCTGGCCTCGCTGCCGGAAAAAGGAACCGCCCCGACCCGTTCTTTCCGCGTGGATCAGACAGAGGTGGAATTGGCATTCTGGGAAAGTGTGAAGGACAGCGATCGGACTTCGGACTTTGAAGCCTATCTCGGGACCTATCCGGCGGGGCAGTTCTCGCTTCTGGCCCATGCGCGTATCGAAGCCATGACACGCGAGCGGAAGCGAGCATCGGAGCGGTCAAAGGCTGATCAGTCCGGCGTGTTCGATCAGCGGCTCTGGGCAACTATTGAAGACAGTACACGCCCGTCTGACTATGAGGCCTATTTGGAAGCATTTCCGAATGGTCAGTATGCGTTTCTGGCACGCAATCGTGCGAAATCCCTGAGAGAGCAACAGGTTGCGCGCTTGTCGAGGGGGCCACAATCCGCACCCGCTCTTCCGGTCACGTCTCCGATCGACCCAGCTGAAGCCCGGAAAATTCTGACGAATATCAACGAAAATGAAAGCCGGATGCGCGTTCAACTTAAAAGAATTATTGAGAGAGAAAAGATCCCAAAGGTGGTCTTTAACTCGACGAAAGTGGATTGTGACCTTCACGTACGGAACGTCGAGATTGTCGAACGCCTGAATTCGGAGATCGTTGTGCAGATTGAGTCTGTGCAACCGACCTGGGAAAACTCCTGGACCTGCCCGGAACCTGAAATTTATACCGAAAGGTATCTTTTCAGTTGGGACGGGAGTTCGGCCAGGCCGGTCAGTCTTTTAAAGAACGAATAGTCTAAGTCTTTGGTGATGGTCGTTTTGGAGCGCCACATAGGGTTCGCATTTCCTTACCAAGCGACGATTCGCCATGGTTTGGCTTCTTCGTAAGATTACGACCTAGAATTGGGGCAATTCATGAAGCACGTAAAACTTGTCGTATTCGCAACAATACTGCTCGCCTTTAGCTCAATTGCGCAGGCTGCGAACGTCTCGGCGCTTGTCGAGAATGCCGAGAAATCTGCGACGAGCCTCTCCGTCATGCAGTTCCTCGAGACCGGTGCGGTGGTTGATGTCGGCTCGGGCGGTACGATCGTGCTGAGTTATCTGAGGTCGTGTATCCGCGAGGAGATATCTGGTGGACAGGTGACCATTGGTGAACGGCAAAGCAGCATCACCGGCGGGCTGGTTGTGCGCGAGAAGGTCAATTGCGATTCCGACCAGTATGTCCTGACACAGGAACAGTCCAACGAAAGCGGCGCAACGGCCTTTCGGGCCAATCCCGATGGTGACCCGGTGGTAACCGTTTATGGAACACGCCCGATTTTTCTGTTCGAGAAAACCCCGGAAGCCATGACAATCGAGCGTCGGGACATTCGCGGAAAGTTGATCATGCTGCGCCCGAGCCAGCCAGTTTTTGATCTTTCCGCTTCGGCTGTCTCGCTGGTTCCCGGGGGCACGTACAACGTGACAGTTGAAGGCCGTTCGGTGACCGTTCTTGTGGATCGATCCGCACGTGGCTCACATGTCTCTGCTGTGAGCCGGCTTGTCCGCTTCTAACCGATTGTGGTTGCAGCGCGCTGTCTCCGCGATTGTCGCGGCGGGACTGGCGGCGGCTGCGCTGACATTGTTGCCGTTTGGCTTTCTGGGCGGATTGTCCCTCGACAGTCAGTTCTGGTTGCGCAAAACGATCATGGGTCCGCAGCACGCACCGGATTTTTCGCCAACGGTTGTTGTCGCCATTGATGAGGAAACCTATCGCCGGGCGCCGTTTGCGCAGACACCGAAGGTTCTCTGGACCCCGGAAATTGCCGGAGTGATCGAATCGGTTGCGGCTGGAGGCGCGCGCGTTTTTGGTCTGGATGTGATTTTTCCGACTTCGGTTGCTTCGCATTTGCCCGCATTTGAAACGCCGTTCCTTCTGTCTTTGAGAAAACAGGCACAGGCCGGGCGGATGGTGTTGTCGCGGGTTCAGCATTCGCAAGCTTCAGTGGAGCCGTCAGCGGCGCAGAAAATCGCCGTGGGACAAAACCGTAACATCCGGGCTGCGAATGTTGTGACGGATCCTGACGGGGTCATTCGCGCTGTCCCACTGGCATTCAAGACCCGCACCCCGACTGGTGAGCCTGGTTGGCAGCCATCTCTGGCAGCGGAACTTGCCTTGCGCGGGAATCCGGATCTTCTACGGATGGCTGAGGGCGGCAAATTGCTGCGCGATGGGCAGGCGGTTCCGGTGCGTGCTGACGGCGCGATGTGGCTCAATTTCGATGGTGATCAGAGCACTATTCCCACTTACTCGCTGGCTGATCTTCATGCCTGTCGTGTTGCCGGGGATACGAAGTTTTTTGAACAGAATTTTGCAGGTCGAACTGTGCTGGTCGCCACGGTCGTGGATGTGGAGGACCGGAAGCTGACATCTTTGCGGTATGCCGCAGCGCCGGATAGCGCGGGTTTCGCCCGGCGTTGCCAGAATCCCATATTGCAGGAGGTGTATGAAGGAGCATCTGCCCGTAGTTCTCTGCCCGGTGTTTATTTGCACGCAACGGTCATCAATGGATTGGTGCGCGGAGAATTTTTGACTGCACCGCCAGGATGGACGGATGTCGCGTTGATTTTTCTGCTGGGTCTCGCTGTCGCGTTGGTGGCGACCTATCGGTCCCTCAAGGTTGCCGCTTTGGCCGCGGTTGTGGCTGTTTTCGGATGGGGCGCGTTGTCGACCGTGTCCTTCGCGTCCAACACCATACTTCCGCTTTTTTCGCCGATACTGGCCGCGTTGCTCGCGCTCGGGCTTGCGACAGCATTTCGAGTGTTCTTTACCGAACGGGAAGGCCGGATGATCCGGCGTATGTTCGGGCTTTATCTCGCTCCTTCCGTGATTGAGCGCATGGTCGGGAATGGAGAAATGCCTTCGCTTGGTGGCGAGACCCGGGAACTGACCATCTATTTTTCTGATCTTTCCGGGTTCACGGCTATGTCGGAGGGAAAGACGCCGGACGAACTCGTGGCGCTGATGAACACATATCTGACAGCGATGAGTGATGTGATCGAAGAGCATGGCGGCTTTATTGACAAGTATATCGGGGACGCCATCGTCGCGGTCTTCGGTGCACCTCAAAATGATACCCGACATGCCGAAAACGCTGTTGCGGCCGCTTTGGCCTGTCAGGAGCGACTGCTGGCGTTGAATGCAGAGTTTCAGCGGAGTGGGCAACCGGCGCTACAGCAACGGGTTGGCTTGAATACCGGTCAGATACTGGTCGGAAATATCGGATCGCGCCGGCGCTTCAACTATACGGTCATGGGGGATGCGGTGAATCTCGCGGCGCGCCTGGAGAGCGCCAACAAGACTTATGGTACCGAAATACTGATTTCAGGAGACGTTCTGGACCGATGCGCCGACCGGTCCGGTTTCCGGGAGATTGATCGGGTCCGGGTGATCGGCCGCGATGAACCGGTCGACCTCCATGTGCCGGTGGCCGAGGATGCGCCGGCATCATTGATGGAACGATATGCACTCGCATTGGACGCCTACCGGCAGGGCAAATTCACAACAGCGATAGCCGGATGGCGTGAACTGACGGATGTTGACCCGGTGTCCGCCACCATGCGCGCGCGGGCTGAATCACTTTTGACAGATGCACCGACCGACTGGGATGGCGTCTATGACCTGGAGAGCAAGTAGACAGACCCTTACTTCGGCAGCAGATCAAACATCGTGTTGCCGAAAGTCTCCCGTGCTTCATCATACATCGGTGCTACGGCCGCGCGAAATGCATCACGCTCCTCATCAGTAAGCTCGGTGATCTCGCAATTTTCCGCAACAAGAGCCTGTTGAGAGACATCCTCTTCCTCGACCGCCAGACCACGCTGATAGGCTGTGGCTTCCCGGACCGCTTCGTGCATGGCCGTGCGAAGTTCCTCGGGCCAGCCATCCACGCTTTCACGGTGCCCGTAGACGCCCCGAGACAGATAGAAATGGCCGCTCAGCGTGTGGAAATGATGATGTTTGTGCACGCCGTAGGTCACCGTATTGGCCAACGGGTTTTCCTGAGCATCCAGACTGCCGTCGACCACGCCCTCGATGGCCTCGGTCAGATCCATGCGCAGGGGCTTAGCACCCAACAAATCGAAGGTCCGGACATGTGTGTCGCTGGGCAGCATGCGGATTTTCAGGTTCGCCAGATCCTTGGGTAGATGAATGGCGCGTTCCTTGTTCGAGATGTGGCGGAAGCCATTCTCGAAA
>JABJAG010000265.1 GCA_018666195.1 Alphaproteobacteria bacterium
CGCTGGTACAATCCCGGCAACGCCGTACCAACATGGAATTACGCGGCAGTTCACGCCTATGGAACGCCCGGCGTGATCACGGACGCCGCAGAAATTCGCCGCCAACAGGAAATCCTCATTGCAAACTTTGAAGGCGCAGCGGGCTGGACCATCGATGATCAGCCAGAGCGCTATATCGAGGGCATGCTTGATGGGATCACAGCATTCGAAATTCCCATCGACCGGCTTGAAGGGAAGTTCAAGCTCAGCCAGAACCGGTCAGTCGAGGATCGAAATTCAGTGATCGCAGCCTTGAGCGCGCGTGAGTCTCCCTGGGATCACGCACTGGCCAGGCTGATGCATCAGCACGCCTTTTAGAAACTACTTTACGCGCCGCAAATGTGGTGGCTTTTTTCGGCTTGCCCCCGAATTGTCGGAACCATTGCCCGTGCCGGGACCTGAAGACCCGCGTCCACCCTTACGGCTCATGGCGCGATGGAGATAGTAAACCCCCATCGTGATGATCAGTGCCCCCACCAGCCGCAACACAGTCTGAATGGCGAGCCCCTGCATATCATCGAACAGGGCCTTGCCCAGAGCCAGCGCAAAGATCTGGATCATCAATCCCCAGAGCAGAGCGTATTTGAACGCCCGCCAGGTACTTGTGGCGTAAACACCCAGCCCAATATACCCGACCAGCGCGAACGGGTTGGCCGCCAGATTGATACCAAGAACCAAAAACTCGATCATAAAATCCCACATCGTACATCTCGCCCACCAACACAGTGGGCGCTATACTGAAACCACAACAACCAAAGTGCCTCGGAGTGCGCCGCCATGCAACTGAACGACGAACAGTTAAAACAATTCGACGAAGAAGGCTGGGTTTTCCTGCCTGATGTGTTCAGTCAGGAGGAAATTGATGTCCTGACAGGTGAACTCCCGACGATTTTTTCAATGGATCGCCCGGAAGTCTGGCGCGAAACCGGCACCGACTCCGTCCGCACAGCGTTCGCTGCGCATTATTACAATGAAGCCTACCGACGACTGGGCCGGCATCCGCGTTTGATCGAACCGGTCATGCAGCTGCTCAACGGACCGGTCTACATGCACCAGTACAAGATCAACGGCAAAGCCGCCTTTGATGGTGATGTCTGGCAGTGGCATCAGGATTACGGCACCTGGGCGCGCGACGACAAAATGCCCGAGGCCCGCGCCATGAATATTGCGCTGTTCCTCGACGAAGTGACCGAGTTCAACGGCCCGCTCTACATCATTCCACGCAGTCACAAGGGCGGCGTCATCGATGCCGGCCACGACACCCTGACCACGTCCTATCCGCTCTGGACACTCGACAAGGAAACGGTCGCCAGACTGGCCGATGAAGGCGGGATGCTCGCCCCGAAGGGCAAGCCCGGCTCAGTGCTGTTGTTCCATTCCAACATCGTGCACGCCTCAGCACCCAATATCAGCCCCTGGGGCCGGGTGATCGCTTATCTGAGCCTGTGCCATGTGGACAATCACATCACCCAGTTCAAGCGCGAGGAGTGGATCGCTCATCGCGATTTCGACCCTATCGAAGCGCTTGATGATGACTGCCTGATGGAACTTGCCAAAGAGAACGCCGCCGCCGCGGAGTAGCCGAACACGCGACGCGTCATGCCCACGCAGGCGGGTATCGAGCGTGGGCGTTCTTCTAAATTCGGATTGCGTCGTCGTGTTGCTCCTCGCAATGACGGTCGGAGAAACACCCCTTACTTCTTCATGGGGTCCCGGTTCATGTTGTCCTCGATCGGCACCTGCAAAACACGGCAGAAGGTGCCGACAAGCTGGTAGTAGCCGACCATCACTGTCAGATCGACCACGCCCTGATCGCCGAGCGACGCACGAACTTCCTCGATCAGGGAATCCTCGACGTCGCCATTCGCCGCCGTGATGCGGGCGAACTTCAGCGCTGGGCCAATGGGTGCCGGCAGATCTTCAGCTGCCGGTGTGCCGCACAATGCTTGCATCTCATCCGACATGCGGTGGATGTGGTGACACCATTCGTACCAATTGCCGACTTCCTGAGAGACTGTGCAGATCACCATCTCACGCAAGACTTCGTCAAGCACGCTGGCGAACCGCACATGCTCGCCAACGGACGCGACCGCCTGCATGGCACCGGGACTGCTGGCCATGCGGGCAAACAGCTCGGGGATATATTCGAGCTTCCGGGTCTCGAGAATATGGTTGTAGATTCCGATCTGATCTGCCGGGAAATCCTCGCGCGACACATACGGCACCTTGGCGTCTTCCTTATACTCACTCATTTCGTGTTCTCTCCCTCGAACTTCGTTCGGCAAATCGTC
>JABJAG010000266.1 GCA_018666195.1 Alphaproteobacteria bacterium
GATCATGTAGGTCGATGCATTCGTGTTCGCAGAGTGAGACGTGGGGATCACCGAGGCGTCGACAACACGAAGGCCCTGGATGCCATGCACCTTAAGCTCGTCATCAACGACAGCATTCGGATCGTGAGCAGGGCCCATTTTACAGCTGCCCATCAGGTGGAAGATAGTCGTCCCGTGCTGTCGCGCGTAGTCCAGAAGTTCATCGTCGCTCTGGACAGCTGCGCCGGGGGTGGTTTCCTGATCATACCAGTTCGATAACTCGGGTGTTTGCAGCATCCGACGCGCCAGGCGTGTGCTCTCGACGATCAGAAGACGATCAGCCTCGGCTTCCAGATAGTTTGGCTGAATGGCGGGTTTGTCTCGCGCATCGGCGCTCTGCGCGCGCACATAGCCACGACTCTCCGGCCGCATGGGCCAGGAGCCGATGGTCATGCCGGGGAAGTCATCAAGTTGGTAGGCCGCATCTTCCTTGTAGCTGGCCGGCGCAAAGATGACCTGCAGGTCCGGGTATTCCAGTGCCGGGCGCGATTTGCATAGCGCGAGTGCCACGCCGGGCGACTGGGCGAGGACGCCTTTCCGGAAGAGCAGATATTTAGCGACCTCTCCGGCGAGGGACAGTCCGCGGGTGCGTTCGTTGAGTGTGCGGGCGTTGCGGACGCGTGCGGCGAGCCGGACGCCGTAGTGATCTGACAGGTTCTCGCCGACCCCTGGCAGGGCATGGGTGACAGGCACATTGATCTCGCGCAGCAGTTCAGGATTGCCGATACCTGAAACCTGCAGCAATTGGGGGGAGGCGATAGCGCCACCACAAAGAATGACCTCGCGTTTTGCGTGGATTTCCTTTTGGCGGTCGCCTCGCATGTAGCGCACGCCGATTGCCTGCCGTCCATCGAAAAGGATGCGGGACACATTGGCTTCGGTGCGAATGTGTAGATTCGCGCGTCCACGCGCTGGGGCAAGAAACGCCCGCGCAGCGCTCATCCGCCGGCCCTTATGGATGGTGCGCTGAAAATAGCTGACACCTTCCTGCACCGCGCCATTGTAGTCGTCGCTCCGCGGGATACCGAGATTGGTCACGCCATCGATGAAGGCGTCACAGATGGGGTCAGGTTTGTCGATATCGGTGATGACCAGCTCGCCGTCACGTCCTCTATAGGTGTCGTCACCTTCACCGACCCGCCGTTCGCTACGCCGGAAATAAGGCAGCACGTCGGCAAAGCTCCAGCCACGGTTTCCCATCTGCGCCCAGGTGTCGAAATCGAGCCGTTGCCCCCGATTGTAGATATGGCCGTTGATCGAACTCGAACCACCCAGCGTCTTGCCGCGTGGCGTGGCGATCTGGCGACCCGCGGTTCCGTCGCTTGGCTCGGTTTGGAAGAGCCAATTCACACGCGGGTTTACAAGGGTTTTGATAAAGCCGGCGGGTATGTGAATGAATGGGTTGAGGTCGCGGGGCCCGGCTTCGAGAAGGCAGACTGTCGCATCGCCCGCAGTCAGTCGATTGGCCAGCACCGAGCCGGCTGATCCGGCACCAATAATGATGTAGTCAAATTCTTCCATCAAAGCTGTTTTGCCTCATGATGTCGAAAATTCGAGAATGAACCTTGAGAATACAGTGCATCATCTGATTTCCATAGATTTCCGCTCATGACGGGCCGACTGTCCGCTGCAGTGATATTTGAAAGTGAGTCACATTGTGAGGGTGTCCTTATTTAGTTCGGCTCTGGTGGCGGTCCTGGTTGGCTTTGGCGGCAGCGTTGCCATCGTCCTGTCGGGCGCACAGGCATTGGGGGCCACGCCAGCACAAACCGCATCATGGGTAAGCGCCATGTGCTTCGCGGTTGCCGTGACCAGCGCCACCCTGTCGTTCATCCATCGCATGCCGGTTGTGACCGCATGGTCAACACCGGGCGCCGCGCTGATTGCAGCGACGGCGGTCGCTGGCGTGCCAACCTATGGGATGGAAGGCGCGGTCGGTGCGTTCATTCTGGCAGCGGTTTTGATTCTTCTCAGCGCCGCCTTGAAACCATTGGCCGAGCTGATCGCTCGAATTCCAGGCGCCATTGCGGCGGCGATGCTGGCAGGTGTGTTGATAGGGTTCTCTATCGCTGTGTTTGATGAAGCCGCGGCGGACCCGCTGCTGGTGTTGCCGCTCCTCGCCGTCTTTCTGTTGGTGCGTCTGATCAGTGCCACCTGGGCGGTGATCGCCGTTCTGGTTGCCGGCATTGGTTGGGCGGCGATTCTGGGCAAGATCGCGCCCTATGCGGGCAGCGTGTCGATCACGGAGTGGCAATTTGTCTCGCCCGTTTTTGAGCCCACCGCATTGCTCGGTCTTGGCGTGCCGTTGTTTCTGGTCTCGATGGCCTCACAGAATTTGCCGGGATTCGCGGTGTTGCGGACGGTTGGGTATGTACCGCCAGTACGGTCGGCGTTGGCTGCGACGGGTCTTGCATCGCTCGGGACTGCGTTGTTCGGGTCGCACACGACGACCATGGCGGCGATCACGGCCGCCCTGTGTACGGGGCCAGAGACCCATCCAGATCCGTCGAAACGCTGGATTGCCGGATTGTTCTATGGCGGTATTTATCTGGTGCTGGCCGCGATTGGTGTGTCCGTTGTGGCCGGGTTTGCAGCACTGCCGGTGGGGGTGATTGTCACTGTCGCGGGGCTTGCTCTGATCGGCCCTTTGATGGGGGCATTGAGCGCAGCTCTGGGGCCCGAGGTGACACGCTTTCCTGCCGTATTGACAATTGCCGCAACGGCTTCCGGTCTTTCGCTGTTGGGGATCGGCTCGGCCTTCTGGGGATTGGTTTTGGGTTTGCTGGCATTGGGTGGTGACAGACTGGTGCGTCAGCTGAAGAAGGTGTAGAGCCAGATTTTGTGTGCTGTGCCGCGATCGTGCGGCAGAAAGTCAGGTATCCGATGAGCAATGCAACCGCTGGCCGCTGGCCGCATATTCTCTCCCCGTTCAAGCTGGGAGCGCTCGAATTGCCGAATCGAACTGTGGTCGCGCCGATGACCCGGATCAGCGCAGACACTGAGGGTGTGCCGACGACGCAGATGGCGACGCATTACGGTGCCTTCGCACGGGGCGGGTTTGGCCTGATCATCACCGAGGGCACCTATACGGATATGGCGCAGAGCCAGGGCTATCGCGATCAGCCGGGCATTGTGACCCCGGCGCAGGTTGATGGTTGGCGACAGGTCGTCAATCACGTGCACAAAGCAGGTGGGCGGATTGTCCTGCAGCTCATGCATGCTGGCGCGCTGGTTCAGGACAATCGTTTTACCGATGAGACAATTGCCCCCTCTGCGGTGCAGCCAGCAGGCGAAATGGCAGCACGTTATTACGGGGATGGTCCGTTTCGGATGCCGCGTGAAATGACGCGCGACGAAATCAAGGCTGTGATTGAGTCCCATGAAACGGCTGCTGCGAATGCCATGGCGGCTGGTTTCGATGGGGTCGAGATCCACGGCGCCAATGGTTATCTGCCCGTACAGTTTCTGACCCCGGAAACCAACACGCGTAGGGATGAATATGGCGGCTCGCTGGAGAATCGCCTGCGGTTTCACCTTGAGATCATGGCGGCAGTGGTGCGCGGCGTGGCTGGCCGTGGTCTTTCTGGGATGCGCATGTCACAGAGCCGTTCGAGTGATTTCGGCCACAAATGGAACGGTGGTATCGACGATGCCCGTGCGATCTTTGCCGCACTCACGGCGGCGGGCGCGGATTTTCTGCATGTCAGCACCCATCAGGGGTTGGGTGAAGAATTCGACAGCGGACATACGTTGGCAGGTTTGGCGCGTGAGTTCGCCGGTATTCCCGTCATCGCCTGCGGTAAGCTGGAGGTGCCGGAAAACGCCGAACAGATTCTCGAGACGGGTGAAGCAGACCTTGTTGCCATGGCGCGTGGCGCACTCGCAGACCCATCCTGGCCGAACAAGCTTGGGCGCGGCGAAGACCCTGTTGCGTTCGACCCGGCGATGATCAGCCCGTTCGCGACCCTCGATGCGACGATCGCCTGGCGCGCAGAGAACGGTGTGACGTTCGAGGATTAGAGTGTTGAGGAATTTGGCGGAGGGAGAGAGATTCTCCCTTGGTCACCTTTGTAGCTCTATTGCCCTCACATTTGGTCCAGTTGTGCTCTCTGACTGCTCAGGTTGGTGTAGCAAATTGTGTAGCAAAACTACGCCTGAGACAAATCGGTACAACGAAGCGCCTAAACAAGCCTCGTGCATTTCGCTCCCGGGCTTTCTCAAGATCAAAACCCTTCGCAGCACGAAGTTAC
>JABJAG010000006.1 GCA_018666195.1 Alphaproteobacteria bacterium
GACGACGCATCCGAATATCGTCTAACCCATAGAGCATGTGAACATCGGCCGGGTTTCCATCGCGTCCGGCGCGGCCAATTTCCTGATAATAGGATTCCACGCTGCCAGGTAGGTTCAGATGGAAAACGTAGCGGATATCCGGTTTATCGATACCCATCCCGAAAGCGATTGTCGCAACCATGATCGTTGCGTCTTCAGCCATGAAGACTTCCTGATTTTCCCGTCGCACGTCCTGCGGCAGCCCGGCGTGATAGGGCAGCGCGTGGAACCCCTTCTGTGTCAGCATGGCTGCGACGTCTTCGGTCAGTCGACGTGACAGGCAGTAGACGATCCCTGAGCCCTGGCGTCTTGGTTCAATGAACTCAAGTATCTGTTTACGCCAGTCCGTCTTGGGCGTGACTGCCAGCCGGAGGTTTGGGCGATCAAACCCGCGCACCACGATATCGCCATCCCCACCAAACAGTTTGGACGCGATGTCTTGTCGGGTGGCGGCATCAGCCGTTGCAGTAAAGGCGCTCAGGGTTGCATTGGGAAACCGCGCACGTAGACCCGACAGGGATTCGTATTCCGGTCGAAAGCTGAAACCCCATTTGGAGATGCAATGGGCTTCATCAACCACAAACATGGCCGGATTGAGCCCTTGCAGGGCGACCAGCATGCGTTCCGTCATCAGTCGTTCGGGAGACAGATAAAGCAGCTTGATGTCGCCATCCTGAACCTTTCGCCAGTCTGCCACATTGGCTTCACGGGATCGGTTGGAGTGAATACAGGCTGCCGCCACGCCATTGGCATGCAATCCCGCGACCTGATCGTCCATCAGGGCAACCAATGGCGACACCACCACGGTCAATCTATCAGCAATTAGCGCGGGGACCTGATAGCAGATCGATTTCCCCGCTCCGGTTGGCATGACTGAGAGGGTATGGATCCCCCCAAGAAGCCGGTCCACAATCTCTCGCTGACCGGGCCGAAACGCGGGAAACCCGAAGACCGATTCAAGGAGCTGTTCTGGGGCCGGTGTCATCTCCGCGTGATTTCCCGTGGTTTGCGTATGCGCGCCGCAATCGCGACTTCGGATAAAAGAAAAGGCGACCCGGAGGCCGCCTTCTCGATACGCGTATGTCGTTGGGATTCGCTACTTGCCGAGCAGTCCCTTGATGGCATCGGTGGCATCCTTGCCAACATCGCCACCTGCGCCTGATGTCGCATCTTCAATGGCCTTCTGGGCGTCTTCAGTCACCTTTTCAACCTGCTCCATCGCAGCGCCGGTCAGTTTGCCGATGTCAATCTTGGCATTGGCAACGGCGTCCTGTGCGCCTTTGAGGACAGCTGACATGACCTGATCTGCGATTTCTTCAGGCGTCGCACCCTTGCCGTCCTTACCAATATCCTTGAGGTGTATTGTTGGGAGCGGAACCGAGAGTTTCTCGTTCAGCAGTGGCGCAATAACAGCCACGCTGCTGTCGCGCAGGTAAAGGTTCTCGATGACGATATTCGGAGTATCCTTGTCACCGCTGGAGCTCTTTTCTCCGCTACCAGCCTTGGATTGCACATTCTTGTTCAGCTGATCAAGGTTGCTGCCATCGTCGCCGAATTCATAGACAATCGAAGGGCCCTGAATGACAATTTCCTTGATCACGACAGGGTCGCTGCGCACTGTCGTGATGTCGAGAGTGACAGCCACTTCGTCAAACTTGAATGCATCGTCATCACTGAACCCTTTCGGGTTGGTGACACTAAAGCCGCGGAGCGCGCCTTTTCCTGATGTCAGTTCAATATCAACTTCGCTCAACGACACATTGGTTTGCGTCATGTCTGAGCCGACCTTCTCAACAGCCGCACGAACAATGTCGTTGAGGTTGCCAAGGAAGACGAATACGCCGACGGCGATGAGGATCACCAGGACGCCAAGTCCGATTAGTAGTTTTTTCATCGTGGATTAGCCTTGTCTCAATTTGGTATGTGACGAGTTCTCAGACAACATAGAAGCAAATACCCTGCCAACTATTTCAAATTTTGATCGCGTTGGTCGATTTTTGTCGTTCCAAAGAAAAACGGCCGCCTCGAGGGCGACCGATTCATCTTCTATGTCTTTGATATTATTTACGAAACTTCACGTGCGCCTGATGCAAAATTCACCTTCACGGTGATCGTGCCTTCGTTAATCAACCACGGGCGGACACGGTAAGAACGGGCTCCGCTGGTGTGCATAGGGTCAGCCGCTGCGATTTCTTTCGCATGCGCAAGATCACGTGCGCGCACAACGAACATGCCCTCGCCGCCCCAGGTTTCCTCGTCATCTTCCCAATGCGGGCCTGCCGCAACAAAGATGCCTTCTTCTTCCATCTTCGCCTGATGTGCGAGATGCGGTCCGATGTTTTCCATGACTGGTCCGAGACCATCCGTGGGGTAGGTGTGAACCACATAGACCTGCCATTTCAGCATGTCGCCACTGGCTTCCAGAATCTGTGTGCGTGTTGGTACGCCGTCAGCCATAAGTACTTCCTCCCAATTGATGTTTGACGGATTGTTTCCGTCGGAATACCGAGAACGAGAATGTAGGCAATTGCGCGGGCAAAGGCCAAGTCGAATCCGCGTAAATGAGCGCAATGCGAACGAAGGGATTGAGAATTGGACTCCGGAAAACCTGCAGGACAAAACAACTCGCGGTGGCGTCTGTTTTTGGTGTGTTTCACGATTGTTGTGGGGATTGCAGCAGTGATGTTTACCCGCACAGCAATGGATTCATCGCGGGTGAGAGTGGATTCACCGCAGGAACTGTCTTCGTATTTTAACGAGATTGGTTATTCAGCGCGGCTACTTCGAACCGGAAATGCTTCGATCCCGAAACTGACCATGGCCTCTGTTCCCAGGAATTGGGCCGAGGGTCTGACTGTTGATCGAAAGAAGACCCTGTTTTTTCGTGCATTGCTGCCCATGGTGATGATCGCCAATAGCGAAATATCAATGGATCGAACCCGACTGTTGGATCTCAGGAACACGCTTGCCGAAACCGGAAAAATCTCGTCCCGGGATACCATCTGGATTCAGAAGAAATCAGATCAGTATGGTCTGCAACTGATTGCACAGGGTTCTGAAGCGAAAACCGTGAACCAGCTTTTGCAGCGGGTGGATATCATTCCACCATCCCTCGCTCTGGCCCAAGGTGCTGTTGAGAGCGCATATGCGTCCTCCCGCTTCGCAGTTGAAGGAAATGCGCTGTTTGGACAGTGGAAATTCGGTGACGGTCTTGTCCCCGGCGAACAACGAACCGCATTGGGTGACTACCGAATAGCTGTTTTTGATTCACCGCTGGATTCCATTCGGTCCTATATGCGTAATCTCAACACCAATCGCGCCTACAGCTCATTTCGCGAATTGCGGGCCGATGCACGTAAGCGCGGAGAGATACCACGCGGGTCGCCTTTGGCTGCGGGGTTGTTGGCTTATTCCGAAAAAGGTCAGGCCTATGTCAGTCTGATCCGAAGCATGATTGCGCGAAATGGCTTGTCTGCGACCGACGGGGCGAAGTTGCGGAACATGCAGACTGTTCGGATTACAACGGGTCCGCTCTAGTCGATATTGCTTTTGCTCTCACCTGACGCAAACCACGCAAAGACCAGTGTGGCGACCACTGCAGCGATGAGCTGAACCAGAATGAAGAGCGGTGCATCTTCTGGTCGGATACCGGCAAACGTGTCGGAGAACGAACGTGCGATCGTGACCGCAGGGTTTGCAAAGGATGTCGACGACGTAAACCAGTATCCTGCCGTGATGAAAAGCCCCACCGCATAGGGAATTGCTTCGGGGCGGAAGCGAAGACAGCCGAGAATTGTGGCGATCAGCCCGAATGTGGCTACGAATTCTCCGGTCCAGATTCCGATCCCGGTGCGCGCGTTGAGGGATGCCGAAAATGACGGCTCACCAAACATCACATGCGCAACAAACACACCGAACAGGGCGGCAACGATCTGCACAAGGATATAGATGGCAGCCGTTGTGATCGGGATTTCACGACGAATGACAAAGGCCAGTGTGACGGCCGGGTTGAAATGCGCACCTGATATGGGACCGAATACGAGAATGAGGACGGCCAGCACCGCGCCGGTTGCAATCGTGTTCCCAAGTAACGCGATGGCGACATTGCCACCGGACAAGGTTTCTCCCATGATTCCCGAGCCAATGACGGTGGCGAGCAGGAACGCTGTTCCGAGAAACTCGGCTGTGAGCCTGCGTGGTAGATTGTGATCAGACATGTGCGAAATCTAGGCCGATTCGCTTGGTTCGCGACCCATCTCATTCAGTCTTTCGGCAAGCGCCGGCTGGTCGAGGGTTGCCAGAGGCAGGCGCACGAACAATTCAATCCGGCTGTTCAATATTCGGTATGTCTCAGCAAAGGCTGCTGCAATCTCCGCGTCGCTTCCCTGAACGCCGGCCGGATCCGGGATGCCCCAATGAACTGTCATGGGGCCACCAGGCCATATCGGGCAGGTTTCTGACCCTGCCTGATCGCAAACGGTAAAAACGAAGTCCATATCGGGGGCGTCAGTGTCTGCAAATTCTTCCCAGTTCTTGGATCGAAAATCGTCCGTCGAATAGTTCAGGCTTTGCAGCAATGACCTGGCATAGGGGTTCACCTGCCCGGCCGGATGACTGCCAGCACTAAAGGCCTGAAATGACCCAGCCCCGAGACGATTGAGGATGGCTTCAGCAAGGATACTGCGCGCCGAATTGCCGGTGCACAGAAACAGCACATTGTAAGTCTGGGAATTCATGTCCTGTGCATTTCGTTCATGCTGATCGTTGTCGCAATGTTTAGTGACGTGATGGTTCCTTTTAAAGGCCCCTTATGACCGTTTAAAGACCCCTTTATGACCGTCGAAATATGGGAACCATTTCGTCCACGGGGGCCGGACGCATCAACTTGCTTTGTTGGCCAGTCACGATGGAGCGAATTTCGTCCTGAAACGCGATCCAGTCGGGATTGACGCGAACCGCGTTGTGGCGCCGGGTCCGGTCATCGAAACCATCGAAGAACCAGTAGTGATA
>JABJAG010000267.1 GCA_018666195.1 Alphaproteobacteria bacterium
GTCAGACCACAGGCGGCCATGAATCCGAGGGTCTCTTCGATCCGCGATGCAAGCTCCTCGAATTTGGCTCCCTGAGGGCTCGATTTCACGAAATCGAGGTTCCAGCGATGGACCTGGTGCAAATCAGCAAATCCGCCCTGGGCAAAAGCTCGCAGCAGGTTCAGGGTTGCAGCTGCCTGATGGTAAGCGCGCAGCATTCGTTCGGGATCGGGCTCACGCGCATCCACCTCAAACGCCATGTCATTGACGATGTCTCCGCGATAGCTCGGCAGCGACACGCCGTCGATCTCTTCATGGGAGGACGAACGTGGCTTGGCAAACTGGCCGGCCATACGACCGACCTTAACCACCGGACATGCCGCACCAAAAGTCAGGACAACAGCCATCTGCAGCAGCACCTTGAAGGTATCGCGGATATTGTCAGCGTGAAATTCGGCAAAGCTCTCAGCACAATCACCGCCCTGCAACAAAAAGGCTTCGCCCTCCGCCACACGTCCGAGCTGCGCACGCAAGGCTCGCGCCTCGCCTGCAAAAACCAGCGGCGGCTGCTTTCCAAGGGTTGTTTCTACATTAGCAAGCGCGGCTGCATTGCCGTATTCGGGCACTTGCAGGATATCGCGGTTGCGCCAGCTATCGGGCTGCCAATTCTTCGACATCGTATCCATCGGAGCGAAGGCAAAGCCTCCAAATCCGTCCGTTTTCCAGTTTTACCAGGTATCGCCTATGCGACGGGCCATGCCTATAAGCACCCCCCGCCGCGATTGCCAGTGAAAATCGCACAAATTCAACGCGCTAGCAAACGGCTCCACAGTCTATTCTGCGGCGTCAGCCACGGGCTCGCGCATGGTCACAAACTCTTCCGCCGAAGTCGGGTGGATGCCAATGGTGGAATCGAATACCGCCTTGGTCGCCCCGGCCTTGAGCGCAACTGCAAAGCCCTGGATCATCTCACCGGCATCGGTACCGACCATATGAATACCCACGACCTTGTCGCTGGCCTTGTCGACGATCATCTTCATGAAGGTCTGCTCATCACTGCCCGTCAGGGTGTTCTTAAGTGTTCGGAAGGTGCTCTTGAAGAGAAGTATTTCACCATATTTCTCTCGCGCCTCGTCCTCCATCAGACCAACCGTACCAATCGGCGGCTGGCTGAAGACGGCGGTTGGGATGTACTCGTAATCCACCACGCTCGGCGTATCGCGATACAACGTCTTGGAGACAGCCATACCTTCGGACAACGCCACAGGGGTCAGCTGATAACGGTCAATAATATCGCCAACAGCGTAAATTGACGGCACCGAAGTTTGGAAATAGTCGTCCACGACAACCGCACCGTTCTCCTTCAACTCCACGCCAGCTTCTTCCAGACCCAATCCGGTGACCTTCGGCCGACGGCCAATTGCGGACATCACGGTGTCAGCTTCAAGTGAGGTGCCGTCAGTCAGATGGACGGTCAGGCCAGAATCGGTCTTCTCAACCTTTTCGAACGAAGCGTTGAGCTTCATCGTGATGCCCTTCTTTTCCATCTCGCCCATAAGGTGCTGACGGATGTCCTCGTCAAAGCCGCGCATGATCAACGGGCCGCGATAAACCAAAGTCGTATCCACACCCAGACCATTGAAAATGCCCGCGAATTCAACAGCGATATAGCCTCCACCTTCGACGATCACTTTCTTTGGCAATTCATCGAGATAGAAGGCTTCATTCGAGGAAATGACATGCTCGCCGCCTTCGTAGCGCAGATCCGTAGGCCAGCTACCCGCCGCCACAAGAATATGTTCAGCCGTGTACTGCTTGCCGGCCACTTCAACCGTATGCGGATCAACGACTGTCGCGCGACCATCGACGATGGTGACACCCGAGCCTTCCAGAAGGCGCTCATAGATGCCGTTCAGGCGTTTGATTTCCTTGTCCTTGTTGTCGACGAGAGTACGCCAATTGAAGGAATCCGGCTTTACGGTCCAGCCATAAGCGGCGGCATCTGCAAAATCCTCATGAAAATGCGAGGCATAAACGAAAAGCTTCTTGGGAATACAACCCACATTCACGCATGTGCCGCCCATGAAACTGTCTTCGGCCACCGCGACGCGCGCGCCGGCATTGGCGGAAAAACGAGCCGCCCGGACACCGCCCGAACCCGCTCCAATGACAAAAAGATCGTAATCATACTCGGCCACAAGGCACCTCATGAGACAATGAACGTTGCGGAACGCCGTGCTCCGGCATTTTTGCTATAGGGTTACTTAGCGTGCGTGCCCGCAAAAGCAAACGTTCGGAACGGAACATGACCTTGCAAGCCGCGTCACGATATTCATTGATTCCGCTCTCAGCAACGCTGCTGGCATTGCTTGGCATCCCAACAATGGCGCAAACCACTTCGTCTCCGCTGCTCAGCGGCCCGGTCGAGAACATGGGCGAGCGACGCAGGCAACAGCCTTTGCCAAGCGCCCAGATCAATCCCGCAACAGCTGTATCCGATGCAACCCCAGCAGAGCGTCCCATGCGGCCGTTCAGCGGCTGGGTCGGACCGGGCGGTTGCATGTTTACCTATGATGGGCAGATGTGGGGTCGGGTTCAGGACGGCAGGATTAGCGGCATGGCGGCAGAGGGACATGACTTCGACTGGGTGCTGGGTGAAGACAATAGTTTTTCCGGGGAATTACAGCTCATGGCGCACCCGGAAAGCGGAGCAATGATCACACAAAATTATCATGGTCGCATTGATGGCAATCAGGTCATCATGGATATCACTTTCGGCGTTCCCGGCGTACCGGACACAAATTGTCAGGCACAAAACGTGACCCTCGATCTTGGCGGGACTGCCCAGCGCTAACCGCGCTTGTCGGCGCAAGCCCTGGCAGCCATTCTGAAATCTGAATCGGGGAGTTGGTCGCGTGCTCGACATTATCGTTATCTATCTCGCGGCTGGCGTATTTTCCGGCTTCGTTTCGGGTCTTTTCGGCGTCGGCGGCGCCTTCGCTCTGGCACCCGCCCTGATCATCACCCTCACGCTACAGGGCGTGGGCGATACCCATCTGATGCACCTGACGATTGCCACATCACTGGCCACCCAATTGGTGACAGCGATTCTGACCAGTGTCCTGCGCTATCGCGCCGGTGATCTGCTTATGCCCATGTTTCTGCGGATCGCACCCTTTGTCGGCATTGGCGCCATCATCGGGGCAACCATCGGTGACGTCCTGCCCAGTGATGTTCTGAAGATATTCTTCATGTACTTTATTGGATTCTCCATCTTACGAACCCGGCTGCATCGCCCCAAAACGGTCATTACCGAAGGAGCCCGCGTCGCCAATCTCCGCGGTGGGGCATTCTGGTTTCTGAGCATTATCTCAGGAATTTCCGGGGGCTTGCTCGGGCCCGGCCCCGCGATCGTCCTGGCGCCCCTGCTACGTAAAATCGGCTTTGCTATGCCCATCGTTTCGGCCTCGTCGGCGGCGCTCGCCGGACTGGTCGGCGCAACGGCGGCTGGCGGCTATATCGTCGGTGGGTTTGACGAAATCGGCCTGCCCGCCCACACCCTTGGTTATCTCTACCTCCCCGGCTTCACGAGCCTCGCAATTGGCGCGCTGGTGGGCTCTCCACTGGGCATTAGATTTTCACACAAAGTCTCTGACAAGCTACAAACGCGCCTGTTCGTGTCCTATCTCAGCGCGGTCCTGATCACTATGATCGCCCACAGTCTTTGTGGGTGATTGCCAATAGCCACATCACCGGCTAAGGGTCGCGCAGAGGAATCCAAGTGCTTTATGAAATTGTCCTGATCTATCTTCTGACCGGCGCGCTTGCCGGGTTCGTCTCCGGCTTGTTCGGAGTTGGCGGGGCGTTCACCATGGCGCCCGCATTGATCATTGGGTTGCCGATGCAAGGCGTCCCCGAAGATCATGTGATGCATCTTTCGGTTGGGACAGCACTGGCCGTGATGGCAACCACCTCTGCCTATGTTGCCATCCTCCGCTACCGGGCTGGCGACCTTCAGATGCCCGTCACCTATCGCTTCGTGCCCTATATTGTGATCGGAGCTGTCGGCGGATCCCTGTTCGGCGATTTTCTGCCCGGTGATGTCCTGAAGGCGATCTTCATGGGCTTCATCGCGTTAACTATCGCGCGGGGCATTTTCTACAAGGGTCATGAAACAGTAGCGGCTGGCGGTGACCTTGATCAGGTGCGCGGGCTCGGCCTCTGGTTTCATGGTGTGCTGACGGGAATCACCGGATCGCTGCTCGGCCCCGGGCCGGCGATCGTCATCGGGCCTTATCTGCGCAAGCGTCGCTATTCGATGCCGATGATCGCAGCCACCGCCTCAGCCCTCGCTGGACTGCTCGGGTTCTCGGCGGCAGCGGGTTATATCTATGGTGGATTCAACGAAATTGGATTGCCGGACTTTTCCCTCGGCTTCCTCTACGGCCCGGCCTTTGCAGGCTTGGCGATTGGCGCACTGGTCGGCTCACCTAGTGGTGTAAGGGTCTCCCACCATATCCCCGACGTGTTGATCCACCGCATGTTCATCGGCTATCTGGCGCTCATCCTGTTCGTGATGATCGTCTGGGGACACTAGAAGCCCCGCCTCTCAGTCAGATCGCGGCAGAACGCGCCTTGATATCGATGTTCAAAATCTGATCGTTCTCGGCGTAGTCGACCGGACAATCAATCAGATGAACCCCGGGTTCACTCAATGCCGTCTCAATAATACCGGGGAGCTCTTCGGCAGACCCAACACGGTGGCCAATGCCGCCATAGGCCTCCACATATTTCACAAAATCCGGATTGCTGTACTCCAAACCCCAATCCTTCAGACCCATATTGGCCTGCTTCCAGCGGATCATGCCGTAGGAACTGTCATTCAGGATCAGTACGGCAATGTTCATATTCTCCCGAACCGCCGTTTCAAGCTCCTGACTGTTCATCATGAAGCCACCATCGCCGCAAATCGCCATGACCTTGCGATCCGGATAAACGAGATGGGCTGCCATCGCTGAAGGAAGACCCGCCCCCATGGTTGCCAACGCATTGTCGAGCAGTACCGTATTCGCCTGATAGCCCGGGTAATTGCGTGCAAACCAGATTTTGTAGACACCATTGTCGAGACAAATAATCCCGTCCTCCGGCATCGCCTCACGGACCTTGCTGACCAGATGCTGTGGGTAGATCGGAAACCGCATGTCATCCGCGCCTTCGGCAAGTTGCGCATCTCCATGGAGCTTCACCTCCATCATGCGTGAGAAATCCCAATCGGCTTCTTCCTGTTTCTTTACGCCATTTTTGAGCTGCCAGATCGAATTACCGATGTCGCCGATGACTTCCACTTGCGGAAAGTAAACCGGGTCAACCTCGGCAGAGTTGTAGGAAATATGAATAACCTCGGTCCCGCCCCGTTCCATGAAGAAGGGAGGCTTCTCGATTACGTCATGACCGACATTGATAATCAGATCAGCCGCATCAATGGCTCGATGGACGTAGTCGCCTGCCGACAGGGCTGCGCAGCCCATGAACAAGGGATGTCGTTCGTCGACGACCCCTTTTCCAAGCTGCGTGGTGATGAATGGAATACCCGTCTTCTCGATGAACACCGACAGCATTTTCGAAGTCAGTTTGCGGTTGCCGCCGGCGCCAATGACAAGGATGGGCGACTTGGCCGCATGGATTTTCTCCAGCGCCCGGAA
>JABJAG010000268.1 GCA_018666195.1 Alphaproteobacteria bacterium
GCCACGTGGCAACATAGGTCAAGTCACTGACCCATAGAGTATTTGACGCAGACGCATGAAACTGCCGGTTCACCCCATCCAATGGACAAGGTAACGCTTTGTCACGGATCGTCGTTCTTGGCCTTTTGCCACGAATGACGCCTTCGATACCAATGTCTTTCATCAGACGTGCACCTGTGCAGCGTGCAATATCAAAGCCTTCCTTCGCTGCACTGTCGAACACGACCCATTGTGCGGATTTCACCTCACGTTTGTGAAATAGGCTAAGGTTGAACAGCATCTTTTGCCAATCTTCAGGCAGTCCCGATGCCGCGAGAGCACTTCGCAACGCTTCGCTTTCGACATCCTCTTCGACCTCTTTGTCCCCAACGTCCGGGGCGAGTATCGGCCAAGGGCCGTTGGGCCGGATACCCACCAGCCAGTCACGTAATTCCTCGATCGAGATGCAATCGACGCGGTTGTAATCCTCAATCTCATCGAGGACTTGCTGGTCTTGCGTTTCGCGCCCGCGCTCATAGGCCACAACCGAGCCACCTGCCGTTTTGACCTCGCCATCTCGTTGGCGGTCGTAAAATGCCTCCATCGATTTGATGGAATAGTTCGGCTCAGACCCGATCAGCCCACCACGCACCACGGCGAAAAGGTCGTCGAAGCGACGTTCCCTTAAAAGGCGGTCCAGGAAGGCCTCACCAATCCCGTATTTCGCAGTCAGACACTTGAGCGCGGTGGTCGCATAGGGTGCGTAATGATAGATGCGCGCGTCGGGATACTCTGTAATCCGCGCACGGAAGAACGCCAGCAAGTCTGCAAGAGCCCGCGCTTCGGCGTCGTGATCATGTGCCCAGAGTGCAAGAAACTGAGCGTCAAACCAGATCCCATGCAGGTATTCGAGGCCACCCTCGTAATGCGGATCGCCTCCAATGTCGTAGAACAGATCGCCCGTCTGGGGTTCAGGCAGGAGGTCGAAGCCTTTGCCAGGCTCCGGTGCCCGCAGTTCAAATTCTGGCTCCCCGCTTTTGCGGGCCTGTTGCAAGCGGGCCTGAGTGATCAGACGGGCCAGCGTGTTATCAGCCATGCCGCGGATTGGGTAATCCAGCGTTGAGAGACCCTCCAAAGTGTTAACGCCCGCAGCTTCCAACTTCTTCACATGACCACGGCTGATGTTGGCGACATTGAACAAGCTGTCTTCGGCCTGCCGGACACTGTTGCAATGATCAGCCCAGCGGCACAGACCGCAATCAGCACATGGTATCGGGCGGGTCGGCTGTGGGCCAGCGACGAAGGCTTCCAGTCGCGCACGCGCCATCCGCGCATAGGCAGAGTAGTCCGCCAAGCGCAGCGTCGCGCGCGTGCCGTCGCCCAATTCGACATGCGCGAACTCGGGCACCACCCCCTGAATTTCCGCCAGCAGATCGGAATATAGAACCAACTGAAGCACATGTTTCGGATCAGCCCGACGTTTCAGCTTGGTGTCGGCCACCTCATAGCTGAACGATCCAAGCGCCGAGGGTGTCTCGACACGTTCCAGGAAGTCGGACCAGCCGCCCCAGTTTCCCGACAGAAACGCGCCCTGAAACACGACGTCCGGACCAGCAGCGAGCGCCACGGCGTGGCTTCGGCGTTTTCGCCAAGTTTGCCGCGCGCGATTTCCATGACCGTGCGCCCTGCTTCCTTGAGATGTGCAAGGTGCGCCGCCTCATGCGCATCGCCCTGCTTTTGCAAAAGCGCTGCGTCCTCGGTGTCGTCCCCCGACTCTGGACCCGTTCCGCGCATATGTGCCAGATCAAGGGTGGTCGCATGTGTGCACCCCATGAAACGCATGAGATCAGTGGCGGAAAACAGGGTATTTGCGCCTATAAATTTCACGTTTGCATTCCGAATTACTGAGCAAAAAAAGAGCGGACTAGCCGCAGATGATGCGCAAACCCTTCGGTGACACCAATGATGCCCGTTTGCCTTTCCCGGTCATGCGCAGCGAAAACCCATCAGACACAAGCTCCGCCACTTCGTCCAAGGTTCTTACATATACTGCGTTTTCGGCATGATGCTTTGTCGTTCCGAATTCAGGTTCTTCAACTATGCCACCGCGCGGAGCAATACGTTCAATCCGAATTACTTTTCCGGTCATTCCATTTTCCTTTCAGTTTGAAATCCGTCTTTGAGAATCACCTCGACAGACCGCAGGGCCTTAGATATCTTATGATTGTGCAAAAATCTCTTTTAATATTTTAACATAACTGAAGTATGTGTGAATTTCCGAAATAGAGGTCAAATGCCTTTCGCCAAAGCACAAGATCTGCTTCGCCTGGCCCAAATGGCGGCTTCCCGGCGCCGAGGTGAAAGCCTCGAGGATATCTGCGCCGAGTTTGGCGTATCGCACCGCACCGCTCAGCGGATGACCGAGGCGCTGGATGCTACTTTTCCAAATGTTACAACAATGGACGACGCGGAGAGGCGGCGTTATTGGAGGCTGGAAGCACCTTTGCCTGATCGACTGCAGCCCCGGCAGGAAACCGCAATCGAAGCTCTGAGATTGCAGCCCGGACCGCGCATAATCACGGCCGCCTGCGCCATTCGCGGGCATTGGAGGAACTTCGAGACGGGCTTCTGGCTCGTCTGAACCCTCAGGATGCGCTTCGGTCAGAAGTCGACGCAGAGGCGGTGCTGGCTGGATTGGGC
>JABJAG010000269.1 GCA_018666195.1 Alphaproteobacteria bacterium
TACCGCCCGGTCATTGCCGAAATACTTCACCAGATTCTGGACTTCCAGGTAAGCGCCGGTATCCTCTTGCGTACTCATGCTCCGGTCCTCCCTTAAGCCGTAAGTGCTTCGCGACCGGCCAAACGCCGGAACGCATAGATCGCGATCAACAACATCACCGTCTGCGCCATCGACAAGGCCGATGTCAGCGGTTCGTTCTCGAAGTTCGTCAGGTAGTACACGCCGACCGAGAGAGTTTCGGTGCCGGTTGTGAACAGAATGATCGAGATCGAAAGCTCACGCAGGAAGATGATGAACAACAAAATCCAACCGGCAAACAGTCCCGGTTTCAGCAGCGGGATCGTAATCCGTCGCAGGGTCGTGAACCAGGATGCACCAGCCATCCGCGAGCTTTGATCGAGCTCCTCGGAAATCGCCAGCATGATCGAGGAAATGTTGCGCTGCCCATACGGGAAGAACCGCGTGATGTAGGCCAGCATCAGGATCCAGAGCGTCGCGTAGATCGGGGTCTGGATGTAAGTCACCAGAACGCCCATCGCGAGCACGATGCCCGGGAAGCCGATCGGAACCATCGACAGGAAGTCGAGCATCCGAACACCAAAGCCCTTCGTACGATGGATCATGTAGCTGATCACCAGCGCCAGAACCATCGAGATGGATGCACCACCAAACGCAAGGATCAGGCTGTTGCCGATGCCGTTGGCCGCCCCCGAAATCGCTTCCGGATGCCACCACATGAGCGTCTTCACGTAGTTGATCGTTGTGATGTCGGCCCAGACAATCTTGCCGGTCCAGACCGGATGCAGGCTGACGATGATAAGGCATACGATCGGCAGAACCACAGCCACCATGATGAAGAAGATGTTGTAGCCAAAGGCCACCCAGCGCCACGGGCCCAGATCGAGCACGTTGGGGCGGAAGCCCTTGCCGGTCACCGTGGTGAAGGAACGCGGCGCGATATAGCGCTGCTGCACCCAGATCAGGAACACGGTGATGATACCCAGCGCCATACTCATGGCCGCGCCCATGTGATGATTGGCATCATCGCCGACGGCTTTGGAGAAAATCTGGGTTGTCAGGGTTTCCCAGCCATAAGGAGCCGAGAGTTTGAAGGGCACACCGAACTCACCGGCGCTCGTCACGAACACGATAATCGCGCCCGAGAGAATGCCAGGCATCACCAGCGGCAATGTCACAGTCATGGTCGTACGGACAAGGCCAGCACCCGTGGTCCGTGCGCTGTCTTCCAGCGAGGGATCCATGCGGCGCAATGAACCGACGACAAAGAGATAGACGAGAGGCGCAAAGAAAATGCCGGTCACCCAGATCACGCCCCAGATATTATCAATGTTGATAATCGCGCCTTCGATGCCGAAGACCGAGCGGGCCAGGTTGTTCAACAGTCCGGTCTGCGGCTCACCCAGATTGTGCCAGGCAATCGCGCCGACAAACGGGCTGAGGAAGAACGGGATCAGGTTGTAAGGCTCCAGATAGCTGCGGCCCGGGCAATTGGTCCGCGCGTTGATCCAGGCCAGAGAAACACCCAGCAAGGTCGCCAGAATGGTTGAACCTGATGAAATGATCAGTGTGTTGACGAAGGCTTTCGGGATAATCCGATCCGTGAACATGGTCACGTAGTTGCCAAAGCCCCAAGTCGTATCCCAACCCGATGGGTCGAGGACCTTGAAGCTACTGACGAACAACACCACCAGAGGCACGATCACCGCGCCGGCCACAATCAGGGCCACAACGATGGTGATCAGGTTTTCCTGCGTCACCATGGCGCGCAGACGGTTGTTCAGCCGTGAACGTTCAACAGCTTTCGATGAATAGGTTTCCGCGGTCATCACGATATCGCCCGGTCAGGAATTGATTTGGTTCTGGGGCTTATGGAGCGCTGGAATTCTCGTCGAACGAGACGAGATAGAGCCGCATTCCATGCCCGAAATGGCACTGCACTTTTTGTAAGTATTTTGGGGTGTCACGAACGGTGACACCCCAAAACTTAAGCAGTTCCGTCAGTACTATCGGAAGTTCTTCTGCCAATCTTCACGATAGACTTTGTACTCGTTGGCAGCTCCAACCCAATCTTCCATGCCCACCAGCTTGTGCTGGGACAGGTCCATCAGATACGGGGCAACAGCGGCCGGGGCCTTGTAACCTTCGCGGAAGGAATAAACGGCCTCACCCTCAACGTAGAGGTCAGCGCCTTCCTTCGACAGCAGGAACTCAACGAAGAGCTTAGCTGCATTCGGGTTCTTGGCACCCTTCAGGACGGCCATCTGGTTGCCCAGCATTGCCTGACCTTCTTTGTAGGAACCGATTTTGATCTTGTCAGCAAGACCCGGCGACTTGAGAACGTTCTGATACACACGACCAGACAGGTTCCACATGTCGAACGGACGCTGGCACGAAATCACCATCTGCATCTTCGGTTCCGTGCGGAACTCGACGAGCGGATCGGTTTTCGCCAAAGCCGGCCAGAATGTTGCGAAATCAACGGCGCCGGCGCGTTGCAGCGCGATGACGGAGTTGGTGTAGGTGAAGGACTTCGTAATATCCGAAGAAATCGTCTTGCCCTTCAGGGAAGCTTCAACCGCATCCGCATAGGAATCGACGCTGAAGTTTTCCATACCCGGGCAGGAAGCGTTCCAAACCGGCTGGAAGGTATAGGCCAGCGGGGTCACAACATGCGGGTAGCGTGAGTACTGACCAGCAGCCTCAACAACACCCTTGCTGTCATCCCAGTTTACGGAATCAAGCTCGAGGAACGCACCGCGTGCGGCACCTTCGTCGAAGAACGCAGGTGAATGGACAGTGATCACATCAACGGTGAACTTGCCCGCTTTGATCTCCTGCTTAACCTGAGCAACCGTAGCGCCCGTACCCTTACGAAGGCTGTTAAACTCGAAATCATCGCCAAGGTCATAACGCTTCTTGAAAGCAGCGGCCATGCGCTGAGCGGTACGATCCGAAAACAGCGGATGAATGATGGTTACGGAGCCTTCGGCTTTGGCCTTCGGCGCAAGTGCCTTTTCCGTAGCATTAAGATGGCCAGCAGCAAAAGCTACCGAACCGAATGAGAACATGGCAACTGCCGAAACGGCACCGGCCAGACTTACTTTGATATGGGAATTCATTTGCTTTCTCTCCCTGTTTCACGAAAACGCTACTTTTTTTCTTTTTGTGTAATCGAATTGGACAAGTTGTGCAATCGACGAAACGCAGACTCTTCTACAAGTCAGACATTTTTGCAGAAATATTATGTCCGACCCATGCGATCAAGCGCTTCCTGCTGCAATTTTTTGGCTTCCGGATCACTCATATTCAGTAGCACCTGATCCTGTTCCAATGTTGCTGTATCCGGCCCAGCACTCAGGCGACCTATCGCTTCCTTGACCATATGTTGCGCCACACGAGGCTTTGAAGTGATCTCTCCCGCCATAGCCAAAGCGGCTTTAAGCGTGTCGTCGCAAACCTCCTCGCACAACCCCCAATCCAGCGCCGTCCCGGAATCAACTTTCCGACAGAGCCCAGCGACCAGCTTCGCGCGTGCTGGACCGATCAAACGGGTCAGCCGTGGCAGCGTGCCCCAGGAATAAGTTATCCCCAATTCAACTTCCGGCGCGCGCAACCAGGCTCCGCAATGCAGAATCCGGAAGTCACAGGACAAGGCCAGTGAGATGCCGCCGCCAATCGCAAAGCCATCGACCGCCGCGATCGTCAGTTGCGGCATGGATTCCCAGGCCCGACACATATCCAAGCCCAGGCGAATATGCCGACGCGCCTCGACCAACGGAAGATCCTGCGCAAACGAATCCGGTTCACTGATGTCGTTTCCCGCACAGAAACTGCCGCCAGCCCCAGTCAGGATCACCGCACCAATATCCGTGCGTTCTGCCAAATGACGCGCCGTTGCGGCAAGTTCCCGCTTAAGATCAGCGGAAAGTGCGTTGCGTTTGTGCGGTCGGTTCAATCGGACAATCAAAGTATCGGGCGCAAGCGAAGGATCAACCTCCTCCACCGTCACGATGGACACGTCAGACATAGGTGCTTTCTCCTGTCCCGGAGGATCAATGGCCCTTCAGCCGGTTAACAGTACCTAGGCCGCGAGCGGCTTCAGCCCCATGATTTCGCGCGCCTCTTCCGGCGTCGCAGGTTCCATGCCGAGCTCTCGAATGACCCGGACAATCCTTTCCACCAGCTGCACATTATTCGCCAAGACACCGCGCTCGTAATAGAGGTTGTCCTCAAGCCCCACCCGCACATGTCCGCCGAGCAACAGAGATTGCAGCGCGGCATTCAGCTGGGACGGGCCGATAGCGCTCACGTTGAAATTCGCGCCCTCGGGAATCAGATCAACCATATCCTGCAGAATTTTTGGTGAATACGGCATCGCACCCTGAAAGCCACGATCAGCCCCAAGGACGAAATTGATGAAATAGGGCGGTTCATCCAGACCGGCCTCGAGCAGGCGGGTGACATCCTGCAGCAGATGGGTCGGGCTGAAGACCTCCCATTCCGGCTTGATCCCCTTGTCCTGCATCTTGCTCGCCAGCTCCCGGCAGCGCTCTGGCGAGGTATTCATGAGAATTTCACGACCTTCGAAGTTCGCCACAATGGTCGTCGGATCGAGCGTGCACATCTCAGCCCCAGCTTCGAGGCCCTTGAGCCGTTCTTCCCAGGAAATCTCCAGGAACCCATCCGTCGATTCCTTCAGCATGTCGCCATTGATGCCACCACCCGTCGAATTGTTGATGATGATGTCGCATTTGGCGCGGATCCGCTCATTGATGTCACGGTAGATCGCCGGATTACACGTGGCCTCATCATCCGGACGGCGCGCATGAACTGCGACAACAGATGCACCGGCTTCGTAGCAGCGATAGACGTCATCCGCGATTTCGGCGGGCTGAGTCGGAATATTCGGGTTCTGCTTTTTACCGGCCATGCCCCCGGTGGGTGCGATGGTGACGATGATTTTGCGCTCGGCCATATGTGCCTCCCCTTGCGATTTGGCCAAAGTCTAGTACCAAAAATCGTGGCCACCTAGACCAGCAGCAAAGCCGCAGCGTCAGGTCTCGATCTTCACGTATTCAAAATCACCGGGAAGATTGTCAATTCCTTGGCGTGGCGGCGCGATCCAGCCCGCGTAACGACCGGGCTCTGTTTCGGCATGCATCAACGATGCGATGAACGCGCCGTCATCCGCCGAAGGCAACCACTCACCCTCGCGCGCGGCCCAGGTCGCATCATCAATGACGGTGCCTTCCGGCGAAACGCGAACATTGGCGAACTCTCCGATCTGCCGATAGAAGGCCTGACGCGGCAGCGTCATCTCGAAATTGATACCGATATTCGCAGGAATGCGATTCCAGCGCGCAATGCCGCGGGTGCAATCCGTGATGTAATCGTCACGCAACCGCATGTTGAGTGCGGTCAAAGCCGGCGTGTCGACAACCGTTGGCACCCCATCGACCAGCCTGACCACCGGGTAAGTGTCGTCGACCAGCCGATGATCATCATCAATACGGGTTTCGTGATAACGACCCTTGATACCGGAATTAAAGGCATTGGCCGCATTGGTTGAAACTTCCGAGCCAAACAGATCAAGCGACAGGGCATAGTGCAAATTGGCCTTCTTCTGCATCGTCGGCAGATCAATCACGCCGAGCGCGCGCACGCTATCGATATCGTTCGGGTCTTCGATTCCCGCCGCCTTCATCGCTTCGCAGGTGCGCTGGATCGCACGGCCAACGCCGGTTTCGCCCACAAACATATGATGAGCTTCTTCGGTCAGCATAAAACGGCAGGTGCGTGACAATGGATCGAAACCGGATTGCGCAAGGCTTTCCAATTGCATCTTGCCGTCACGATCTGTGAAGAAAGTGAACATGAAGAATGACAGCCAGTCTGGCGTGGCTTCATTGAACGCGCCCAGCATACGAGGTTTGTCAGGATCACCCGAGCGACGCATCAACAGATCATTGGCTTCTTCGCGACCATCGCGACCGAGATATTTCTGCAGCAGATACACCATCGCCCAGAGATGTCGGCCTTCCTCAACATTGACCTGAAACAGATTGCGCAGATCATAGAGTGAGGGTGCAGTGGCGCCGAGATGACGCTGCTGCTCGACGGAGCCGGGTTCAGTATCACCCTGGATGACCAGCAGGCGCCGCACCAGCGCGCGATGCTCACCCGGGATCTCCTGCCAAGCCGGTTCGCCAAGATGCTCACCGAACGGCACAACACGGTCTTCTTCCTGGGGTGCCAGCAAAACGCCCCAGCGATATTCCGGCATCCGGACATAGTCGAACTTGGCCCAGCCATCCGCACCGACATTCACGGCCGTGCGCAAATAGACCAGCGAGTCCTGAAACCCTTGAGGACCCATTTCCTTCCACCAGTCGATATAGCCGGGATGCCATTTCTCGAGCGCCTTGAGGACACGTCGATCTTCCGACAGGCCAACATTGTTGGGAATTTTCGTGTCGTAACTGACGGTATCGATGTCGATCATGGCGGGTTCCCTGATGGTCCTTTGGCGGTTCTAAGGCGGCCCTGTGATGGCCCGGTATGTCTCAGATACGTTCGGTATTGAAGTCGGGCTGACGTCCCGTACCGTAACGACGCAGCGCGCCTTCTTCGCCCACCGCGTTGGGCCGCTGGAACACCCAGTTCTGCCAGGCGGTGAGGCGGCCGAAGATTTTGGTCTCCATCGTTTCCGGGCCGGCAAAGCGCAAATTGGCCTCCATTGCGGTCAAGGCATCAGCCGAGAAACTCGCACGCTCTTCTACGAAAATGCGAATTTCATCCTCCCAGTCGATGTCATCGAGAATGATGGTGGCAAGACCCAGTGCAAGCGCGTCCTCAGCATCCTGCGGCTTGCCAGTCGCGTGCACAGCGTTCTGCAGAGCCGCACCGTCACCCAGAAATCGCGTTTGCAAACGAGTCAGTCCATTCGACATCGGATAGGGACCGAAATTCATCGCCGACAGTGTAAGCGCCGCCTCGGGTCGGTTGTCTCCCTCAAACGGGCCAAGCGCCATGTAACTGCGATCAACAGCAAAGGCGAGTTCGGCGAGTGTCCCGGCAAAGCAGCTGCCCGGCTCGATCAGTGCCACCATCGAACGCGCGGTCAGATCAATACGCGTCAGCACCCGTTTCCAGAGCAGGCGAATTTCGCCGACCAGCCAGTTTTCGCTATGGGCATCCAGAAAGGCGTCATGGGCCAGCATCGTCGCGGCCTCTCCTTCTGTGCGAAGCTGCACGACAGCGATGTCGCGCTCGTTAAACCGCAAATGCAAAAACGCGTCATCCAGTTCGCGCGCGGCGCGCAATGGCCAGAAATGATCACCCTGTGCCGCGAGACCATCCGCGCTCGCCGGTGGGTCTGTTTCGGGACCGGTGACCGTCACGGTGGCGATCCGTGACTCGCGATCGAGTTCAACGGCAACCGTTGAATAGAGCACGCCGGTATCTGAAAAGACGCGATCGAGCGATCCGAGTGCGATGCCCTTTGCGTCGTCCGGACGTTGGGAGGTTTCAGCCATCGCATTGGCGCGGGCCGAGATCGCTTCCTCTATCCGTGAGGCAGGTGCAATTTCATCGACCAGCTTCCAGTCTACCGCCCGTTGTCCCCGCACGCCTTCCTCGGTCGTCGAAAACAAATCAGCAAGATCGCGCCGCACAAAACGTTTGTCGACGATGCGGGTCAACCCGCCGGTGCCCGGCAGCACGGCCAGCAGAGGCACCTCGGGCAGCGATATTGTTGTCGACCCATCATCCACCAGCAGGATGTGATCGGCGGCAAGCGCGAGCTCATAGCCACCGCCGGCACAAGCACCGGTCACCGCGGCCAGATAGCGCTGCCCCGAATTCCCGCTGGCATCCTCGATGGCATTGCGCGTCTCATTGGTGAATTTGCAGAAGTTGACTTTGTGGCCGTGACTGGCCCCTGCAAGCATACGGATATTCGCACCGGCACAGAACACGCGGTCCTTGCCCGAACGCATCACCACGACCTTCACTTCGGGGTGTTCAAACCGCAGACGCTGGATGGCATCGGCCAGCTCAATATCGACCCCCAGATCGTAGGAGTTGAGCTTCAGTTCATAGCCTTCAAACAGGCCTCCTGCCTCGTCCACATCGAGCGTCAGCGTTGCCGTTTGCCCGGCTGTGGAAAGCCGCCAGTGGCGATAGCATTTGGGATGGGTTTCGAAATCAATGTTCATGACACGCCACGCAGCTCAGCAATCCGAAGGGCGAGCCTAGCGCCCAACTGCGTGACATCAAGCACAAAACTGCATCAATATGCTGATTTTACAAATATTGAGAATTATAATGCATAATTAGACGTTGATCACACACAAGTCCTGCGGATATCCGACAGCGCACGGCAGGCACTCAGTATTTCTGAAACAGGTGGAAATGGTGGGCGCGGTAGGGATTGAACCTACGACCCCTTCGATGTCACCGAAGTGCTCTCCCGCTGAGCTACGCGCCCCACCTGATACGGGTCTTTACGCCACGGAAAACCGCAGCAGAGCCGGGTGATACACCTCGCTTTTGTCGAAAGCAAGACCTCCCGGGAGATCACCAAAAAAACCCGCCAGCGCTAGCGCTTATACTCGATCTCGTAACCCATAATGTCAGTGGTTCCGGTATTGACCGCATTATGCTCCACCGGCGCCTTGATCGAGGCGGTCTTACCTGGAGTATAGGAGAATGCCTTGGTCGACCCGTCGGCGAAATGCGATGTCAGTGTACCTTCGGATTCATAGATCACCACATAGTCGAGTTCATGTCGGTGCCATCCAGTCTGCTCGCCGGGCTTCAAACAATATTTGATGATCCGGGAGCGTTCGTCCTCATGCACGACAATGCTTGGCGCCGCCGTACGGTCTTCGGCTTCGGGCGTGTAGTCAGGTGTATTTGATGCGTCGGGCATATGCCCCTCCCCTGTCAGTCAAGACGGCTTAGATGATATCGTTCTTCGGTCAGTATAGCCGAAAAACAGAACAGGGATGTGTTTGGTCTTACACGTGTGAGCAAACCGCTTCAGGCGACGTCCTGGGACAGAATTTCATCAACATGATCGACGAGGTCCCGCAGGTGAAACGGTTTGGAGAGTACTTTCGTATCACCCATTTCTTCGCGCGCGCTCATGGCGACAGCAGCAAAGCCGGTGATGAACAATACCTTCAGATCGGCGTTCACCTTACTCGCCTGACGCGAAACCTCGATACCATCGATTCCCGGCATGACGATGTCGGCAATCAACAGGTCATAGCCGCGCTCGTTCACCGCATTCAGCGCAGACAGGCCATCGGGCACTGCGGTCACGTCATGACCACTGCGTTCGAGCGCACGCGAGAGAAACTCGCGCATCGACTGGTCATCCTCGGCAAGCAGAACTCTCGCCATATTAGCTACACCCTCAAGCTTGAACCGTGCGCAGACACTCTCCGCACATGGCTGAATACTATCTCACATCAGTTTCCAAACCGTGAACAACTCAATCTTGTGAATGATGGCATCCGTCAAGGGTGACAGGCTGCACGGTTTTCGCTACATCAAACGAGTTATGGACCGCGAAACCGTCAATGATTCAGACGCCGCGATCGAGATTCTCGCGCCGGCAGAACAACGTACGCCACTGGTATTTTCATCGCCCCATAGCGGCCGTGAATACCCGGCGGACTTTCTTGCCGCCTCCAAGCTCGACGCGATGGCGATTCGACGTTCCGAAGACAGTTTTGTGGACGAGCTTTTCGCGCAGGCGCCGCATCTCGGCGCGCCATTGCTCAAAGCACTGTTCCCACGCGCCTTCGTCGACCCCAATCGTGAGCCCTACGAGCTGGACCCATCGATGTTTACGGGCCCCCTTCCAGGATTTGTGAACCGCCGCTCGCCGCGGGTCGCGGCTGGATTGGGCACAATCGCGCGCGTTGTCGCAAACGGGTCTGATATCTATTCGCGCAAACTCGATTTTGATGAAGCTCATGCCCGCATCGAACGATGCTACCGCCCCTATCATGACGCGCTTGAAGAGCTGATTACACAGACCCGCACGATGTTCGGGACCTGCGTTCTGATTGATTGCCACTCCATGCCGTCCATTGGTGGCCCGATGGAAAACGATGCCGGACGACGGCGCCAGGTGGACTTCATACTTGGTGACGCCCATGGCCGATCCTGCGCCCGCCCCCTGACCATGCTGGTCGAGGAGACCCTGCGCGGAATGGGTTATTCGGTGGTTCGCAACACGCCATATTCCGGCGGCTTTATCACCCGCAATTATGGCCGCCCCGAACGCGGCGTGCACGCCTTGCAAATCGAAATCAATCGCGCGCTCTATATGAACGAAACCACGTTCGAGCGGACAGACGGCTTGGCCGAAGTTGCCCGCAACATGAGCCTGCTCGTGGAACGACTTGTTGAACTCGAGCCTGCGGCACTGGCCGCCTGATACGCCGACATTGTCCGACACTTCGATGCCTCTGAAAAACGACCGTGTGACGGTACGCGATGCGCGGATCGACGATGTCGAAACCGTACATCAAATATATGCCGCCCATGTCCTGACTGGTCTAGCTTCCTTCGAAGAAGTACCACCGGATCTGGACGAGATGGCGCAGCGAATGCGCGATACCCAAGCCCACGGACTTCCCTATCTGGTCTCCACGATGATCCAGGGTGACGGTCAGAATGTGGTGCAGGGCTTTGCCTATGCCAGCCCCTTCCGCACGCGATCAGCTTATCGCTACACCATCGAGGATTCTGTCTATGTCGCCAGCGATGCCATCGGCAGTGGCCATGGAAGCGCGCTGTTGGGTGATCTGATCAACCGGTGTACCGCAATGGGATATCGTCAGATGATTGCGGTCATCGGCGACACGGCAAACGCCGCTTCAATCGGCCTCCACGCTCATCACGGCTTTGTGGAAACCGGCTCCATGCCCGCTGTGGGGTTCAAGTTTGGCCGTTGGGTTGATTCGGTCCGCATGCAGCGCACGCTGGGCACCGGATCCAGCACACCACCAGACGATTTTCGCGCCTGATTGATTTCTGACCTGATCCCAAGAAAAAAGGGCCGTGGAAGTGCCACGGCCCGAAGTCTAGGGAGGAAACGCCTTAAATCGGCACCGCAGTGCGATGCCGCAACGCAATATACACATCTCGCAACTGCATAAACAACACCGCAAGCCAAAAATCCGCGTGTTTAAAGGAATAATTTGTCCGGACACGCTGTTCGAGTAATAATATTTCACAAATAATATTGCATTGCACAATTTCTGTGCGGACGCTCTATACCGGAATTGTTTTTGGCATGGCATTTGCGATGTATCAGGCATGAAAATCAAACACACATCCCCCTTTCCATCGGTTTTATGCTTGCTCAGCAGCGCTGCGGCCACATTCGTGGCGTTCGGCATCATCACGCCGACCCACGCCAAGTCACTGGAAACAAACAACATATGCTCCCAGGCGATACGTTCAGTGGATTCGGAGGCCAATACGCCGACTGCGCTTCTCACCGCCATTTCTCATGTCGAATCAGGTCGCTGGGACGCGCAGAAAGAGGCACTTTTTGCCTGGCCCTGGACCGTTACAAACGGCTCGGACGGGCAGTACTTTCCCACCAAGGATGCGGCGATTGCACAAGTGCGGAAACTCCAGTCCAAAGGCATCCGCAACATTGATGTCGGGTGCATGCAGATCAATCTGAAGTACCACCCCAACGCGTTCGAGGATCTGGAAAGCGCCCTGGACCCCAAGACCAACGCCCGATACGCCGCAAAACTTCTCAACAGCCTGTTCGAGACACACAAAACCTGGGCCGAATCTATTCGGCGCTATCACTCGTCAAATCCGAAGTTCAACCGCCCCTATCACGACAAAGTCGTCCGGCAATGGAACTCTTCCCGTCGGGTTGCCGCGACTGAGCACCGTCGCCGTGTGATCGCAGAACATCGCGCGCAACGCGAAAAATGGCGCATCGAACGCGAAGCGCAGATCGCCGACGCCCGATCGACGCAAGGTCACCGCTAAAACCAGCAGACCCCCAAACAGCGCCTTGGTGTGCGCGGTCAGACCGTGGCAAGCTATGCGGAATGCGTATCCAACCGTCATACTGCACCAGCTTGCGGATTGAGCCGTCATGAGCACCGATGCAATCGAAGCATCGGGCGATCCACGATTTTCCGTGACCGCCGAATCCGGCATTTGGCACCTGACCATGTCGGGGCGCTGGACAACGATGCGCATCGCACTTGTAGACCCCCTGCTCCGCGCCCTTGAGCTTCCCCAAGACGGTCAAGCTGTTATCGACTGCACCGAAGTCGAGGCTCTCGATACTGCCGGTGCATGGTTGATCGACCGCACAGAACGCGCCCTTAGTCAGCGTGGCGTCTCAGTCGCATTGGAAAACATTGAGCACAATCAGAACCAATTGCTCATGACCGTGCGGGCCAATGATGCCGAGTGCCCCGAACCACCCGCGCCCACCAATGCGTTCATCGCGCTTGTGGAGCGGGTCGGCATGGCGACGGTTCAGGCCGCAATTGAAGCGCGCGATCTGCTGAATTTCCTTGGGCACGCCGTGATTGTTCTCGGACGTTCGATCCGGCACCCCGGCAATGTGCGCATGACATCCCTGGTCCATCACATCGAGCAGGCTGGCTTGAACGCGCTACCCATCGTTGGGCTGATTTCGTTCCTCATCGGCATTGTTCTGGCGTTTCAGGGAGCCGAACAGCTTTCGAAATTCGGAGCCCAGATTTTCACCGTCAATATCGTCTCTCAGGGCATCCTGCGGGAAATGGGTGTCCTGCTGACGGCAATCATGCTGGCCGGACGGTCGGGCAGCGCCTTCACAGCGCAAATCGGAACTATGAAAGTTCGTGAAGAGGTCGACGCCATGCGGACAATCGGACTCGACCCCATGGAAGTTCTGGTTCTTCCGCGGATCTGGGCGCTGGTGATCAGCCTGCCCTTGCTCGCCTTTTTCGCCAACATCATGGGTTTGCTGGGCGGCGCCATCATGGCCACCGTCGTGCTCGATGTGACCTTCTTTCAATTCGCCCGCCAGCTGAGCGGGGCAGTCACCCTCTGGACCTTCTGGATCGGTATTATCAAGGCGCCAGTCTTCGGTTTCATCATCGGATTGGTGGGTTGTTACGAAGGAATGCGGGTGAGCGGTAGCGCGGAATCCGTTGGACGCATGACCACTCGCGCCGTCGTTGAATCCATCTTCCTGGTCATCGTCCTCGACGCCCTGTTCTCCATCCTTTTCGCCGTGCTGGGAGTCTAGGCTGTGTCGAACACCATTCTCGACATCTCTGGTCTCCGCACTCAGTTCGGCGCATCCGTCATTCATGACAATCTGGTTCTTAAAGTGCAGCCTGGCGAGATCATGGGAATTGTTGGCGGATCAGGAACAGGGAAATCTGTTCTCCTGCGCACCATACTGGGCCTGAACAAACCCGCCGCAGGCAAAATCAAAATGTTCGGAGAGGACATCACCGACTGCCCTGATGAAGAACGCAGGAAGGTTCTTCGGCGCATGGGCGTGCTGTTTCAGGATGGTGCATTGTTCAGTTCAATGACTGTGGCACAGAACATCGAAGTGCCGCTTGCCGAACACACCGATATCTCACCTGAACTGCGGGCTGAAATCTCCGATGTCAAAATCAACCTCGTGGGCCTGCCACTGGATGCTGCGAACAAATATCCTTCGGAGCTATCCGGCGGCATGCGCAAACGTGCTGGCCTCGCACGGGCGTTGGCTCTGGACCCGGAGATTCTGTTTCTAGACGAACCCACGGCCGGCCTGGACCCCATCGGGGCAGCTCGGTTTGACGAGCTGATCAGGGAACTGCGGGACGCGCTCGGACTGACCGTGATGATGGTCACCCATGACCTCGACAGCCTGAATGCGATTTGCGACCGGATTGCCGTGTTGCTCGACAAACGCATCAAGGTGGGCACAATGCAGGAACTCATGGCTGACGATCATCCCTGGCTCCACGATTACTTTCACGGTCCACGTGCACGCGCTGCGCAGGACACTGTCGCCGGGACGGAGAACACGTAAAATGGAAACACGTGCGAACTATCTTCTTGTCGGCAGTTTCGTGCTGATCGCGTTTGCCGGAACAATTATTTTTGTCCTTTGGCTCGCGAAGTTTCAGTTCGACGAACAGTTCACCCGTTACGATATCGAATTCGATGGATCAGTCAGCGGATTAAAAATCGGCAGCACGGTCGAACTCAACGGAATCCCGGTCGGCGAAGTCATTGGCATCGCCATCGATCACCGAGACGTCGAAAAGGTCAACGTGACGATCGAAGTGCCATCCGACACCCCTATTCGCCAGGACACCGTTGCCAGTATGCAGATCAAGGGCATTACCGGCGGCATATCGGTCCAGCTTTCAGGCGGCACCCAAGCATCCCCGCCCCTCGTCCCTGAAGCCGGTGAAGACCGCGCGGTGATTTCCTCCAAGGCTTCCGCACTCGACAAGTTCCTCGAAGGAGCCCCCGAGCTACTCGAGAGTTTGCAGACCCTCGTTGCGCGGGCGGCAATCCTGCTCGGCCCCGAAAATCAGACAAGTTTCGCTCAAACCCTGTCCAACCTATCTACGATTTCCGGCGCTCTGGCAGCCCGGAGTGGCGACGTCGACTCGCTTCTTACTGATGCCTCGAGCACCATGACAAACTTGCGCAGCGCCAGTGCAGCGATGACCGTACTTGCCGAACGAGCGCAAACGACACTCACTTCTGTCGGCAATGCAGCCGATTCCGTAACAACCACAGTCACGGACAACAAGTCGGATGTTGAAGCTCTGATCAAGGACCTGCGCACCACGACCAACGCCTTCACCTCCATGTCACAGGAGATGACCGCGCTGGTATCCGAGAACCGCCAGCCGCTCCGGGATTTCACCGGCGACGGTTTGTACGAACTGACGAACTTCATGACCGAGGCCCGCGCCCTGATGGATAGCCTGACAAGGGTATCCACACAGGTTGAGCGTGACCCCGCCCGTTTCCTCTTTGGCAACCAGCAGCAGGGCTATGAAACGCCAAAATAATCTTCCCCTCGCGACAACGTTAACCGCCGCACCGCGCCGTTCCTTCCTGCAGGGCGCGACTGCGCTTTCTGCAACCGCATTTTTGGGCGCCTGTGGTCTGGATTTGCCGGGCCAGGGACCACCGCCGCGCCAGTTTCGGCTATCGCCCAAGAATACATTTGCCGACCAGCTTCCCAATGTGGACTGGCAGCTCATTGTTGAAGAACCACTGGCGCCAACAGGACTGAACACCACTCGCATCCCGCTGCATCGGCGCGCCATTGAGCTTGAATATTATGCGCGCGCCAACTGGACAGACCGCGCGCCTGCAATGGTGCACACGTTGATCGTCGAATCTTTTGAAAACTCGTCAAAGATCGTCGCTGTCGGTCGCGAATCCCTCGGCCTGCGCGCTGACTATGTCTTGAAGCTGGAACTGCGTGAATTTCAGGCCGAGTACAGCGGCGAAGGCGCGCCTGCTGCAAATGTGAGGCTCAACGCCAAACTCGTTCGTATGCCTCAACGTGCAATTATCGGATCAGAGCGGTTCGAAGCCCGGGTGACAGCCAAGTCGGACAGCATGGATCAAATCGTCGCTGCCTTTGACGATGCCTTGGGTAAGGCATTGAAGAACTTGGTGGGCTGGACACTGAAAACAGGCGAAGCAGCGCAAGGCTGATTCCGAACGGGCCGAACTAGGTCTGACCGTTCAAAGCGTTTTGGACAAACCGCACCAGCACACGAAGCGGCAATGGCTTGTCGACCACCGCGAATACATCAAGGCCTTCCTCGGTCGCGCGCTTCACCTGATCGGCATAACCTGACATCAGAATGATCTTGGGTTTGTAGTCCAGATTGGCGGCGAGTTGGGCTGCCTTGATTCCATCAAGCCCTGGCATGCGCACATCCATGATCACAACGGCCGGCTTGTCACGACGCATTGTGTTGACCGCCGCAAAACCGTTGTCCTCCTGCGCCACTGCAATGCCGAACCGCGAGAGGAAGGTTGCAATCTGATTGGCCTGCTCACGATCGTCATCAACAATCATGACCAGCGGCTGCTGGCCAGTTGCATTGGACTGTGAATTGGCCGCAGAGCCTTGCATACGCTTTCTCATGTCAAAATGAAGCGGGGACACACGATCGTACCGCTGAAGGCTGCCCGAGCAAACAACAAACCGAAATGAACGTCATCAATTTTATATAGTGAAACTCTGATCCTGCCCTTATGAAGCAAACAATTGCTGCAACAACGCAGAAACTTCTCGCAAGTTCAAAGGCTTGTATAGAACCCGCAGGACTCCTGCTTTTGACCAGAGTGCATCATTGGGATCCAGACTCGTATACCCCGTCATGACGATAACCGGCAGATTCGGGCGCTCGAATCGCACTCTGGCAAGAAAATCGCCACCATCCATGCCCGGCATACGCAGATCGGTCA
>JABJAG010000270.1 GCA_018666195.1 Alphaproteobacteria bacterium
ATGGCCGGTTTGGTACTCGAGGCTTTCACGGCGCATCTCCCGTTGGCGCCCACATCCCGCTTGACCACATCTTCGGAACGCTTCCCCGCTGATGAGATCGCCTGCACCCGAAGTTCGGATGCAATCACAAAAACGGATTGAACACGCCCGGCGCAAGTGGCCACACGCGGCAGTCGGGATCAGTAAACCAAGCCGGTTCTCGGCCCGTCAACCGTAAGTCGGGAGAATTTTGCGGATTGGGCCATGCTTTTGATTGACCCCAACCATCGAGCAACTAGGCTGGGGACATGACAGAGAGCACATCCGAGATCACGGGCTACCATGCCCATGTCTATTATGACGCCGCCAGCAAAACCGATGCGGAAGTCCTGCGCGCCGGCATTGATGCCAAATTCAAAACCGTGCTGGGTCGTTGGCACGACAAACCCGTCGGCCCGCATCCGCACTGGAGCTATCAGATTGCTTTCGAGCCAGAGCTCTTCGCCGAACTTGTGCCGTGGCTGGCCTTGAACCGACGGGATCTGAATATTCTGCTGCATCCCGAAACCGGTGATGCAATTGCCGATCATTCGACCCACGCCATGTGGCTCGGTGAAAGCGTCGAACTCAATCTGGACTCCCTGCGCTAGGGCAAGGCCCCGGCAAAGGAACGGTTTTCAAGCTTCATCAGGCGGGTTACAACACGCACCAGAATTTCAATGCCATGCCACTCTGGCACGGCAACATCTGAATACGGGAGAGAACAACCATGAAACTTTTGCGCTACGGACCAGCTGGCAAGGAAAAGCCAGGCCTGCTTGACGACAATGGCAACATCCGTGATCTGTCCAAGGTCATCGACGACATCACGCCGGACGTGCTATCGCCGCGTGGCCTTGCCGCCATTCGCAAGCGCGATCCCAAGCGGCTGCCGCTTGTCAAAGGTCGCCCGCGCATCGGTTCCCCGGTTGTCGAACGTCGCGTCTTCGCCATTGGCCTGAACTATGCCAAGCACGCAGCTGAAGCCGGCATGAAAATTCCGTCCGAGCCGATCCTCTTCACCAAGACCTGCCCCCTGACCGGCCCGAATGACCGGATCGTCCTGCCGAAGGGTGCCAAGAAGGGCGATTGGGAAGTTGAGCTTTGCTTCGTGATGGGCCGCAAGGCGCAGTATGTCAGCAAGAAGGACGCGCTGAAATATGTCGCTGGTTACGCAGCAGGCAACGACGTGTCCGAGCGCAAGTATCAGATCGAAAGCGGCGGCCAGTGGGTCAAGGGCAAGAGCTCTGACACCTTCGGCCCGCTCGGTCCGTGGCTGGTGACAGCAGACGAGATCAAGAACCCGCAGCGGCTCAATGTCTGGCTCGACGTCAATGGCGAGCGCAAGCAGGAAGAGACCACGAAGGACATGATCTTCTCCTGTGCAGAGATCATCAGCTATCTCTCGAACATGATCACCCTGCATCCCGGCGACGTCATCTACTCGGGCACCCCTTCGGGCGTGGGCCTTGGCATCAAGCCGAAGCCCCAGTTCCTGAAGCCTGGCGACGTCATCACCATGGGCATCGACGGCCTGGGCGAGCACAAGAACAAAGTTGTCAGCTGGAACGGCAAATCAAAATAAGCCAGACCCACTGAGCGAGAACCAGAAAGGGCCGCACAATCGTGCGGCCCTTTTTCTGTATCTACATCCTGAAAATTTCTACCACAGCGCGGGCATGACCTCGTCGCGGAAAATGCGGAGTGAATCCCGTGAACCGGTGATGTCGATCAGCAGGACATATTCGATCCCGCCCTCACGCATCCGCAGCAGGCGGTCGATGATTTCTTCCGGTGGACCGATCAGCGCGCCTTCTTCGGTCGCCAGGCGCGTATCGTTGTATTGCAGCATGGTCGATTGCGGGCCGCCGCCCTCGCGAATGCGCGACAGGCGGGAGATGCCACTGAGCAAGCGGGAGCGCTGCTGGTGGGCCTCCTCGCGCTCGGATTCATTGCGGGTGATGTGCAGCGCGCGCGCCACGGCTACGTTCATCGGGTCGAATACCCGGCCCGCCGATTCCACCGCCGCGCGATAGGTTGCGAACCGCTCCTGAATGGTGGTGAATGACGCGATCTGGTCGAGCAGAAGATTGAACTGGTTCTCGGCCGCCCAGTTCAGGCCCGCATCGCTGCCCGCGGCCAGCCAGAGCGGCGGGTGCGGGTTCTGGATCGGTGGTGGTTCAACCACGATGTCCTGAAAAGTCCAGTGCTTGCCAATATGGGTAAATCGCTCTTCCGAGGTCCAGGCCCGCCGGATGACCTCGAGCGATTCGAGAAACAGCTCCTGAGCTTCGTCAGCTTTCACATTGAAGCCGTGGAATTCGTTGGCGCGATAGCCCTTGCCGACCCCGAAATCCAGGCGTCCACCAGACAACAGATCGACGGTGGCAGCCTGTTCGGCGAGCAGAACCGGGTTATGCCAGGGCAGCACCACGACGGCCGTGCCCAGACGCATCCGCTGGGTGCGGGCGGCCAGATAGGTCAGCAGATTGAGTGACGCCGAGACCTGCCCGAAACCGGTGAAGTGATGCTCAACCAGAAACACAGAGTGATAGTCGAGATCTTCGGCTTCAACGATATAGTCGATGAAGTCCCGATAGCCCTGGGTGCTGTCGCGCGCCACGCCGCCGCGGCGCGAAGAGGCCCCGCCAAACAATCCGAATTTCATGACCTAAATCCCGCCCGGCACGCGCTTAGTTGCGCACGCGTTCGGGTTTGCCGGATTTGGTCGAAATCGACAGGGCTTCGAGAACTGCCACATTGGCGATCCGCTCTTCATTGGTGAAGCGATAGGGCTTCTTGCCGCTGACCGCATCGGCCCAGGCCTCAAAGTTCATGCGTACGGTGTCGCGCGGCTTGAAGACCTTCTTCACGCGCTTGCCGTCCTTGGTGCCGATATACATATGGGTGTCGCCCGGGTTCTCGGGATGCGCCATCTCGTGGATGTCCACCCAGGCCTTGTCACCAAAGACGGTCAGGCGACCGTAGAACGGCGTGGCAGAGATCACATTGATTGTTCCCATGGTGCCGTCCTTGAAGGTGAATTGGGTGGAGGCGACATCACCACTGGGCAGGTTCAGCACGCGACGATCCGAAATCGCGCTGATCTTCTGGATGGGTCCAAACATGCTGATCAGCAAATCCGACAGGTGAACCCCCATGCCGGTCCAGCCGGCTGCGGGCGCATCCTTGGGATTGCCGCGCCAGTTGTCCTTTTTCATCGGGGTGAACTTGTCATGGGAGAAATTGCCCTCGACGGCCAGAACCGTGCCGAGTTCTTTCTTCGCCACCATCTGGGCGAGCTTCTCCATCGCTGTTTCATACCGGCGTTCATGGCCCAACCCGAGCACCAGGCCCTTTTTCTCGCAGGCACGCACCATGCGCTTGGCGCTTGCGGATGTCAGCGAAAGCGGCTTCTCACAGAAAATCTGCTTGCCTGCCTTCACCGCGCGCAGCACCAGCTCTTCATGAGTTGAATGTGGGGTCGTCAGGATCACGCCCTCGACCTCCGGATCATCGAGCGCATCCTGATAATCCGTAAGCAGCTTGAAACCCTTTTCCTTGGCAAGCCGGCGAATGGCGGCTGTCGGCTTGAGCTCAACACCGCGAATTACATTGATCTTCCGGCTGGTTTTGAGTGACCCCGCAACATGCGCACCCCACCAACCAAGCCCGACAACGGCAACATTCAACATTGGATTCCACTCCCCGGATTGTTCTTTCTTTTCGCCTGATATCGGCGCGCGAAGGGTAGCATGGTGACTTTCCGACACAAACCCACCGCGCTAGATTGCAGCTCCCCGTCGTCACCGAGACCTCCCATGCCCGGCATTTCCATTGAAGCCTTCAACCAACTCACCGCAATGGAGTTGCCCCTCGCCGCGCAAAACGGTTGCCGCGCCGAGAAGATCGGCGACGGGACAGCGCGGGTGCGCCTGCCGTTCAACGATTCTCTCACCCGACCCGGCGGCACGATCAGCGGACCCGCCATGATGGCGCTGACCGATTACGCCATGTATGCCGCTCTGATGGGTGCAATCGGAGAGGTCGCGCTGGCTGTCACGACAAACCTCAACATCAACTTCCTGCGCAAACCCGAAGCCGTCGACATGATCGCGGAGTGCCGGGTCCTGAAGCTTGGGCGTCGACTCGCTGTTCTCGAAGTGACCATCTATTCTGAGGGGCAGGATGAACCGGTCGCGCACGCCACCGGCACCTATTCCATCCCGCCAAAGCAAACAGACTGAGCCCCAGGCTCATCTTTCAATTCCGGAGTTCGACATGTCCGTCATTCAGTCTCGTCGCAGTTTCATCTTCTCCCCCGGCACCGATCCTTCGATGTTCAGCAAGGCGCTGGCGTCGGGCGCGGATATCGTCTGCGTGGAACTCGAGGATGGCGTCGCCCCGAAAGACAAGGACGTTGCGCGTGCGAACATGCTCGGCATCTTTGCAGAGCCTCAGGCCGATGACGGCGTCGAACGTATCGTCCGGGTCAATGTGCTCGGCTCACCCGAGGGCGAAGCCGATCTCGCCGCTGTGCTGGCCGCGGATTCACCCCCACCAGCGCTGATGATGCCCAAGGTCAACAACCCCGAAGAAGTCCGACGGGTTGCCGAGGCCCTCGACGGCGCGGGCCTGACCACGCGTCTGCAGATCATCATCGAAACCAACCCCGGGCTCGATGCGGCCTACGAAATCGCGCAGGCCAGTGATCGGGTGGATGCCCTTTTGTTTGGCGGGGTCGATCTGGCCGCTGATCTGCGCTGCGAATATGGCTGGGAGCCATTGCTCTATGCCCGCTCGCGGGTGGTCCACGCCGCCGCCGGAGCGGGGATCGACGTGATCGATGTGCCCTGGCTTGATCTGGGTGATGAGGCCGGCCTCCGTCAGGAGGCCGAGGCCAGCGCGCGACTGGGCTTTACCGGCAAGGGCTCGATCCACCCCAAGCAGATCGCAATCATCAATGAGATCTTCTCGCCCAGCGCAGATCAGATCGCTTATGCGCGCAAAGTCGTCGCAGCCTTCGCCCAAGCCGATACCGGCCTCGTCGTGGTCGACAACAAGCTGATCGAACTGCCGGTGCTGCGCACCATGGAACGCATCCTGGCGGTCGCCGAACGCGTCCAGAACTAGCGGCTTCAGACCCCCAGCGGCGGAACCCCGAGGCGCTCGCGCGCCGTCCCAAGCTGTTTCTCGAACGCGCGGGCAATCGCGATGGACCGCGCGTCTTCGTTGCGCGGGCAGACAATGTGCAACCCGACCGGCATCCCTGCAGCGTCGAGCGCAACGGGCATGGTCACCGCGCACATCGTCAACAGATTGACCGTCGTGGTGTTTCGTGCCGCCATCAGATTGGCCTTCATATAGGGCGAGGGTTCTTTCACATCCTCAATGCGGGGCGGTGTAATCGGTATGGTGGGGCCAACGACCGCATGCACATCCTCCATCGCCGTGTGTGCCGCTTGTGTCAGCACCTCCAGACGGCGGCGGCGAATGAGATAGTCGGCGGCTGTCATCGACGTCATTTTGTCAAAGCGACCACCGACCATCGGGTCCAGATCAGCCACGAAATCGGGCAACACATCGCTGATGAAACCAGCAAACTCATAGGCCGACAATCCACCGGCGCGGAAGATCGCGTCGATCTCCTCCAGACCTGGGATTTCGATGTCCACCAGGCGTGCGCCCGCAGCTTCCAGTTCGGCCAACGCGGCGCGAACCCCTTCGGCAATCCCCGGTTCGCAGCCGTCGAAATAGGCTTCGCAAACGCCAATCCGGAAATCCCCGACAGCTGCACTTTCCACAGTATGCAGAAACCGTTTCGGATCGGGCGCCGTCTCCGGATCGATCACGGAAAAAGCCAGCGCGGCATCGGCCACAGAGCGGGTCAGCGTCCCCGGCGTATCCAGGGTCGGGCTGAGCGGTGAAAGCCCCTCGATCGACCAGCGGCCTTGCGAGGTTTTGACTCCAACCGTGCCCGTCATGCTGGCCGGCATCCGCACCGATCCGGCGGTGTCCGTGCCAAGCGCGATGAGCGCGGAACCCTCCCAGAGGCTGACCCCCGCCCCCGCGCTGGAGCCGCCCGGCGCGCGATGGGTCGCGGCATCCCATGGATTGTGGGGGGTGCCCCAATGCGGGTTGGTCCCCAGGGCGCCAAACGCGAACTGCACCGTGTGGGTCTTGCCAGTCACGGTGGCCAGTTGCCCGCGCAGGGCACGAATAACCGGGCCTTCGTGACGCCACTCCGGCGGCAGTTCTCGCGGGCTCCCGGCAAAAGTCGGATAACCCCGCACGCCATAGAGGTCTTTCACCGAAACCGGAATTCCCTGCAGCACACCAAGGTCGATTCCCGCGGCCAGCGCGCCATCCGCCACATCGGCCTCCGCACGCAGACGGTCCGGATCCCATGTCTTGTAGGCCGCCAGAACCCCGCCATGGGTGTCGTGATTGGCAATGGCCCATTCCGCAAGGTCACGGGCCTTGGTTTTGCCATCGCGAAGATCAGCGGCGATATCTGTCAGTGACTGGCTTTCGATTTTCTGGGTCATGGTTGTGCCTCCTTGTCATCACAGTATAGGCGCACACCCCTCTCCCCTGAACGTGCATTTCCGTCTATTGTGCGCCCAACAACGAAAGTTCGTTTTCAGGGGGAGTACAGACATGCCAAATGACGCCATGACAATGCATCGTTTTTCACGCGAACAGATCGAGGCCTTCATGGCCCGTTGTTTCGCGGCCAGCGGGTTGCCTGCAGACGACGCCAGCAGCGTCGCGCAGATGATGGCCGAAGCCGATATGCTCGGTAAGGATTCCCACGGCATCTTCCGCCTGCCTGGCTATATTGGCCGGGTGAAGGCCGGCGGTTTCAACGCCACCCCCAACATGACGGTCGATCGCGAATTCGCCGCCACCGCCTTGCTGAACGGCGATAACGGCATGGGCCATCTGGTGGTCAAGAAAGCCGCGGACATGGCGATCGAAAAGGCCAAAACCGCTGGTGTCGGCTGGGTCGGGCTGCACCACTCCAACCACGCCGGTGCGGCATCGGTCTATTCGAACATGGCACTCGAACACAACATGATCGGGCTCTATGTCGCGGTCGGCAGTGCCAATCATCTGCCGCCATGGGGCGGCACGCAAATGCTGCTCTCCACCAACCCGATCGCGGTGTCGATCCCGGGTGACGAGGAGGACGCGATCATCCTCGACATGGCGACCACGGTGACCTCCTACGGCAAGGTCAAGGTCTACGCCCAGCGCGGCATGGAGATGCCCGAAGGCTGGATGATCAACAAGGACGGCACACCACTGACCGATGCCAGCAAATCCGACACCGGCTTCCTGCTGCCCATCGGCGGCCCGAAGGGATACGGCCTCGCGCTGATCTTCGGCATTCTCGGCGGCACGCTGAACGGCGCCAATTTCGGCCGTAACGTGGTCGACATGAATTCCGACCCGTCCTCGGTCACCAACACCGGCCAGTTCTATCTGGCGATCAACATCGAAGCTTTCATCGACCCGGCTGACTTCAAGCGGGAGATCGACGAGGTCATTCGCCAGATGCGCGGTTCGCCCACGCTGGGCGGCTTTGACCGGGTGCGTCTGCCCGGTGAGTCCGCACACACGGCCTATGCCGACCGGACGGCCAATGGCGTGCCCTTGCCCGAGCCGCTGGTGAACAATCTGGCCAAGGTCGCTGCTGATCTCGGCGTGGACGAACTCGGCTGACCCAACCCACGTCAGATTTGGAACAAAAACCGGTGACACCGGTCATCCAGGCTGTGTTCTGGATGACCGGCACACTGTTCTCGTTCGTCGTCATGGCGATCGCGGTGCGCGAACTCTCGGGTGAAATCCACAGCTTCGAGATCATGCTGTTCCGCACCATCGGTTCGCTGATCATTCTGTTTCCCTTCATGCTCCGGGCCGGACCTTCGGTCTGGAAGACCACGAAGCTGGGCACTCAGATTGGCCGCAACCTTGTGCATTTCGCGGCCCAGTTGGGCTGGATCACCGGCATCGGCCTGCTGACTCTCGCCGAAGTCTTTGCCATCGAATTCACGGCCCCGATCTGGGCCTCCATTCTGGCGGTGCTGTTTCTCGGCGAACGTCTCAATCGCGGGCGCATCGTCGCCCTGGTGTTCGGGTTCACCGGCATTCTGGTCATCCTGCGCCCGGGTCTGTCCGTCATCGAATTCGGTGAGGTTGCCGTTCTGGGCGCGGCCATCGGCTTTGCGATCACCCTGACTCTCACCAAGTTCCTGACCCGAACGGATTCGCCGCTCACCATCCTGCTTTATATGGCCGTGATACAGCTGCCCTTCGGCATCGTGCTCGCCGCGCTGGAATGGACCACGCCCGATCTGTTGCAACTCTTCTGGCTGCTGCTCGTCGGTGCGGTCGGCCTCTCGGCACATTTCTGCACCGCCAAAGCGCTCTCTCTGGCCGACCAGACAATTGTGGTGCCGATGGACTTCATGCGCCTGCCCCTGATCGTGATGGTGGGTTGGGCGCTTTACAGCGAATCAACAGAACTGCTGGTCCTCGCCGGCGCCGGGCTGATTTTCTTTGGAAATTACTATTCGATCTTTCGCGAAAATCGCCGCAAGTCGAAACCCGACGCAACCTGAACAAAACGTCTAGAACGCGTCCGCAGCGTCGCGTACCGATTCCAGATCGGGGAATTGCACGGTGTGTGTATCGATCAACTCGATCAGCCCTTCTTCGCGCAGCGCCGTAAACGTGCGGCTCACCGTCTCGATCGTCAGACCCAGATAATCGGCAATATCGGTACGGGTCATCGGCAAGTGAAGGTTCTTCTCCGTTGGTCGCGAATCCGCGCGGTCATATCGTTGCATCAGAAACGACAGCAGTTTTTCGCGCGCCGTCTTTCGCCCCAGCAGCAACATCTGCTCCTGTGCAGCCGCCAGCTCATCGCGGCTCATATCCAGCAGTTTTTCACGCACTGGCGGAATATCAACGAGCAACCGCTCCAGATTGATCAACCGCATGCTGCAAAGTTCAACCTGGGTCATGGCCTCTGCGCCATAGGCATAGGCATCGTCACTCACGAGGCCCAGAAAATCACCCTCACCCAGAAACCCGGTGATCTGACGGCGTCCATCCGGCAACAATTTGTAAAGTCGGATTTCCCCGCTTGAGATGTTGTAGGCGTATTCAGCCGGGTCGCCTTCCTCGAAAATGACCTGGCCAGGCGAGATATCACGATGAGAGACAATCGCCGAAAGACGGTCATTGTCTTTGACGTCGACCGCCGCGCACATGGCCTTGTGCCGTACGTCGCATTGATCGCAGTTGTGATGTAGCTTCGCTGCTCTTCCCTGATTCTGACCCTCGGTCATCGCCGCCTCCGGGTTAGGTCATGCCCTCTTCACTATACATCGTAATTATATTAGCGAAGTTCAATGTGGGAACTGGCCAGATTGACGCAAGTCAATGAAACCATGCGGTCTGCGGGCAAGATACCATGCAGGATGAACCTACAGGCACTCACGCCCCTTTTCGTGGACCAGGCCTATACGCTTGCGCGTGAGGCCAATACAGCTTTGACGCTCGAAGACTGGCGTCGGTTCGCCACCCCTCGCACCGTCAGGGAACCAACAGAGCTGAAGTCACCCGGTATCATGCTCATTATCAGCAATGACATCATCCGGGGGCTCGCTGCGTTTCAAAGCACGGATGATCCGAACGGGTCGCGAACCCTCTGCGCAGAGCACATCGTCATCATGGATCGCGCGCGCAAGGAACAGGTCTCCCGTGAATTGCTTGCCGGATTGCTGGATATGGCACTCCGTGACGATTGCGCAAAAGTGCATGCCGTCCTGCCACGATCCAGCGCCTGGCTGGACAAACCATGGTCCGACCCCGGCGGCAGTGTCTACCGGCTCCCCATCAACTGCGTCCGCGCGACAGTGCCTCTGGCGAATGCCACCAATGACGGCACAGTGGTCAGCCTGCGAACACCCTCCGCCTGATTGCCAACCAGCCCGGTGCTCACCGGACCGCCGCAGCGGCTCAGTGGGACAGCAGAGTCGGCACCGTCATATGGTGCAGCACGTGCCGCGTTGCCCCACCGAAGGACATCTCGCGAATACGCGAATGACCATAGGCGCCCATCACAATCGTGTCGCAACCCTCATCGGTCACGGCATTGAGGATCGCATCCCCGATCGAAATCGCGTTCGTCGTCACATGCTTGATGTTGGCCTGCACACCGTGTCGCGCCAGGTATGCCCCTACGCCCACATCCCGGGCGTCCTCCCCAACATCTCCTCGCAGGACAACCACCTGATCGGCAGCCTGCAGCATTGGCATGGCGTCACGTACCGCACGGGTGCATTCGCGTCGCGGCGCCCAGGCCAGCAGAACGCTCCGGCCAAATGTTTCGTATTGGCCCGCTTCCGGAACGGCAAAAACCGGCACACCGAGACGCAGACTGGCCTCGCCGATCAGCCAGTCATGCTCACCCGCGCTGTGTTGCGAAAGAACGAACAGATCGGTCACCGGCGCCAGTTCTTCCAGCGGAGTCAGGATGGATCGCGTCCCACCCACCCATTCATGGGATTCGAGCCCGGCGCTGTTACACAAGGATTCGAAGGTCTTTCGCAATTCCTCACCATTGGCATCGGCGGCCTCATAGTAAGCGCCCATCATATCGTCGGGAAACGCGATCCCGACATAGATCGGGATATTGAGTGTCGGGATAAGATGTACAGCGGTCAGGTGCGCGCCCTGCAAAAGCGCCATCTGGATCGCCGTCTCCATCACGACCGGGTTGCGCGCATCTTCATGAAGTAAACCCACACATATGGTCTGGTATGTCATTTGGATCTCCATCCGTTGGTCTTTCCCAACACTCGGACGATCCACCGATGAATACCTTGATCAAGGTCAATTTCCGCTCACCAAAAAAGGCGGCTCAAAACCGCCCTTCCTATTACGATATAACCGCACAAATGATCGTGCGGGTCGCAGAAATCAGCCTTCGCTTTTGCCCGCCGTGAACGTCATACCCCGTTCCTCGAACTGGGCCACCACGTCCCCACCGAAAGCGGCCAGCTTTTCCGCTGTCGCTTTCGGAAAATCGATATCGGTCATGTCGTGCACGCCGCCGCTGATCACCACCTGCATCAACCCATCTTCGTCACCAATATTGCGAAAAGCCCGGCAGACGCCCGGCGGTACCGAAATCGTATCCAGCTCATCCAGCTCAACCCGCTGGGCGCCATCGTCATTCCAGGTCACTTCAAAGCGCCCGCGCAGAACGGTGAAGGTCTCATAGGTCTGCTGATGGGCGTGCAGCGAAGGGCCGGTCCCGGGAGGACATTTGGCATGGGTCATGGTGATCCCGCCGGCACCCTGAATGGGCGCGCCCTGATTGACCGGCGTGTCTGCCGCGCCCTCCAGCCCGATCACCGAAAGTAACTCGCGGGAATAGATCACGTCCTTGGCTTCCTGGGGCATGTCCAGACTTTCCGCAGCGCGGAGTGGCTTGAGATCACGGAACCGCGAAACGCGCTGTTCCATGTCGTCGAGCGGAATATCGATTGTTCGCATCGTGCTCTCCTTGGCGAGTCGGGCCTATTTGGCGCTGTTTGGCATCACCAAAACTATAGCCCAGAGACCAGATCGACCCAAACCTGCGCGCACATCACCCCTCCACCCCCGTCAGCCCCGTACTCCCGTAGAGCCAATCCAGCCGGTCGTAGTAATCCTCGGTGGACAAGGATTGCATGATCTCGTTGCGCACCCGGGCGTGCACGCCCTCGGCGTGAAACATCAGGTCGCCAATCGCCCGTGAGCCCAGCTGCACCCGGGCTGTCCGCACGAGCCGCGCTTCCTGATAGGCCAACAGCGCGCCATGCAGATCACTGCGCTGGGTGTCCAGCATATGGGACAGGCACACCGCGTCCTCCATCGCCATGCACGCCCCCTGGGCGTAGTACTGCAGGGTCGGATGAGCCGCATCGCCGAGCAGGGCAACGTTCCCTTCAACCCAGGTGTCGACCGGGTCACGATCGCACAGCACCCAGACACGCCAGTCATCGCCGGTCTCGATCACCCGGCGAATGCGTTCGCTGATATGGGTGAACCCGCTGCGCACTTCATCCTTTGAAACCGGCTGGCCGGTGACCGCCTCGGGTGCATCATTGTGGGTGGTGACGACCAGATTGATGTATTTCCAGTCCGAAAGCGGGTAATGCACGATATGGCATTTCGGCCCCGCCCAGAGGGTCGCCGCATTCCAGCGCAGGTCTTCGGGCATCTGCTCCAGCGGAATCACGGACCGATAGGTCGAATGGCCCGAGACACGCGGCGCGCCATCGCCGACCAACTGGCTCCGCACATTGGAGCGGAGCCCATCCGCCCCGATCAACGCCACACCATCGAAGTTTTGACCCGACGCCAGCTTCGCCCGCACACCGGTCTCGTCCTGTTCGTAGGACACGACCTCACTTTTCACGTGCAGAGATATCCGCGCGCTATCCTCGCAACCTTTCAGCAACACGCCATGCAGATCACCGCGATGCACGACGGCGTAGGGATTTCCGAACCGCGCGCGAAAGGGTTCATCGAGCGGAATGTGAATGATTTCCTCGCCACTCATCGCATCCATCAGGCGCAGCATGTCCACATAGACCGCTTTTTCCCGCGCCCATGCGCCCACCCCGAAATAGTCCAGCGCGTGAAAGGCATTCGGCCCCAGCTGAATCCCCGCGCCGATCTCGCCGAACTTCGAAGCACGCTCGAACACCACGACATCAAATCCCTTGCCCGCAAGTGCCAGCGCAGCCGAAAGCCCGCCAATACCGCCGCCTGCAATGAGTATGGGTTTGGAAGTCATGATGGGATCAGTTCCAACTCGTCGGACCTATGATCGCAGGATGAGATCGGAGAGTGGGATCATAGGACGGCCCTGACCGATCTGCGAGGCTGGAGCGGGTGAAGGGAATCGAACCCTCGTCGTAAGCTTGGGAAGCTTCTGCTCTACCATTGAGCTACACCCGCCGCGCGGCGTATTTCTATCGTGAAGCCCCCTCCACAAGCAACAAACCAGATTGCCGCGAAGCCCGATCTGCTCACAATTTTGCGCTTTGTGCCGCACTGGACTTTTGCGTCGGCATGTAGCCAAATCCGCCTGCAATAACGCCCCGGATCAGATTCGGGGTCCGTGGAGCCGACAGGTCTATGTATACGCAGAAAACAAAGAACATTTCGGTCACCGTCACCCCGATCTATCTCGAAGACCAGTCGGAGCCCGATGAGGACCACTATGTCTGGGCCTATCAGGTAAAAATCGAGAATGACAGCCTGGAGACGGTACAGTTGCGCTCACGTCACTGGCGCATCACCGATGCCAACGGGCTGATGCAGGAGGTCCGGGGTTCTGGCGTTGTCGGCGAACAGCCGGTGCTCGAGCCGGGCGAATCCTTTGAATACACCAGCGGCACACCGCTGAACGCGCCGTCGGGAATCATGGTCGGGTCCTACGAAATGCAGACCGATGAGGGTAATGTCATCGAAGTGGACATTCCCGCTTTCTCGCTCGACAGTCCGCATCAGGTCGTGCGCCCGAACTAGACTTTTCGCGAGACTGATCCAATTCAGGTATTTCCGGCGTAGAAGGAACTTCGACGGCGCCGCCGCCAGCCCTACCCAGCACGGAACAGACGATGTCAGAAGACAATCCCAGCAAGATCACCACACCTGACCGCGCCGCTGCCGAAGCCGCCGTTCGCACATTGCTGCAATGGGCCGGGGATGACCCTGCCCGCGAAGGTCTGGTCGACACCCCGGCACGCGTGGCGCGGGCGTTCGAGCAGTGGTTTGCCGGCTATCGGGAAGACCCGCTGGAATTTCTCGAGCGCACCTTCGAAGAGGTCGAAGGCTATGACGAGATGGTCGTACTGCGCGATATCCGGCTGGAATCCTACTGTGAGCACCATCTGGCGCCGATTCTGGGGAAAATCCATATCGGCTATATGCCCGACAAGCGCGTGGTCGGCATCAGCAAGCTGGCCCGGGTGGCCGATGCCTACTCCAAACGCCTGCAAATTCAGGAAAAACTGACCGCGCAGATCGCCAATTGCATCGATGCGGCGCTACAGCCCAAGGGCGTTGCCGTCGTGATCGAGGCCGAACATCAGTGCATGACCACCCGTGGCGTGCACAAGCCCGGCGTGGTCATGTTGACCAGCAGCATGATCGGGGCGTTCCGGCAGGGTTCGGACACACGGCGTGAGTTCCTCTCCTTCATTGGCAATCCGTCCTCCCGCAACAACAGCTAAAGCGCCCGCAACGCGACGCTGGACAGACGGGGCGTTTTCCCCAATCATCCCGCCGAACAAGCCCTCTAAGCTCGCCTTGTCAGAACAAGGATAAATGGACACGGCTGCTGCCGTGCGATGTCTCGCGTGCTCGACTTTCGACCCATCCTCTTCATTCTCGGTGTGCTTCTCTCGACCCTTGCAGTCGCCATGATGCTGCCCGCGCTGGTCGATGTCGCAACCGGGCATCGTGACTGGCAGGTCTTTGCCGCCTCAGCCGGGCTGACATTGTTCATCGGGGTCTCCCTGATCCTGACCACGCGCGGCGGCGATATGAAGATCGGCATTCGCGAGGCCTTCGTGCTGACCACGGCCAGCTGGCTGGGGATGACTGTGTTCGCCGCGTTGCCCTTCACCTTCGCGGGGCTGAATCTGAGCTTCGCGGACGCCTTCTTTGAAGCGATGTCGGGCATCACCACCACCGGATCGACCGTGATTATCGGGCTGGATGCCGCGCCGCCGGGCATTCTGCTCTGGCGTGCCCTGCTGCAGTGGCTCGGCGGGATCGGTATCATTGTGACCGCCGTGGCCGTGCTGCCCATGCTGCAGGTCGGTGGTATGCAGATCTTCCGGCTGGAAAGCTCGGACACCTCGGAAAAGGTATTGCCGCGCGCCGCCCAGACCTCCACAGCCATCGGCTCCATCTATCTCGCCCTCACGCTTGTCTGCGCGCTGGGCTACTGGATCGCCGGCATGCCGGGCTTTGATGCGGTCGCCCATGCCATGACCACGATTGCGACCGGCGGCTTTTCGACCTCGGATGCCAGCATCGGCGTCTTCGACAACTGGGCCATCGATTCGATTGCGATCGTCTTCATGATCACCGGCTCTCTGCCCTTCGTGCTCTATCTGCAGGCCGCGCGCGGACGTCCGGAAAGCCTGTGGCGCGATTCACAGGTGCGCTGGTTCCTCTCGATTGTTCTCGCCGTGGTCGCGCTGATCAGCCTGTCGCTCTACCTCTCGCAGGAGCTGGGCCTCGGGGTCTCGATCCGGGCTGCCGCCTTCAACGCGGTTTCCGTCATCACCGGGACGGGCTATTCCACCGCGGCCTTCGACACCTGGGGCACCTTCCCGCTGATTATGTTTTTCGCGATGATGTTCATCGGCGGCTGCGCTGGCTCAACCACCTGCGGCATCAAGGTATTCCGCTTTCAGGTGCTCTATGCCGTCGCCTCGATGCAGATCAAACGACTGCTGCAGCCCCACGGCGTTTTCATCCCCCATTACAACCGCAATCCGGTGACCGAAGAGATTGCACTCTCGGTGCTGGGCTTTGTGTTCTTCTACATTCTGGTCTTCATGCTGCTCGCCCTCGGCCTGAGCACGCTCGGCCTCGACTTCATGACCAGCCTGTCGGGCGCGGCCACGGCGATCTCCAATGTCGGCCCCGGGCTCGGCTCGACCATCGGTCCGGTCAGCACCTTCGCCGATCTTCCCGATGCCGCCAAATGGATGCTGTCAGCCGGCATGCTGCTGGGACGTCTGGAATTGTTCACGGTGCTCGTGATTCTGACCCCCGCCTTCTGGAGAAGCTGAGGATGGCCACCCCCGCGGATCGGACCCTGGAACTCATGGCCCAGCTGGTCGGGTTTGACACCACCTCCCACCTGTCCAACCTCAATCTGATTTCCTTCATCGAGGAGTATCTCGCGCGCCACGGTGTGACGGCCCGGCGGATCGAGAGCGACGATGGCGAGAAATCAAATCTGCTGGCCACCATCGGCCCCGAAATTGCCGGTGGCGTTGTCCTGTCAGGGCACACCGATGTGGTCCCGGTGACCGGTCAGGACTGGTTGAGCGATCCCTTCACGCTCGACACCCGGACGGTCGATGGCGACGAGCGACATTTCGGGCGCGGCACCGCAGACATGAAGGGCTTCATTGCCTCCGTGCTGGCCCGGGTCCCCGAGATGGTTGCCGCCAATCTGAAGACACCGATCCACATCGCGCTGTCCTATGACGAAGAGGTCGGCTGTCTCGGTGTGGGGCGCATGATCGAAAAACTGGGAACCGCCATTCCGATGCCTGCCATCGCGATTGTGGGTGAACCCACCAGCATGCAGATCGTCACCGGGCACAAGGGAATCCGGGGGTTCGAGACAGTGTTCACCGGTGTCGCCGCCCATTCCAGCGCGCCGCACCAGGGGGTCAACGCGATTGTCCACGCGGCGCAGTTCATCTCGTTTCTGCGCGATCTCGCCGCCGAACAGGAGCAGGCCGAAAATCCGGACAGCGGCTTCACTCCGCCCTGGACGACCTTCAATGTCGGTTTGATACAAGGCGGTGAAGCGGTCAACATCATCGCCGAGCGCTGCGCGGTACAGTGGGAATTCCGCCCGCTGCCCGAAACCGATTCCGACGCTCTCGAAGCCCACGTCCGGGCCTTCATCGACAAGGAGATACGGCCCGTTCTCAAAGCGCTCAACCCTGCCGCTGATGTAGAAATCCACCGCCACGCCGCAGTGCCACCGATGCATCCGGACCCGAACTCACCCGCTGAGCGGCTGGCCCGTCATCTGACAGGCGCAAATATGACCCACGCAGTGGCTTACGTGGCTGAGGCCAGCCAGTTCCAGGAACACGGAATTCCCACCGTGTTGTGTGGCCCCGGCGATATTGCCCAGGCGCATCAGCCCGATGAATGGATGGCGCAAAGCGAACTCGACGCCTGCGCTGGATTCCTGGATCGACTACAGGCCTGGGCTGCGTCGGGAGACGCAATTCCCTAACGGATCACACCTAGCGGACCACAAAGGGCTGCAGGAACTGGCCGATGGCCTTCTCAAGCTCACGATCCAGATCCTGGATCATCGATTCAGTGATTTCGAACCACACCTTATCCCGCTGGTTCAGAGAAACATTCTCCGCCACGGTACGGCTTCGTGTCGCAACAGCAGATACATCGCCGCCCCGCCGCGCGGCCGTGTCGCGAATTTCAACCTTCACAGCCAACCGACCGTCATAGCGCTCGGACTGATCTGTGGTGACAACGCCGCGCACGCCCTTGGTTTTCTCAAGGGCCGTTTCGATGACCGAAGCTTCGGTGATCGTCACAACAATCTGGCCGCTATTGCCCGCCGGGACCAACCGATCATTGGCCCATTGATGCACAGCGACGGCCGGCGGCACGGGCATCCCCTGGGACACATCCGAACGCCCCGCTGTTTTGTAGTCGTCAACGATCGTCAGCCTGCGCGCATCCAGTTTAATCGACGGCACATGTGTAAAGGTCAGTTGCGGAAACTGCGGGCTTGGCGGCGGCGTCGCGCAAGCCGCGAGCAAAATCACAGAAAGGCCGAGAAGTAGGCCACGTCGGTGCATCGCGAACGTCATGGTGCCTCCCCAGGATTGCGACGTAGAATTCTTAGAGGTCCAGTTTAACTATGATTCGGGCGAATCCATGGCACCAGAACGACTTTCAACGACTTCGGGAGCGAACTTGTAGGTCTCGTTACAAAACTCACAGGTCACCTTGAGAAAACCGTCTTCCGCCAGATCGTACAGATCTTCTCGCGGAAGCTGTGCCAGCACATTGAACACACGATCTTCCGAGCAACGACACCCCCGCGTGACCGGTCGCACTGGTGTGACACGCACACCTTCTTCGTGGAACAGGCGAAACAGATAACGTTCTGCAGTGAGGTCCGGGTCGAGAATTTCCGAATCGGTTCCCGTCGCCATCAGCATCATCACCCGACGCCAGGTATCCGCTTCATCATCCGGCGGCAGATGCATATTCGGATCATCAGCGATCCGCTGCACCATCATGCCACCTGCCCGCCAAGGCGAATCCGGCGCGCCACCCACGCGCCCGGCCGACACCATAATCGCCGCATCCATTTGCTGCGACTGACGAAAGTAATGCTGTGCGCATTCGGCCAATGTGTCGCCCACCAGCTCAACCATGCCCTGATAGCGGTCCGTATGCGCGCCCTGATCGACGGTCAGAGCAAGATATCCCTTGCCCAACAAGGCGCGCGCACCGCTGCGCCCGGCGACCGCTTCAGCATCGTAGTTAGCATAACCACGCACCACATATCGCTCTCCCCCATCCAGGGTTTGGATATCGGCAAGCAGCAAGCTCACCGGCCCATCGCCTTGAGCCTGAAAGGTGAAAATGCCGTCGAACTTCAGAGCTGCCGCCAGAGTCGCGCTCAAGGCGATCGCCTGCCCCAGCAACTCGGCCACCTGATCAGGGTAATCATGACGGCTAAGGACATCGTCCACGACGGACCCCAGTCGCGACATACGACCTGTCAGATGTGCTTCGCCCGTACCGCCGGATTGCAGCTGAAACGGTTGTACAAGATCGTCGGTGGAACGTTCGGAATCACCGCGTTCCGGGCTCGCACCAGAATCAGGCAAGTCCGGCACCCCCAAGCAGGCACCACAAAAGGATGCTTTTTTGAGCATGGAGACGATTTCCGGCTTCGGTCCAGATCACGGATTGCGGTCCATCGACGACCTCAGCTGTAGCCTCATCACCGCGATAAACCGGCAAACAGTGCATAAACACAGCCTTGTCCGCAGCCCGAGCCATCAATTCTGCATTCACCCGGAACGGCTCGAGAGCTGTCCGGCGTTTTGCAGCTTCCGCGTCACCCATCGACACCCAGGTATCAGTCACAACGCAATCGGCCCCCGTGACAGTGGCGACGGGATCACCACTCACAGACACGCGCGCGCCATGGGTTTCGGCCCAATCCATAATTCTAGTCGTCGGACGGAACTCTTCCGGAGACGCGATGCGGAATTCGAACCCGAACTGCGCGGACGCGTGAATCCACGAATTCGCGACATTGTTGGCATCACCACACCAGGCCACCACCCGATCAGATATCGATCCGGCCACCTCTTCGTAGGTCATCACATCAGCCATGATCTGACAGGGGTGAGACCAGTCCGTCAGTCCATTGATCACCGGAATACTTGCGGCATCCGCCATCTCGAGAAGATTACTTTCGGACGAGGTCCGGTACATGATCAGATCGACATACTGCGACAGGATACGGGCCGTATCGGCGACTGTTTCTCCGCGGCCGAGTTGTGACCCCTCAGGTTCCAGTATGACCACTTTCCCGCCAAGCGATTGCATCGCCACTTCAAACGATACCCGCGTACGGGTACTTGGTTTTTCAAACACCATAGCCAGAGTTTTACCGGCGAGCGCAGTTTCATTGCCCCCGGCATTTTTCATTCGTGCGCTGACATCGAGCATCGACCGAAGGGTCTCTGCATCAACGCTGTCCAGATCAAGGAAGTGACGAAGCTCAGTCATTGTCCGCACTGGCAAGTGAAGCACAGGCCTTGTCCATGGCTGCGAGAGCCTCTGCAATTTCTGTTTCGCCGATCACCAGAGGTGGCAGCATCCGCAAAACATTTTCACCCGCCACGACGGTCAAAAGGCCCTGCTCACGCGCGGCTTCACCAAGTGCAGCATTCGTGTGTGGCGCCTTGACGATCATGCCGAGCATCAATCCCTTCCCGCGCACATCCTCAAGGACGGTATCGTACCGGGCGGCCAAATCCTTCAAACCCGCGACCAATTTGGCGCTGGATTGCAGAACCGTGTCCAGGAATCCGTCTCCGGTCAAAACATCCAGCGTTGCATTGGCAACGGCCATGGCGAGAGGGTTACCGCCGAACGTGCTGCCATGCGTGCCAGCCGTCATTGTGTCGGCCACAGCCTGGGTCGCCAGAATCGCACCACAGGGGAATCCCCCTGCAATGCCTTTGGCACATCCCATGATATCTGGAGTCACACCCGACCATTCATGGGCGAACAGACGGCCGGTCCGGCCAAATCCGGTCTGGACCTCATCGAACACCAACAACAGGCCAAACTCGTCCGCTGCCGCACGCAACTCTTTCAGATAGGCGTCCTCAAGCGGCCGCAAGCCACCCTCACCCTGGATCGGCTCCACAACTATTGCAGCGGTTTCCGGCGTGATCGCATCACGCAAGGCGTTCATGTTGTGTACCGGGACGATATCAAACCCATCCGCTGGATCACCAAATCCATCGAGATGTTTGGGATTCTTCGACGCTGACAACATCGCGAGCGTGCGCCCGTGAAATGAGCTTTCAAGCGTTATCGAGCGCCATTTTTCAGGGCTCCCGTTGGCGGCGTGATACCGGCGAGCGGCTTTGACCGAGCCCTCCATGGCTTCGGTGCCCGAATTGCAAAAGAACACGGCGTCCGCAAAGGACATGCCGCACAACCGCTCGGCCAGCCGAACCTGATCGGGAATGTTGTACAAATTAGAAACATGCCACAGCCGCTCAGCCTGATCTTTCAGCGCCGCAACGAGATGCGGGTGGCTGTGACCGAGCGAATTGACCGCAATCCCGGCAGCAAAGTCGAGATATCGGCGTCCCTCTGTATCGAACAAATAGGCGCCTTCACCCTTTTCGAACGAAACGGTTGGGTGACCGTATGTCGGCATCACCGCATTCATGGTCTCTACTCCAGCTTGTCTATGGACGGCGCTTTGCTGCACCGCGAAAAAGGCGGTGACTATCGAAAATGACGCTGCGGAAGTCAACGCCGCAACTGATTAGCTTTTCATCCGATAACCAATTGAAAAAAGTCGATAACTCACGGCCCAAAGGATCGCTGTAACTGCCACACAAACAACAGCCCCGAACATCGGCGGGACCTCAGCCTGTCCAGTGAGTGAAAAACGGATGCCATCGACGATATAGAAGACGGGGTTGGCCCGCGCGACCGGCAGCAAAAAGTTGGGCAATTCGTCCAGTGAAAAGAACACTCCGGAAAAGAACACAAATGGCAGAAAGATAAATGTCTGGACCGAAGTGATGTAATCCCACTTCCGCGCCCACAGCCCGGCGATCTGGCTGAACAAACCGATCATCAGACTTCCAATCGCCACGAAGAACGCCAGAGCCAGAAGATTGTGCGGCAGCGAGCCGCCGAAAGGCAGCAAGGCCAGCCACACGACAGCGGCCACCATCAGGCTGCCTGAAACTGCGGCAGCGGAAAATCCCAAGACAAGTTCACCGGGCGTCAGAGGCAGGACAGCAAGGTCGCCGAAAATTCCTTCCATCTTGTCGTAGACGATCGAGAATGCGGAGGATTCGAAGGCGCGCTCCAGCGCCGCCACCGTGACCAGTCCAGGTATCAGGAACGTCATAAAAGGCAAGCCACCCATCACTGCGTTTTCGTGATCGATCGCCAGGCCAAAGACACTGGCAAACAGAACAGCCCGAATCGCAGGTGCCGCCAGCGTAATTTTCCAGATCTTGAAGTTGCGCGACATTTCGCGCCGGTAAAACGTGGCCAGGCCAAGCCAGTTGATCAGTCCGAAACGCCGGGCAACCGGAACTCCCCCAAGCAGCAAATCGGATCGATCGGTCATGGCAATGTCAGGACTTAAGCTTGTAGCCGGATGCGAGCATCCGGTGAACCGTCAGGAACAGCACAACATCAACACCAACCATCACCGATGCACCAAGCCAGAACGGCGCGTCACCTTGACCGATGAAGCCATAGCGAAATCCGTCAATCGCATAGAAGAATGGATTGAACTGCGCCACGGTTTGCCAGATCTCAGGCAAGCGCTGAATCGAATAGAATGTGCCTGAAAGGAAAGACAACGGCACGATCACAAAATTGGTGATCGCAGCCATATGATCAAACTTCTCTGCCCATATCCCACCGATCATTCCCAACAGGGCCAGCATGGTAGAAGCGGTCAGAGCGAAAAACAGGATGGCCGCGATATTGTGAAACGGAAAATCGACCAGAAACGACATTGCCACGGTCGCTGAAACGCCGACGATGAGCCCGCGCGTCAAACCGCCGCCCAAAAATCCACACAACATTTCCAAAGGGCTGATTGGCGGCATCAACACATCGACAATGTTGCCTTGTATCTTTGAGGTCATCATCGAGGAAGAGGTGTTGGCGAACGAGTTCTGCAAAATTGTCATCATGATCAGACCTGGTGCCAAAAACACAGCAAAGGGGGCGCTGCCGACAGTTCCAACACGGTTTTGGAGTGCCACCGTAAAGATGGTGTAGAACAGGAGCGTCGTGACAACAGGAGCGGCCAGAGTTTGCGTAAACACCTTAAAGAAGCGTTTGACCTCACGGTGATAGAGGGTCCACAAGCCCCGCCAGTTCACATGTCCGAACTCGCGCACCTTCGGCGTGGGCGTCGCCTGCGTGTGGCCCATTTTCGCCACAGCATCCCGATTTTCCGCAATTTCAGTCATTCACATCTCCGTCGCCGGGACATTAGGCGCGCGTCGTTCTCCGAACAAGGCACCGGCCGATGAACGATCAGGTTCCAGACGGGAAACGCCGCAAACCCAAACCCGCAACCCAGGAACGGTTGCGCAAGGCGGCCCTCTATTACATCGACCGCTATGCCACCACTGCAGAACATCTGAAATCAGTCCTGATGCGCCGGGTCACGCGTTCCACCCGGCTGCACGAGACCGACCAACAGGAAGGACAGATCTGGATCGAGGAAATTGTTGCTGATCTGGTGAACCGGGGCCTGGTCGATGATCGGAGTTTTGCCGAAACGAGAGCCATCAGCCTGCACCGCGGCGGTGCATCCCGACGCAAGATCGCGATGGCGCTTAAAGTCAAAGGCGTCGGTGACGACGATATAGAGACCGCGTTGCGCGCGCTCGATGAAACCCACGCCAATGCCGAACTGGTTGCTGCCCGCAACTACGCCCGCCGCCGGCGGTTTGGCCCCTGGCGCAGTCCGGATGACAGGGGTGACAGACGTGATCGTGATCTTGCGGCCATGGCACGAGCCGGGTTTAGTTTTCGGATGGCACAAAGGGTCATCGATGCGGCAGATATCGATGCACTGGAGCGCGATATCACCGACCCGGATTATTGACTTTCAGGTTTCGGGCTGGCGCCACTCACAGGCGGAGAAAACTCTTCCGGCGCATCTGCGGGCAAAGCCTCCAGATACAGTGACCGACTGGGGAACGCAAAAGCAGATCCCGCGCCTTCCACGATTTCCTTGATCCGGTAGGCAAGCTGCTCTTTCACCTCCAGCCATTCACCCCAGACCGTGGTCTTGGTGAAGCAATAGACCATGATGTCGATGCTACTGTCGTTAAAGCTGTCGATCCGCACGAAGGTGGCGACATCTTCCGGACTCGCGAAAGCCTCATCTTCAAGGATGTAAGCCTCAATACCATCGCGAACTTCCCGCAGCTGGTCCGCGGTCGTGTCATAGAGCACGCCGATTTTCCAATAAATGCGGCGATGGGACATTTCCGAATAGTTGACCACAGCGGTATCCGCGAGCTTGGCGTTCGGCACCTGAACCATGGCCTTATCAAACTGGCGTACCATCGTTGAACGAAAACCTATGGACTGGACGGTGCCCTCCACGACGCCTTCAACACGAATCCAATCTCCGGGATTAAAACGTTTCTCGGCGATAATCAGAACGCCGGAAAGAAGGTTTTTGAACAAATCCTGTGCGGCGAGCGCCGCGGCCAAACCAAAGAGACCCAGCCCAGCAACCAAAGGACCAATCTCGATTCCCCAAAGTTGGAGAATCGCAGCAGCGCCAACAACACCGAACAGGATTTTTACGGCCTTGAGAATCCAATTGCGCATTGTTGGCGAAAGGACTTCCCGAAGCTGCCCAAACAACAGCGAAACCGGTTCGACAAGAGCCACCGCCCCCCAGAACATGGCGAATACGATAAGTGATCGCGTCAGCCGCAATGCCAGCGTGTCGAACGTTCCCTCAAGCTGAAGAACTTCTGTGGCGATGAAAAAACCCAGCACAACAGGGACAAAGCGCAATGGCATCTCCAGCGCTTCAACCATCCGGTCGTCGATCTGATTGCGGGTCTTTTTGACCAGCCGCTTCAGCCAACCAATGATAAAGCGCGCGAACAATCCACGCGCGATCATCAGAAACCCGAACACGATCACGGCAATCAGAATACGCCCAAAGCTTGTACCGAAGGCCGTATCATCGAGTACGTCTCTGGTGATCACCCAGAAATCGGCAAACGGCATCCAGAGTTCGTTGAGAAATTCCATGACTACGCTGTGCTGTGAGGAAGACAAACTGTCGGCACAAGCTACGGCTCAACGGGGAAAAGTCAAACCCAAGACGGGGTGACCCTCAAAACCGTCAGCGGTGAATGCGCACCAGAACCCGTCGGTTCTTTGCTTGATTCTCCGGCAAAGCTTCCCCGGCACTGTTACGATTGGGAACCTTCGGCTGCGTATCGGCAAAGGCAACAGCACGCATACGCCGCACAGGGATATCTCGTGCCTCGAACAACCGCACGATGTTTGTGGCGCGCGCCGCGGACAATTCCCAGTTTGACGCAAAACGGTCATTGGAAATCGGGTTGTCGTCCGTATGTCCCTCGATCGCAATCCGAAACTTGCTGTAAAGCGGCGCATCGAGAGTTTCGGCCACGCGGTCAAGAATAGGTCGCGCTTCAGGTCGCAAAGTGGCTGTGCCGGGCAGGTAAAAAGCATTCGAGGCCAATTCGAGCACAATGCCACGCTCATAAATATTGATGCGCACTGCATCTGCAACACCCAGGGAATCAACCAGCCTGTCCAGTTCCGCGCGCAATTGTGCGGCAGGGCGTGCAATGGAACGTTGTCCAAGATCACGGGCGATACCTGCTTTGACCTGTTCAAAGGTCACGATATCTACTTTGGAAAAGCTCATCAGCATGACGAAAAAAGCCAGCAGAAGCGTCACTGCATCCGCAAAGGTCAGGAGCCAGGCATGGCTGTCATCCTCTTCCACCCTGTTGAGCGGGCGATAGAAGGATTTGCGGTGCATCAACATCGCGACTAAGCGGCCGCGCGCGCGGGCTTGGATTTTTCAGCGGCCTTGTCAGCTGACTTCTCAACTGGTTTCTCAGGCGCCTTGCTACCGCGGCCCTTGAGTTGACGATCAATGTCGTACCGGATTGTCGGGTCGAGGTAACTGTTCATGTGATCCTGAATGTGTCGCGGGCTCGATTCATCGGCAAGCATCGAGAGACCTTCAACAATCATGTAATTTCGGAACCGGAATATCTCTTCACGCTGCTGAAGTTTCGCGGCGGCCGGGGCAAAAACAAGTCGGGCGAGCATAATTCCATAGAGCGTTGTGACGAGTGCAACGGCAAGGCCCGCGCCGATCTGGCTGGGATCATCACCCATATTGTCGAGCATGATAATCAGGCCGATCAGGGTCCCGACCATTCCAAAAGCAGGCGCCGCCACCGCCATGGATCGCAACACCTGAGCGCCCACCATGTTTCGCTCATAGGTGGATTCGATCACATTGCCGAGGATCATCTGAACTTTTTCACCCTTGTATCCGGTGGTGATCAACTCAACACCGAACCGCAAAAAACCACCATCCCAACCCGGCGTTTTCTTGGCTTCCGCATCAAGACTGATGATCCCTTCCTTCTGCACCAGATAGGCCCATCGGATCACCCGGCCCACTTCCGTATTCAAACGGGTTCGACCACGACGATCGATCTTGAACGCCCCGAGAATACCGCGCAGGCCGTCGAGCACATAGGTGTACTCGTAGCTGATGAAAGTTGATGCGAGCGTTCCACCGAGCACGAGTATGATCGCAGCGCCACTCATGAACACGACGTAATTGTCAGTGCTCAATGCGATCGCGGCGATAAAAAGGCCAAACCCTACAAGGACGGCTACAAAGGTGTTTAACGACATGTCGTTCCACTCCGGTCTGCCGGGCGGGTTCCCAGCAAATGACAGGGTAGAACGGAGCGACTTGCAAAACGGTTAACGCCAACACGAGTGCTTGCGCACCCAATCAGGCGTTCGCAACGCGCTCATGTGTCAGAACCAGATGCGCGATCGCTGCAGCAGGCAACAAATAGGCGAGGAAACCGATCATCAGCCAATCGATGCTCACGCCGGCGTCGAGCAACCAGCCCACTGTCGCCGGGGCTGCCGCAGCGGACAGCACCACACCGGCTGTCGACATAGCCTTGATACCCCCCAGATTGCTCACGCCGTAACGTTCGGCCAGCATCGCAGAAAGAATGGGCTGGAGCATTCCAATCCCCATGCCGAACAAAGCCAGATAGACAAGCATGACAATGCTGCTATCGGACAAGAGGATCGCCAGGAATGCCGCAATCCAAGGCAGACAGGTGGCTGGCACGAGCCGAACAGCACCCACGCGGTCAATCAGAGAACCAACCACGAGTGACGTCAGGATTTTTGCAATGGCCAGCGCCAGGAACCCAAGCCCCAGAAGTTCAAGCGACCACCCTTTGGCCTGCACGATGAACACCTGATGAAACAAAACGCCCGTCGTCATATACGGGAACGCCATGAGCAACAGCATGATCGCCTGAAAGCCGCGATCACCGAGGACCTGAATCCGGGTCCAACTGCGTACCGTTTTACGTTCCGATGCTCCCTTGTTCAGACGTTCGCTAAATCCGCGATGCCGTTCGGTATGCCCCTTCAGAAACTGCGGCAAAAGCACGAGGGCCAGGACCGCAGTCAACACAACAGTCCAGAGCCACGCATCACGCCAACCGTGATCCGCAATCAGCAACAGCGTTAAACCCGGCAGCACAGCCTCCCCACCCGCAAGCCCCAACCCCGATACACTCAATGCCTTGCCACGATCCTGCGGGAAATAGCGTGCCATGCACGTGCTCGCGATGTGGATGCACAATCCCTGCCCACAAAACCGGACCACAAAGATGGCGAGGGCAAACAACAGCAGCGAATTTGCCTGAGACAGAAGAACCATGCCGCCAAACAGCGCTGCCAGAGTCATCCCGGTGTAAAGGCGGACATCGACCCGGTCGATAAACTTCCCCAACCAGATCAGTGCTCCCGCTGCGATAATACTTGCACCCGAGAACACAGCTCCGAAATCACCGTTGCTAAGCCCGAACTCTGCACGAATGTCGGCACCATATAGCGCCACATAGAAGGTCTGACCGAAGCTTGAAGCCATCGTCAGAAACATGCCGAAACTGACAAATCGCCAGTTTTCACGCAGGAATATCAAGTAGGCCATGAAACCGTATCCAGAGGATTTGCATCAGCGGGATAACACGTTCTACATCCTCCGTCGCGCATGGCAGATATGCTATAAGGCGCGCCGAAACGAGGGGCAGACCCCGCCATTTTCTTTCAGGAGCATTCGCATGAGTAAACGTATTGGAGTTGTAGGTCTTGGGATCATGGGTTCGGCCATCTCAGGCAACTTTCTGAAATCCGGCTATGATGTCGCTGGTTTTGACGTGAACGCCGCGCAGGCGGCGGCATTCACCGCAAACGGCGGCACCGCGCTCAGCTCTCCTGCAGAAGTAGCATCTCAGTCCGACATCGTCCTGACCCTGTTGCCCAGCATCGCCGCACTCGACGCCGTATGCACCGGCGAAGACGGCTTTGCCAATGCGGGCACGACTGATTTCACCATCATGGAATGCTCGACTTTGCCCATCGAAGACAAGCAGCGGAACCACGACGCGATGACCGCGGCTGGCATCACCATGCTCGACACACCTCTGTCGGGCACAGGGGCACAAGCTCAAGTGAAAGACCTTGCGGTTTATCTGAGTGGCGACGAAGCGGCTGCCATGGCCTGCACAGAAGTGATCGAAGGCTTTGCACGCGCGCACTACTATGTCGGCCCCTTCGGCAGCGGCAGTAAAATGAAGTATGTCGCCAATCACCTGGTCGCAATACACAACATTGCCGCCGGTGAAGCCTTCGTTCTCGGCATGAAAGCCGGCCTGGACGCACAGACAATCTTCGACGTCATCGCCGACAGCGCGGGAACCTCACGGATGTTCGAAGTGCGCGGGCCAATGATGGTCGCTGACGACTATTCCGAAGCGACGATGAAGATTTCGACCTGGCAGAAAGATATGGGCATCATTGGTGCCTTCGCCAAAAATCTGGACTGTCCGACTCCACTCTTCGGCACCTGCGCGGACATCTATACAGCTGGCATGGCTCAGGGACGCGCGGATGAAGACACGGCCGCGGTGTGTGCCATTCTTGCAGAGTCAGCACGCCTGAAACGCTAGAGCGCCAGACAGCAAGTAAAATAAAGGGCCGGCAAATTGCCAGCCCTTTTTTATACTCAATGGAACGAGCCCTACATCGGCACCACGATCCATTCGATATGCAGATCAACACCCGCATCCCGAATCAGATTGCTCACCGGACAGCGTTGCTCAACATTCTTCTTCAGCTTCTCGATGCGCTCCGCCGGCTCGTTGGTCTTGATCGTTTTCTGCACAGTGACCTTCTCAAAATACGGACGGACACCCTGCACACCGCGTACGCCGCGCGTATCAATTTCGGCATCGCAGACATACTCAATATCGCCATACTCGAAATCCAGCAGTTCGGCGACCATTCCGGTGATCACCGAATCGCAGCCCACCAGACCACCCATCACGGTTTCAACAGGGGTTGGCCCGGCATTCGTGCCGCCGCGACTCGTGGGCTCATCGGTCACCATGCCTGGCGTATCGCGCACCGAGATTTCGGTTCGACTGCCACCAGCATTGCGCCCGACCACATTTCTGTAGGTCAGGTTTTTCGTGGTCGGATCGACAGTCGGTTCAATAAGTTCAGCGTCACTCATCAGGCTCTCCTTGGCAGGCAGCATCCGGGTCTTGCGCCCATGCGCCGCGCTTTGCATGGTGGTACACACAAACAATACCACCATAATTCGAAGGCGCGACATGGCCACGACCTACACAGATCTTATTCTGGATGTGCAAAACGGAATCGCGACGATCACCTTCAATCGCCCCGAAGCCCGAAACCCTCTGGGCGGCGTCCTTCGGGATGAATTCTCCGATGCGATTACCGAGATCGGCAAACAGGCGGGGAAAACAATTTCGGCCGTCATTCTGACTGGCGCCGGTCCGGCCTTCTGTGCCGGTGGCGATATCCGTGTGCTCCAGGAGATGACCGAAAAAGGCCCGGACGCCATGCGCACCCGCATGAAGGAATCCCATGAAACCCTGGAGCGGTGGCTCGATCTGCCGGTCCCCACGATTGCGGCGGTCAACGGAGCAGCGGCTGGCGCAGGATTTTCCCTCGCCCTTGCCAGTGATTTCGTCATTGCCGCCCGGCGGGCCCGTTTCGTCATGTCCTTCGGCCGGATTGGACTGGTGCCCGACTGGGGTGCCATGTACCTGCTGCCACGTATCGTGGGGTTACAGCGCGCGAAGGAGCTGGTGCTCACGGCCCGCATGGTGAATGCCGAAGAAGCGCGCGACCTCGGATTTGTGCTCGAGATCGTCGATGACGAGATCTTGCTCGATCATGCCAGAGCCTTCGCCGCGCGCTTTTCCAACGCATCTCCCGAGGCCATCCGCCTGGCCAAACGCGCCATGGGGAACGCGTTTGAAGCAACGCGCTCGGAGGCGCTCGATGCGGAGGCCGATGCGCAGGCTGCAGCCAATGCCAGCGCCTATCACAAGGCCGCGCTTGAACGATTTCTGGCTAAGGAACCTGCCTTGTTTGACTGGGACAGCGCCAACTAGCTGGCTTGTAGACGCGCGACCACATGGAATACATGCCAATGCTTGGTCTCGCCGCGCGGCGTTTCTGAATCGTCCTCCTCTTCCTCGAAGAACTCGATGTCAAAGTCAGAGAACAGCCGTTCAACATCGCTTCGGGTGTGAAAGGTCATACCCGAACGCCCCATCCAACTGTCGCGCTCCCCATAAAACTGCCCGGCAAATCGGCCGCTGGGGTTGAGGCTTTCAATAATTTTTTCCCAGACGCAGGAGAACTGATCAGGCGCACACAGCGGCAAGGCAAAGCTCGAATTCACGAGATCACATTGCGGCCAGCTCGCGGCTTCAAACCGCGCTGTCTGGGTTTCCAGGACCGCGCCGACCGGAATGTCAGTCCGTGCAAGCAGTGCATCTGCGGCTGACGCCTCAGCATCAATGGCAATCACCCGCCAGGCGCGGCGCAGGAACTCAATTGTGTCCCGCCCTCCGCCGGCGCCCAGATCGACTGCCAGACGCGGTGCATCACAGGGTTCCGCATCAAATCGGTCCAGTGCAAACAACGCTGTCGGTCGCGGTGGGCGTTCGCCGGTCTTTTGATAGTAGACTGCCCAGTCTCTCGACACGCCGGAAGTCACACTCACCGCGCTGACGTCAGCCGGATTTCGCCAAGGTTGATGCTCTCGTCCAGCGTCACTTCGCGAGTCTCGGTCGCATAGCCGGATGCCGAAACTTCCACCGTATAAGCACCACTATCAACTTCAAGCCGATCAATCTTGAAGTCACCATAGCCGTCGCTTTGCAAGCAACTGACGATGTTGCCGTCCTGTTTCAGAACGACCTGTGCATCTTCAAGACAATCCACGATTCCGTCACGTTCCACACTCACAGTGCCGGCAATGAAACTGCGATTGTAACGCCAGAGATTTTTGTAGTGCACCCGCGGTTTGGTTGTGAGGTCGGGACGCAGAGGTTCAAGTTCTTCGTCATCAACCATCTTCTGCATTTGCACGTCATCCACCTTGACGGCGCGCAGAGCACTGGTCGGACAGACACTGACACAGCGGGGCTCTTTCCAGCCTGCATCAAGCAGATGTGCGTCGAAGAGCCAGTGCTGCGGAATATCCAGCGCCTTATTCCAGTACACGGCATCATAGGGACAGGCATCAACGATTTGCTTCTGACCTTTAGCCTTGTCCGGATCGATGACAACGATCCCGTCGGGGCGCTTGGATACGGCACCGTCGCGCGCGGCAGCAATGCATGGCGCATCATCGCAATGCTGACACATGGTCGGCACATAGGCGACATCGACCATGGTTCCCTGACCACGTTCGCGGCGCTCAATCTCAATCCAGTGGTGACCATGCTTTGGCATTTCGGCGGCATAGCCGGGAAATTCATTTCCGACATGCTCGTCCTGAACCGCCAAGGTGCACAAACTACAGTTGGTGCACTCGGCAACATCAACAATCAGGTTCCATTTACTCATTCTGCTGCCTCCGCCGCGACGGCCTGTCCATCAGTGAGAGGCTCGGTCCGTTCGAAACTGATATCGCCATCCCAGGGCACGACCTCCACCATCGCAGTGCCGTTGGCCATGGAGTGCGAGTTCTTGACCTGGGAACGCCGGGGAGACAGCAGGTTCAGACAACCACCGCGGTCGACCGAACGTCCGGGCTCACCCATTGGTTCATAGACGGCAGAGGATTCATAACCCTGCGCCACACCCACACGCAGGCGTTCGGTCAGCAGCGCTGCGCACAACACCGCCCCACGACCATTGAACACCTTTACGAGGTCTCCGGTCTTGATACCGCGGGCGGCGGCGTCCTGCGGATTGAGGCGCAGCACCCAGTAACAATGATCGTCGATCAGCATGCGATGATCGGCAATGTCATTGAGGAAGCTGTCCTTGCCATCACCCTGAGTGTGAAAACTGTAGCGCGAATGCGGCGTCATCAATTGCAGCGGATAACCCTCAAGGCCGGGCGATTCGGCACTTTCCCAGGATGGCGTGTACTTGACGATCGGGGGACGTTCGGGGTCCTCCGGCGCGTAGCGCTTGAGGCTCGAACTTTCGAATTCGAACTTTCCGGACTGGGTCTGCAGGCCTTCGAGGAATTGCTCGGTGTAGTCGCCCGGCAAAGGCATCGCTTCAGGCAGGTCCTTCTTGCGACCTTCTGCAAACCAGCGATAGGCCGTCGGCGGACGGTGTTCGGGCTTCTCTGACGGCACGACGAAATAGCCGCGTTCAATGAACTTTTTCCACGAGATATGCTGCGGCAAATCCGACGCATCAAACATGCGCTTGACCCAGTCAACTTCGCGCATGCCTTCCGTGAAATAGGACCCGAGGCCCAACCGGCAGGCCAGCGCAGAAAAGATCTCGTAATCCGAACGGGATTCCCCAACCGGCTCGACACATTTGGCCTGATACGCAATGACCCGATGGTTGATCTGCGAATTGAAATGCGCGCCATACCCGCCGGCATTGGCCCATTCACCAATATCCTCACGCTCCAGATTGGTACAGGCAGGCAGAATCACATCGGCAAATTCCACATCCCCTTCATTCCATATCGACTGGTTGACCACAAATTCGAGGTTCGGTGATCGGTACATGGCGACGTAGCGATTGGCGTCGTTCAACGTCCCGAGAATGGCCGTCCCATAGCGATAGAGCATGTGTACTTTGGCATGCCCCTGCTTGGGATAAACGATTTTGGAGAACTGCCCCTCCATCGTCCGGGCATCCCATAGGAAGCCTTCTGCATGACCATCGATAATCGCCTCGGGCAAACGCAGCCGCGGGATAAGTTGGGTCGAGGGGTTCATGGTCGGCAGTTGCGGCATCCGTTGATAGAGTGCGGTAGCCAGAGCGGTATTGTTGAGATCACCCGAGATCCCGCCATCGGCGTAACCCGGAAAATAGAAGCTGAAATCGAGCGGAACCCCCAGCTGCAGATTTCCGACATTGACGCCGGGCTTGCCTAACCCCTGCATTCCCATGAGGCAAACCATGGTGCGTGTCCACTGGGTGCCGTTGGTGTTACGACACGCACCACCAAAAGTATTGCCCATGCCGCCCACGGCCAGATAAGTGCGCTTGTTGCCCCATTTGCGTGCGAGAGCCCGCACGTCCTTGGCCGGGACACCGGTTTCCGATTCTTGCCATTCCGGTGATTTCGCCACGCCGTCTTCGGCGCCCAGAATGTAGTCTCGCCAGGCATCGAAGCCCTTGGTGCGCGCCTCTACATATTCCTTGTCGTAGAGACCTTCCGTGATCCAGACATGTGCAATCGCCAGCGCCAGAGCCGGCGATGTTGTCGGCCGTGGACTGATCCACTTGCCGCCCAGGAACTGAGCCGTGTCATTAAAATACGGGTCGATATGGACCAGCTCGATATCGAGGTCACGCAACCATCTGCGACGGACCGTGCCTTCCTGACCGCCATAGACCCCACCGGTGGCTTCCGGGTTGCTTGACCAGAAGACCACCATCTCGGCATTTTCGAGACAATCCTCAATCGTGCCAAAGAGCTCACCCCCACCGACGCGCAGACTCCCGCCCCAATGGTGAAGCGCGCCCCAATACCAACCTTCCCAACTGTCGGGGTTGTGGTGCACTTCCGTCGTCCCGATCGCGTTCATGAACCGCAGCTTGGCACTCAGGTAATAGCCAATATTTCCCCAGTTGTGGTGCGACCCATTGCTCGATGCGATGGCACCGGTTCCATAGTCGCGCTTCATCCGCTGAATTTCAGACGAGACGATATCGAGGGCTTCGTCCCAGCTGATTCGCTCGTAGCCGGAAATGCCACGATTCTGAATATTGCGTTCACCGTTAGGGTCAAAATCAACCCGCTTCATGGGGTACTGCAGCCGGTTGGGCGCATACACCATGGACTTCCAGTTCATCGCATGGGGTGCAAGTGCGCCGTTACGAGGCGGCGTAAAGACCTTTCCCCGGGCCTCGATCGACCAGGATTCCGGATCATCTGCATCGAATTCAATCGGCGTGGTGCGAATGATCTTGCCGTCGCGGACATACACAAACAACGGTCCACCATTGGTCATGGTGCAATACCGTGTCGTACCATCGGTCATCTTGCGGCCAATCCGCCATCCCGCTGACATCGCCGCCATCACGGTCTGGGCAAACCAGACCCCGTCTTCATCGGGTCCTTCCAGGCGCACCAGAAAATTCTTGAGCGCGTCGATCTGTTCAAGCTGGTCGATTGGTGGCATCAGCAACTTCGTGCCGATGGCAGCGGTCTTGAAGATCAACTCGACCGTCGGGTCATCATGGATACCCGCACCAGATCGAATACCGCCATCCTGCAAAACGATGTATCGCCCCGCGCTGCTATCAGCCGTCCGTATCTGGACCACCATATTTCGTTCTGCCAGGCGCTCGCGAAACTCGGGAAACCGCCAGCGCGCAATGCGAAAGATCCATGGGAGGACCCAGAGTATCAACCTGAACATCATCGAATTTCCTATGTACTCTTTATGTCTACCGATGCGGCACGTGCGTCACCCACGAGTCTCTAATACCATCGATAACTCTAGCGCAAATCCTTCACCAGGGTCACTCGGCTGTGTATCCACCATCAATGTATAGGGTGTGACCCGTGACATAATCCGAAGCCGGTGAAAGCAGATAAAGCAATCCACCCATCAGATCATCGGTATCGGACAACCGCCCGACGGGCACACGTTCGAGCATGGCTTCACGGGTGGATTTACCCGGGTCTTCTTCTGAGAACATCCATTCCGAAAGTGGCGAGCGAAAAACGGTTGGGCCGATGGCATTTATGTTGATCCCCTTCCCACCCCACTCACAAGCAAGCGCGCGAACCATTCCGTCGAGGCCGGCTTTCGAAGCGCAATACCCTGTATAGCCTGTCGGAAGGCCGTGACGACCGCGCGTAGAAGACACGACAACAACCTTCCCGCGTCCACGGCCATCAGGCTGCTTCGCGAATTGTCGGCCTGCGGCCTGACAGGCCAGCCAATAGCCGTCGAGATTTGCGTTCATCACAGCACGCCATTTTTCATAGGGCTGGTCCTCGATGTAGCCGACATCGTTCAGGCCCGTGGCCACGAACATCATGTCGAGTGCACCGTAGGCGCCGACGACGCCATCAACGATCTTTTGCGCGGCCGCTTCGGAATTGGCGATTTCCGTAACGGTCTCCACCCGCGCGCCTTCCGCGCGCAATTCTTCTGCCAGAGCTTCAAGCTTTTCAGCGTTCATGTCGGCAATGGTGATGTCACATCCCATCTGCGCCAATGCACGCGCACCAGCACTTCCAAAAGATCCGGTGGCACCAATTACCAGCGCGGATTTTCCTGAAACATCGAACATAGAAAGCGGTGAAGTCTGTGCCATGAAAGTTCCCAATAGGTTTGTTGTGAATTGATGCCAATCTACACCAAGTCCCGTGCCACCCGCAGAATTTCGTACAGCGAAAAGGGCTGCTAGGGTCACCTACCCTTCCAATCAACATGTCGAAACGATCATGTCTGGACTACAACCCATTCGCGCCATCGAACGCGGCGTCTCCGTGATGCGGGCGCTCGAAACACTTGGCGCGGCTACGCTGCATGATCTCCACAACGCAACCGAGCTTCATCGCACCACATTGTTGCGCATTCTTCTGACCCTCGAACAGCAGGGTCTGGTGCGACGTGGTATGGCCGACGGCCTTTATCGCAACACTTTCGAGTTGCGCCGAATGACTGACACACTCGACGAGTTCGACAGGCTGGCCGAGATCGCCGGCCCTGCGCTCGGCCGTTTGTGCGCGCTGGTGAAATGGCCAACAGATCTGATGGTGCGCAGCGGGAACTTCATGGAGATGAAGGAAACGAGCCGCCTGCAATCTCCATTCATGGTAAACTGCGATGAGGTTGGATATCAGGTCGGGTTGCCCATAACAGCTGTCGGACGAGCCTATCTGGCATTCTGTCCCGATGCGGAGCGTACCGAAATACTCGCAGCGCTTGGCAAGACCGGGCATCCCGCCGATCATCTGGCAAAAAATTCGCGCAAACTTGGTGAAACTCTCAAAGTCATTCGGACGCAGGGTTATGCCATGCGGGACAACAGCTATCTGGGTGGCAATTATGCAGACAGTTCATTCTTCGATGATGGGTTGAACGCAATTGCAGTACCCCTGAAGGCACCGGACAAAGTTTTGGGCTGCATAAACCTGCTATGGGTCCGTCAGGCCGTGCCCGCAGAGCAATTCATCGCAGAAAATTTTGAAGATCTCAAATCTGCGGCTGAAGAGATCGTCTCCAGCTATCTGGCGGGCTAATCTCTCACCGTTCAGCGAAGGCCAGGCGCAGAGAAGCGGCGACCGGGCGCACCATAAAACTCAGCAATGACTGGGTGCCTGTGTTGATGCTCGCCTGCACCGACATACCCGGCATCACGCGCCGGCGGTCCAGCGCGTAGAATAATTCGGTATCCTCA
>JABJAG010000271.1 GCA_018666195.1 Alphaproteobacteria bacterium
CAATCGCCACCCATCTTGCCGCGCTCAAACAGAGCCACGCTGGCACCCATTTGCACCGCGCCCGCGGCCACGGACAATCCGCCGTACCCGGCACCAATCACACATATATCTACGTTACGAATTTCGCTCATGACAGGAACACCAAAGCTTGTGAGGAAGAGAGACTGAGTTTCAGGATTTGGCCGGCAGGTTCTTTTTTGCCTGATGCCGTTTGTAGAGAACCGGCAGCAAGGACAGCAGCGCCAGCGCAACAAGCGGGCCGAGAACCTCGGGCTGAAAAATAATCCCGAGATTTGGGTCCTCACCCGCATCAAGCAGAGCCCCCAGGCCATTGCCGACAGATGCAAAGACAAAGGTTCCGGGAATAATTCCGAAGAAGGTGCCAATCACATAGTGGATGGTCGAGACCCCCAGAAACGCAGGAACCAGATTGACCAGCCAGAACGGAAACAGCGGAATCAGCCGCAGCACCAGCAAATAGCTCAGCGCATTTTCGCGGAAACCCTCTTCCATTTTGGCCAGAAACGGCCCCGCCTTCGCGCGCAACACATCACCAAGCGCGGTCCTGGCAATCAGGAACAGCCCGGTCGCGCCAAGTGTTGCGCCAACCACAACAATCAGCCCGCCACCAAAGGTGCCGAACAGAAATCCTGCCGTCAGGGTCATAATCGCACCGCCGGGCAGCGAGAACGCAACCACGACCGCATAGATCACACCAAACCCGACAATCGCGAGAAACCCATTTTCGGCGACGAACGCCTGCAGTGCTTCACGGTTCTGCTTGAGCGCTTCGAGCGAGGCAAAGCGATCAAGATCGAAGACAAAGAAGAGCACCAGGCCCGACACAAGAACAACCAGGGGCAACACCCGCTTGAACAAATTGGAACGTGCAGGTGGCGTGGGAGATACAGAATTTTTGGAGTCACTCATCGTATTTACGTGCCTTTGTTGTTGTGAACCTACTTGGGCAGAGTGCGCGAAGGAACCATTCACCTATGCGTGAGGATATTTGCTTGGTTAACACCGCGGACACGCGTTGACTTCCATCCAATGAGTTCGTATACAGCGCGCCGAATTGCAAAGCCCTTGAAGGCAATGGAGAATTCGCGTGAAGCGGACATTTCAACCGAGCAATCTGGTGCGTAAGCGCCGCCATGGTTTCCGATCCCGCATGAAGACTGTGGGTGGACGTCGCGTCTTGGCGCGTCGACGCGCTCGCGGGCGTAAGAAACTCAGCGCCTGAACGGCGTCGCACACGGATTTTTCCGTGTCGGCACGATCACCGGGATTGAATAGCTATGAACACAACGGCGCTGGAAACGACGCCGCAGGCGGGCTATTGCCAACTCGCATCGGTGGCAAGGCTCCCCAAAAGGGCTGATTTTCTGCGGGTTGCAGCAAAAAAGCGCCGTTGGGCAGCTCCCGGACTTGTTCTGCAGGTCGCACCACGTCCGGATGACGTCCAATTGGCTGAAGGCAATGTCCGGGTCGGTTTCACGGCCACGCGAAAAGTTGGCAATGCGGTAAAACGGAACCGATCCCGGCGGCGGTTACGAGCCGCCGTTGATCGTGTGATGACCCGTTCTGCCCGTGTTGATTGCGACTATGTCGTGATCGTCAGGGCTGCGACAGCACAGCGACCGTTCGCTAAACTGGTTTCCGACCTTGAGATTGCACTGAAAAAATGCGACGCGTTCGCACCCGGCCAAGAAGGCAAAGCAGAATGAAGTCCGTTTCCCGCATGATCGTTCTGATCCTGAAGCTGCCAATCTGGTTTTGGCAGTGGTGCATTGCGCCTGTGCTCGGGGCCAATTGCCGATACGAGCCAAGCTGTTCCAGATATGCCAGTGAAGCGCTGAGCACCCACGGCCCCTTCCAGGGAGGGTGGCTCGCACTCAAGCGGATCGTTTCATGCAATCCATGGGGTGGGGCTGGTTTCGATCCGGTACCTGGCACCTGTGGCCACACTTCACATCAACATCTCGACAATGAACACGGTGTATCCGTGTCGCACTCAGGGACCTGACGCGCGATGGACTCAAAGAACCTTATCCTCGCGATCGTCGCGTCACTTGCCATTCTGCTTGGCTGGCAGACCCTGGTGGAACAGCCCAAGCAGGAACAGGCGGCTGCCGAAGAGCTGCGCCTGCAGGAAGCTGCCGGACGTGATCCAAACTCGATCGGTGTTCCCGGACTTCCCGCGCCCGGTCAGTCCGCGCAGAACCTGATCGCTGCCGAGCCGCGCGAGCGCGATGAGATCATTGGCGAAAGCGACCGCATCACTGTTGAAACGCCGTCCTATCGTGGTTCGATCAACCTGACCGGCGGTCGTTTTGACGATCTGACCCTGCACAAATATCGCCAGACCGTTGAAGAGAACAGTCCGGACATCACCCTGCTTTCACCGCGAGGCACGGCGAATCCCTATTTCGCAGAATTCGGCTGGCTGACCGGCAATGGTGCCGTCACCGGTGGTGGTCAGACGAAATGGACATCCGCGCAAAGCAAGCTCACATCCGACAGCCCCGTCGTGATGACCGCGCGCACCGATGATGGCCTGCTTCTCACGCGGACGATCAGCGTTGACAAGGAGTATATGTTCACCATCTCCGATGAGGTGCAGAACACGGGCACGAGTGCGGTGAATATCAGCCCCTTCGGCCGCGTCACCCGGGTCAACGAGCCCGACACACGCGGGTTCTTCATTCTGCATGAAGGCCCGATTGGCGTTCTCGACGATCAGCTGCATGAGATCGATTATGACGATCTCGAGGATGAGCCCGAGACACCCCAGACCTTCACCTCGACCGGTGGCTGGCTTGGCTTCACGGATATCTACTGGCTCACCGCCCTTGTGCCGGACATGAACGAAAAGCTCGATGCGCGCTTTCTGTTCGACACGACCCCGAACGGGGCCAACCTCTACCAGACAGATTATCGTGGCACCGCCGTCTCGCTGGCGCCCGGTGAAACCTTCGAAAAAACAAACCGGTTGTTCGCCGGCGCCAAGGTTTTCGAAACCCTGAAGGCCTATCGGGACGAAGAAGGCAAGGAAATCGACCGGTTCGAACTCTCCATCGATTTCGGCTGGTTCTTCTTCCTGACCAAACCGCTGCTGGTCGTGATTATTTTCGCCGCCAACCTGCTGGGCAATTTCGGTCTCGCGATTCTGGCCGTGACCGTCATCATCAAGCTGTTTTTCTTCCCGCTGGCCAACAAGTCCTATCGCGCGATGAGCTCGATGAAGGCGCTGCAGCCGAAAATGACCGAACTGCGAGAGAAATACGCAGACGACAAGCAGCAGATGCAAAAAGAGCTGATGGGCATGTACCGGCGTGAGAAGGTCAATCCGGTTTCGGGTTGCCTGCCAATTGTGCTCCAGATTCCTGTGTTCTTCGCACTGTACAAGGTCCTCTTTGTCTCCATCGAGATGCGCCATGCGCCGTTCTACGGCTGGGTTCGCGATCTCTCGGCTGCGGATCCGCTGAACCTCTTCACCCTGTTTGGCGCGGTCGCCTGGAACCCGCCCTTTGGCCTGGCGCTTGGCGTCTGGCCAATCCTGATGGGGCTGACCATGTTTGCGCAGCAGAAGCTGAACCCCGCTCCGGCGGACCCGGTTCAGGCGCGAATCTTCATGTTCATGCCGTTGATCTTCACCTTCTTCCTGGCGAATTTCCCGGTCGGCCTGGTGATCTACTGGACCTGGAACAACCTGCTCTCGATCACCCAGCAATACGTCATCATGCGCCGCATGGGCGTGGCTGTGGGCGGCGGCAAGACTGACGAAAGCTAGCGCCATGGCCGCGCTTGAGGGCGAGACGTCAAAGGCATCTTCCAGGATTGGGCGACATCTGTTCGCGCAGGAATGCACCTTTGTCCGCGGCGTGGCGACCCTGCCCGACCTGCCAGACCCAACCCTGCCGGAAGTGGCCTTCGCCGGTCGCTCGAATGTGGGGAAATCGAGCCTGCTGAACGGTCTGACCGGACGCAAAACACTGGCCCGAACCAGCAACACCCCCGGACGAACACGTGAGCTCAATTTCTTTGATCTGGCCGGGCGACTGATGCTGGTTGACCTGCCCGGCTATGGATACGCCCGTGCTTCAAAATCCGATATCGAACGTTGGAACAAAACCCTGCGCAGCTATTTGCGCGGCCGCCCCAACCTGCAGCGACTTTGCCTGCTGATCGATGCCCGTCATGGCCTGAAGGACGGTGACGAAGAGATGATGAAGATGCTCGACACCTCAGCTGTGGTGTATCGCGTGGTGCTGACCAAGGTCGACAAGCTATCAGCCGCAGAGCTGGAATCCACCGCAGCAAAAGTGACCACTGTGCTGAAGACCCACCCCGCGGCTTTGCCTGAATTGATCACGACCAGCGCAAGAAAGAATCTGGGTCTTTCCGAATTGCAGTCTGACCTTGCCACGCTGGCGAACCCGCAGTGAGTGAGCTAAGTTCGGGCGAACAATCAAGCCCGCGTCAAAAGAACGGAAAACACGATGGGTCCTGACAGCGCGCCACCACCTGAAGAACTCCTCGCCAAAGCCGGAGTTCTGGCCGAAGCACTTCCCTATATGCGGCAGTTCAACGGCCAACGCTTCGTCATCAAATATGGCGGGCACGCAATGGGCAACAAGGATCTTGCGAATGCATTTGCGCGCGACATCGTGTTGTTGAAGCAGGTTGGCATTGAACCCATCATCGTGCACGGCGGCGGCCCACAGATCGGGGCGATGCTCGAACGTCTGAAAATCAAAAGCGAGTTTGTCGACGGGCTGCGTGTGACCGATGCGGAAACCGTCGAAATCGTCGAAATGGTTCTTTCGGGTTCCATCAACAAACAGATCGTGTCTGCAATCAATGCCGCTGGCGGCCGCGCTGTCGGTTTGTCCGGAAAAGACGGGAACCTGATGTCTGTCCGCAAATTGCGGCGAACCAGACGCGAGACCGATTCAAATATCGAAAAAATTCTCGATCTCGGCTTTGTTGGAGACCCATCACGGGTGAACCCAGAACTGCTCGACAGTCTCACCAAAGCTGACATCATTCCGGTGATCGCACCGATCGGAATCGGTGAGGATGGCGCCACCTATAATGTGAACGCTGATACAGCCGCAGGTGCGATCGCGTCTGCCGTCGAAGCCGCACGGCTCTTGATGCTCACCGACGTAACCGGTGTATTGGACAAGAATGGCGATCTCATTGCAGATATCGGCGTCGATCAGGCCCGCCGACTGATTGAGGACGGTACCGTCTCCGGCGGCATGATTCCAAAGATTGAAACATGTATCGATGCCGTTGAAAACGAAGTCGACGCCGCCGTCATCATGGATGGACGAGCAGCCCATTCACTGCTGATCGAAATCTTCACTGAACACGGTCTCGGCACCGCGATCTGGGCTGATTAGACTCCCATCAACTCGCCTGACGCAGATGGGCCCCGCTGGGCCGGCGCATATCATAGAGAATTGAAAGCGTATCGACCATTTCATTGAAATGCTCATAACGCAGCCGCTTGCCATGACGTGACATCATTTTCGTCCACATATCGAGCGCATGAATATTGGCGCTCAGACAGGTCGCCAGATTGGTGTAGTCGTCATCCGCGTGGGAGAGAAAATCCTTGAACGCGCGCGGCTGATTCAGCTCGATAAATCCCCGATAACTCTGCTCATAATTGTTCAGGACCATCTTGATGCTGCGATAGGTATCACGAACCTTGTCACGCAATCCCAGCAGTGAATACTCAACCCGGTCCCGATCTTCGGGCAACAAGCGAGCCCAGTCGATTGGCACGGACAAGCTGTCATCACCCAGCCAGGCAAAAAATTTCTTCAACCGCGGCAGATAGTCATCAAACTGCACCTGATAATAACAAATGGCCTTCCAGGCGAAGAACAGCTCGGGCGCACGTTCGGGTGGAATTTCCATACTCCTCACAAAATCTTCGATGCCATCGATATCCTTGGCCTCCCAGATTTTGCTCAGAAACCGCGTGACATGTTGTTCAATCTTGTCCGAAGGAACCTGACCGGCACCTGTGTAGGCACGCCGGACAAGCGTGCGGATCTTTGTCCGGATGGGTAATCGGATACGCTTCCAGTCACTTTCACTGATCATGAAATAGTGCGGATGGATACGGTCATCCAGGTCAAGCTGTTCTGACTTACTACGCAGCAAAAAGGGGTCCAAAGTTGGCAATGAATAGATCATCTCGAGGATCTCGAGATCCATTACATAGTCGACCTGACTTTCTTCGCTCTTCGAATCTGCGCCTGTCTTGGACTGCAGCACCTTATTGAAGGCAGGATCGTCAAAGAGAATCGAATCTCCACCCTCATGAACATTGTCCAGATTGTAGGGGAAATACAGCAAGGTCTGGACGGTCGAGATCGTGTTGTACTGGGACGCATTGCGCTCCATGATCTTGAAGAACAGGGTGTTATTGAGCGTCTTGTTTCGAAACAGTCGTCCGATCGGATCATCCGACGGAATATTCTGACCAATCTCGAACACATTAAACGCGGTCGAACGGCCAGCATTGATAATCTTCGACAATTCCATGCGATCCATGGGCATGGTGATAGGTCCTTCTTTTCGCTCAGCTACCGTCGGTCATGCCGGCAATAAACTCGAGCTGCCAGGTCATTTCCTCGGGTGAAATTGGATATCCATCAGATGCGGTCGCACGGAGCACACCGCTGGGGGGAATTTTCGCAAGATTCATTTGCAAACGCATCGCCAGCCGCATCGAAAGACCTGCCTTCCATGCCAGCGCCACAAGCGCTTTCGCGTTCTGAAGAGACGCAGCCTTTCGGATGACATCCTCGGGAACGCCCGCCAACCCAGACGTGGCCACAACAACAAAGTCGGTCTCCCCATCATTCAGGGCTTCCGCGATATGCTTTTCCTTCAAATTCCCTTTCGCAATGAGCTTGCGCGCGCGTTTGACCGAACGTGATTCCTTTCCCTTTGGCGCAGCAGGCTCTTGCCCGACCCAACCCGGGTCCATAGGTCCTGAATCCTCACCATCCTGAGCTACGGCGCTCTTGCCGTTCGCCCATTTCGGATCAGACGGCGTGTTGGGGGCACCGGCTTGCGGCGACGGACCCCAGAAATCGGCGATATCACCAAAATCCTTTCCGTCCAGACGACGCTTTATGACGTCGTCAATCGCAGAAAGCGTTTCAACGTCGAGGTCCGTTCGTTTTTTCAGTTCGGCCAGAAGTGGTCCCGAGACAATTTCAGCAATGCGCCGTGACGCATCAATATGCAGGCTCGGACGGCTGACCAGCGGTCCATGCCAACCCGGCTGGCCGGGCGCCTGATCAACAATGCGATCGAGGGTTTCTTCGCGGATTTGCGCACTTTCATTGCCCAGGAGTTCTGCGACGGCCTCCGCATCTCCCGTTTCAACAATGGCGTCCGCCACCTCCTGTCCTAACGCGACGCGCCGGGAAATCGCCATCAACGCACTCTGAATAGCATCTCCATTCAAAATACCAATCAGGAAATCGTCTGTGAGGACAGGCGAGTACTGCAAAACGGGTCCACTGACCGAGGGTTCTTTATCAACGGCCAGTCTTTCGACGACATGACGTGGCGCACGCTCACTTTCCTTGAGCACATCGGACAATATTTGACGAACGCGAACAAGTTGATCACTCGCAAGCACCTCTAGTGCCTGCATGGTCACGCGATAAACATTGTCCTGTTCGCCCCCAACCAGATCGAGCGAAGATTCCGCAATTTTTCCGGCAACATCCGAGCGCACCCGATCATCGTCATCCTGCGCCAACAAAAGATCCGCATGCCGTGGCGTGGAATCGTTGCGCGCAATATGACGGCGGACACCCGGATCGGGATCACCAGCCAGATAGTAGAGAATTTCTGGTCGAACATCTCCGCGACCAGCAAGACCACAACGTTCCTCATGATCCCCGTCACGCGCAAGCCGCTTCTGGTCTTCATAGTCGATGACGGGATCGTCTTCGGGTTCAAGCTGTGCGTTGGTCATCGCTCTGATCTTCATCGCAGGTTTCTATAATTCGACGCACGGCTTCCTCAGCCGCAAGCTCTGCATCACCATCAGTTTTTGGCGCCCCTGGCTTCGCAACCACCCAACCATTTTTACCAGCGCGTTTGGCGGCATACATCGCTTCGTCTGCGCGCATCAGCAAATCACGAATAGATTCACCCGAGTCGATGCCATATTCGGCGAGCCCAATCGAAGCACCCAACGGGCTGGATGGCTCAGAATATTTTTCGGAGAGTCCGCCAATGACATCAACCACTTCAGCGGCCCGGGTCGAGGCCGTATCCACAGAAACATCGTCAAGCCAGATGCAAAATTCATCTCCGCCAATTCGGGCGACCAGATCGTATTTACGGCTGCGGGAACGAACCATATCCGAAATCTCACGCAGCACATTGTCACCAATCTCATGTCCGTTGGTGTCGTTAATTTGCTTGAAATTATCAAGATCGACGAACAACAACACACCCGGCGTGTTGTTTCGTTCCGCACGTTCGATCGCCCCTTCCAGAGCTTCCTGAAAGGCTCGCCGATTCATCAATCCCGTCAAAGCATCGGTCGCAGACAAACGCTCGAGTTCCTTCTGATCTGCAATCTGACGCATACCAATCGCAAGCTGCCCTGCCACCGCCTCAAGCATCGTGCGCTCGTCATCACTCCAATCGCGCCGCGAAATGTCGCGCAACAGCAACACAGCCCCATTGATGGCACCATGATACCTGGTGGTTCGACTCAGGGACCAATGCCCTGCCACCTCATTCTCGGCAACGCCCTGAGCTTCCCCAAGACCTTCAGCCAATGCACAAATATCAACGTTGTCGGGCCAATCTCCGTAGCTCGCAGAAACCTGCCAACCTTCATCTGGTGCGTAGCTTAAAACGGCAGATGCCGCAGACGTGGCACGACCAAGCATTGTCGATGCCGCTTCCAGCATCGCTCGCGGTCGCGCTTCTTCGCGAATTTGATTCACGACATAAGCCACAACCTGTTCGCGAACCTTGGCCTGCGCCAACTCACTGTCGCGCAAGCGTTCGTGAGTCACATCGCGACACAGGCCCCGGGCACCGCGCCAGTCACCATTCTGATCCATGACCGGCACGGCTGAAGCCAGCAGGCATGTCTCCTCGTTATCGACATTACGCAACCAGATCTGTGTTTGGACCATCGCGGTCTGCGCATGAAACGGGGAATCAAAACTATCGATATCGGTATCAACAAGAAACTCGCTGGGATGACGCCCAATCATGTCCTCTGGTGAGTAGCCCAGCGCACCATGCGGAGAGACAAATACAAACTTTCCACTCGCATCTGTTTCAAATGCAAAATCACTTGAAATCGTCACCAGGTCCCGATACCGCTGACGTGAATCAAACAACGCCTGACGAATATTGATGTCATATGTCTGGTCGCGCGCGAGCACGATGACCTTGCCGTCATCATACGGAAGCGCGGTGCATTCAAACCAACGTAGATTCTTGTTCAACGTCACTTCAAGCCTGTCGCAAACACCGCCTCGGGACTGCCTTGCCAGCGCCACCAGCCCAGGCAGCGGGGAACCGGCTACACCTTCAGCGGCGTGCACGAGATGAGTGCCAAGTTCATTGGCTGCAACCACCTCACCCTCATCCGAATACTCAATGACAGCACCTGGCCATGTCGAAAGAGCGCGAACCGCTCCATCAAAACCAGAGACCGGCAAAGCGTCAGGCACCGCAAAAATCGACGGGCTATTTGCCATATTGGTGTCGTCTACAGCGCTCATGATTACGCCGCCGTCTTTTCACGCGGAAAGGATTTCGGGCGCGGACTTTGGAACGCGGTGATCAACTTGCTGGGGCGTCCGTAAAGGTAGCCCTGGCCGTAATCGATTCCGCACTCCCGCACGAGATCTGCTGTCGCCTCGTCTTCAATCATTTCCGCGACTGTTTTGATATCCAGATCGCGGCACATGCTGGCCATGGCCTTCAAAACGGCCCGATTACGTCGGTTTTTCATTGCGTCGATGACATAGGCGCCGTCGATTTTGACCACATCAACATGCAGGGCGATCAGATACTGAAAGGCTGAGACGCCCGCACCAAAATCATCCAGGCACACAATATGACCCGCATTTCGAAGGATCTGGATAATGCGGTTTGCCTCTTCCAGGTCTGTCAGCTTCGCGGATTCGGTCACCTCGAACACAATATGCTCACGTGCCACTTTGAACTCATCGAGCAGACTCAGAAGATTGCGAACGAATTTCGGTGTGCTCAGGGAACGCCCGGACAGGTTCACGGCCGTCACATAGCGATAGCCCTGCCCGTTTGTTTCATCGAGCCATGTGAGAACCTTTCGGCACATCGCCAGATCGAAATCACAAATAATCCCGACCTCTTCGGCGAAGGTAATGAACTCAAACGGGGTCGATTCAAAACTCTCGTGGTCAAAGCGGACCAGGGCCTCGAAGTGATGCGGACGCCCGGTCTGCATGTCACAAATGGGCTGAAAGGCAACGTCGAACGCGCCTCTCTTGATCATTTCAGAAAATTTGTTTCGGCGCTCAACAGTCTCGGACGCAAAGCTCGTAAAGCTTTCCGACAAATCCTTAACCGTGAATGCACCCGCTGATTCGTCGCAAAAGCGATTGATCGTGTAGACCAGTGCCAGAGCTGTATCAGCATCAGACATCGCGCCGGATTCGACATCGACGGTCGCGCTTTCAACGTCCAATCCCTGTCCGTCGGGATCCATATCGCGCGCAAATGTTTCGATTTGATCGGACAGTGCCTGCACGTTCAACTGGGTGTCATGAACCAGGCCAAAGCGGTTTTCATCGATCTGTCCAGCCAGATCACCATCCACCGAATTGGCGCGAAACAGTGACCCCATCGTCGCAGAGAGTTCTGTTTGCGCATCTTCACTCAGACGATCGCGAAGGTCCTCATAGTTGCCCAGCTCGATCATTGTGAGCCGTCGATCCTGGCCCTGTTCTCCGGCATCTGCCAAAGCACGTGATGCCGCTTCGGAGAATGAATCCTTATCGTAGACCTCAAGCCCTTCGACACGGACCGAATCTTCACCGGCAAAGGCTGATGGCGTCGATTTCACCCGAAATGCGAGATAGGTATGCCCGCCCAGGTCAGACATGTGAAATCCGCTGATATTCAGAACCATCGGATGGCCGCCCGGCGAAACCAATGTGATATGGGCATCATCAATGCGAGAGCCAGCGCGAGCATCCCGGAGCAGTCGATCAAGTTTGCGTCGATCACTCTCATGGATCAGATCGTGAACGCGCACACCCCGGAGATCCTCGGGGTTTCGCCCGGTGAAGACTTTGGTCGCCCCGGCTGCAAAGGTAATTGTGCCGGCGGGATCAAGCTCGACGAGAAAATCCGCACTGCAAAATGCCAGCGCGACAAAGCGATCCCGTTCGGCCCGCAGGTCTTCGGGACTTTGACGGTTGTCTGAGGTTAAACTCAGACTTTGCGGGGATTGACTCAACCCACCCACTCCCTTGGCGATAAAACCAGTTCTTTTCGAACGTGGCGCACAGTACGCATTGATGAACAACACCGGATGTTACCCAGCCTGCGGTTAAAGAAGTCTTAGTGTCAGACCTGCCCGCCAACCTCCCGAAACACCAATTTTCTGCGGATTTTTTCAACATGAAGACCCTCGAACAGCTGCGCGACACCCAAACCTGGGTTTTCGACCTCGACAACACCCTTTACCCGGCATCCTGCGGATTGATGTCCGAGGTCTCATCGCGCATGACCCAGTTCGTCGCCGAGCGGCTGAACCTTGATCGCGAACCCGCACTCAGCGAGCAAAAGCGGATGTTTCGCGAATACGGAACGACCTTGCGCGGATTGATGAACGACCACGATGTCGATCCCACCCACTTCATGGATTACGTGCACGACGTCGACTATGCGCTCGTCAAACCCCTGCCCCGACTGACCAACGCGTTGCGGCAACTTCCCGGGCGCAAGGTCATATTCACGAATGCGTCGACCTCCCACGCAGAATCCGTTCTCCGCAATCTGGGGATCGATGATTTGTTCGAGGGTATTTTTGACGTCGCGGCGGCGGACTACATCCCCAAGCCCAACCCCAAGCCCTATGAAATGATCACGGCGCGCCACAACATTGATCCGAGACACGCCGTTATGCTCGAAGACATCGCGCCCAATCTGCAGCCCGCCGCCGAGATGGGAATGACCACAGTCTGGGTGCGCTATGACATCAAGGCCGACCCCTACTGGGCTGTTCCCGATGGCGATGCCGACTACATTCATCACGAAACCGAAGACCTCGCGAGCTGGCTTGAAACCGTGCTTGCGGCGGCTTGAGGAAAGCGCGGTTGTAACGTTGACACGAGGGACCGTGCGCGGCCATCTTCGCGCGCTGCCAACCAAGTACTGCACAGGATAACACTATGACCACCACCGACCTGCAATCGGCCATTGAAACAGCCTGGGACAACCGGGACTCTCTGACACCCGCAACCCAAGGCGCCGACCGTGACGCCGTGGAGACGGCGCTTGCCGAACTCGACAGTGGCGCCCGCCGCGTGGCGGAAAAGCGCGACGGAGACTGGGTCGTCAACGAGTGGCTCAAAAAGGCCGTGCTGCTGTCGTTCCGGCTCAACGATATGTCGATGATTGCCGGCGGCCCGGGCGACAACACGGCATGGTGGGACAAGGTCCCGTCCAAATTCGATGGCTGGGACGCCGGTGACTTTGAAACCGCAGGATTCCGCGCCGTCCCCAACGCCATTGTCCGCCATTCGGCGCATATCGCACCCGGTGTGGTGCTGATGCCGAGCTTCGTCAATCTGGGCGCTTATGTGGACAGCGGCACCATGGTCGACACCTGGGCAACCGTGGGCAGTTGCGCCCAGATCGGCAAGAATGTGCATTTGTCGGGCGGCGCCGGCATTGGCGGCGTGCTTGAGCCCCTGCAGGCCAACCCGGTCATCATCGAAGACAATTGCTTCATCGGCGCGCGATCCGAAGTCGCCGAAGGTGTGATTGTCGAAGAAGGGGCCGTCCTGTCCATGGGCGTCTATCTCGGCGCCTCCACAAAGGTCGTCGATCGGGCGACCGGCGAAACCTTCATCGGTCGTGTCCCGTCCTATTCGGTCGTGGTGCCCGGCTCCCTGCCCGGCAAGGACCTGCCCGATGGCACCCCGGGACCGAGCCTGTATTGCGCCGTGATCGTCAAGCGCGTCGACGAGCAGACCCGCGCCAAGACCTCCATCAACGAATTGCTCCGGGACTGACCCAAAGGCGATGACCAGCACCGACGACCCGATAGCGCTTGCCCAGGCCCTGATCCGCTGTCCCAGTGTGACCCCGGATGATGCGGGTGCGCTTGGGGTTCTCGGCGACGCGCTGGCGCAGATCGGGTTTGACTGTCACCGGCTGCGTTTTGCCGATGCCGACACACCCGACGTGGAAAACCTTTACGCCCGGCTCGGCGCTGAGGGTCGAAACTTCTGCTTTGCCGGGCACACGGATGTGGTGCCGACGGGTGATGCGGCCGACTGGTCGCATGATCCGTTTTCCGGCGAGATCATCGACGGTGCTCTCCACGGGCGCGGCGCGGCCGACATGAAAAGCGCCGTCGCGGCGTTCACCGCCGCCACCGGGCAACTCCTGGCCCGCCACGGGGCCCCCGACACCTGGCCCGTTCCCGGATCGATTAGCCTTCTGATCACCGGCGATGAAGAAGGCCCCGCCATCAATGGCACACGCAAAATCCTCAGCTGGCTGGCCGAGCGGGGCGAACAGCTTGATGCCTGCGTCGTGGGAGAACCCACCAATCCTGACGCCCTCGGTGACATGATCAAGATCGGGCGACGCGGCAGCACCACCGGTGATGTCACGGTCCGGGGCGTTCAGGGACACACCGCCTATCCCCATCTCGCCGACAACCCGACACATCATCTGGTCCGCATGCTCAACGCGCTGACCGCCGCGCCTCTGGATCAGGGCAGCGAACATTTTCAGGCCACGACCCTGCAGATCACCACCATCGATGTGGGCAATCCGGCCAACAATGTCATTCCGGGCCGGGCGCACGCGACGTTCAATATCCGCTTCAATGATCTGCACACCTCCGACAGTCTCGACTCCTGGGTGCGTCAGACCTTCGATGCAGCGCTTGGCGATAGTGGTGCCAGCTACGAACTGAGCTTCCGCGTCACCGGGGAATCCTTCATCACCCCACCGGGTCCGTTGAGCGATGCGATCTCATCCGCCATTCAGGAAACAACCGGTCACACCCCCGAACTCAGCACAACAGGCGGCACCTCTGATGCCCGGTTCATCAAGGATTTCTGCCCGGTCGTGGAATTTGGCCTGGTCGGGCAAACAATGCACAAGGTCGATGAACACGTGGCCACCGACGACATCGTGAAGCTGACAGCGATTTACCTTCAGGTCCTCGAAACATACTTTGACCTGACCCGGTAATCAGCGCGGGAGCGCGGCATGACCCTTCTGGAAGCGACCCAAGGTCTGTTCGGTGCGTGGCGGTTGTTGCATTTCGACCGCAGCGGTCTGCAGTATTTCAAGACAAGCCCCAGAGCCTTCTGGAATTCGTTCTGGGCCGCGGCGGTCGTCCTGCCGGCAGACGCCATCGCCACCTTGCTCTTCACCACCGAAGAGGCCGGAACCTCCATATCCGTGACCAATGCGGTGCATGCGAGCCTGATCTATCTGGAAATATACGCGTTTCAGTGGCTGCTGTTTCCGCTGGTCATCGCCGCCTTCGCCGAATCCATTTTACGCAGTGAACGGTTTGTCCTGTTCATTGTGGCGTGGAACTGGTCGAGCATCGTGCGTGCGGTCATCATCCTGCCGGCTGTTGCCATTTTTGCGGGTCAGGGGGTGGACACGGCAGGCTGGGGAGCTGCGATTTATCTCGCCGCGACGGCGGTGACCCTGGTCTACTCCTGGTTCATCGCGCGCGCCGCACTCGATGCCCCGCCCGTTGCCGCGGTGATGGTGGTGTTGCTGGAAATCGGACTAGCTGTTCTGCTCTGGGGTCTGGCCCGCTTCCTGATCGGCTAGCCGTCAGTTGGCACACCAGACCATTTCGGGCGCAGCGCCAGAAGCCCGATCACCAACAACAACGCCGCCGCACCCGACACACAGATTGCCAACGGCCACGCCGTGCCATCCGGCGTCAGACTGACAAACAGCGCGCCAAGGGCGCCGCCCCCCATCTCGAAGGTCGACAGCAACGCCGCACTCATCCCCCGACCGTGATCGGTCACACGTTCGAAGGCCAGAACCGGGGCGGTGGCAAACAGGGGTCCCAGCGCGAAGGCAAAGACACTCATCGCAGCGGTCAGCGTTACCGGTGTCTCACCGAAACTGACGGCGACAATCACCAGCAGGCCCGAGAGTGAGCCACTCCACACGCCCACCGCAAACAGTCGGCGGACACCAATGCGATCGACAATCCGGCTTGCGATCAGACTGCCGATGAAAAAGGCCAGCACAATGAAGGCCTGATACAGACCGAAATACCGGGTCGCGACCCCATGCTTGTCGATCAGGATGAACGGGGCTTCGGTGATATAGGCAAAGATCGCACCGATCGCGAGGCCAAGGGTCATCGCGACGGTCACAAACCCGCCACGCATCAGCAATTGTGCATAGCCGGAAATGATGGCGCCCAGTTTCAGGGCCGTGCGTTCGGCAGCCGGCAGGGTTTCGGGAAGCCGGACCAGCCCGATAGCAAATACGGCGACCACGACCCCAGCGAGAACAAAGAAGTTCGCCCGCCAGCCGAACCACTCGAAAATGAATCCGCCCATGATCGGACCTGCAGCCGGCACCAGCGAGACGACCATCCCATAGAGTGCGAACACCTTGGCCGATTCTTCGCCTTCATAGAGATCACCGATCACAGCAAGAACGATCACCGCCTCCACACTGGCGGCCGCGCCCATCAGAATTCGTGCGATGATCAACTGATCGATGGTCTGGGACACGGCTGCCGCAATCACCGTCAACGCAAATGCCGCCATCCCATAGATAAAGATCGCGCGACGGCCGAAGCGATCTCCCAGCGGTCCCCAGAGCAGCTGCGACAGCGCATAGGCCGCCATATTGAGCGCCATGGTGAGCTGCACCGTCTTTGCATCGGTCCCGAAATAGGCCGGCAGATGGGGCAGGGTCGGGGCATAGAGATCGGTCGACAGGATCGAGGCCCCACTGGCCGCGATCATGATCAGTAGAATCAACCGCCGCGATTTGAAATCGACACGCGCGGATCTCATCTCAGTAATCCACGCGGACGAGATAGAGACCATCCGCAGGGGCCGTCGGCCCGCCCGAGGCACGCCGGCGCGCCGCCAGTGCATCGGCCACATCCTGCCGGTCCCACTTCCCCTTGCCGACCAGCGCCAGCGTCCCGGCGATGTTGCGGACCTGATGATGCAGGAATGA